>JBKPGW010000113.1:0-33513 GCA_046729555.1 Actinomycetota bacterium | reverse complement strand
GAGGAACGACTGGTCGGCGTCGACGCCGATCCCCCACACCCCCTTCTCCTTCGCGGCGTCGAGTGCGCCCAGGCCGCACCCTCCGGCGACCGAGAAGACCACGCCGGCGCCCTGTTCGATCTGGTTCAGCGCCACCTGCTTGCACTTGGCCTGGTCGTTGAAGTCCTCCGAGTAGCCGTTCAGCAGCGTGATACCTGGATCCGCGGCCTTCGCGCCCGCCTGATAGCCGGCGATGAAGCGGTCGACCGGCGGCTGCTTCTGCCCGCCGACCGAGCCGATCACGTCCTTGCCCGGCATGCGCTTCTCCTCGAGCCCGGCGAGGTAGCCGACGAGATAGCCGGTCTCCTGCTCGCGGAAGAGGAGGCCGAGCAGATTCGGCGGCTTGTGTGGCTCCTCCGTCTGGTTGACGTCGACGATCGCGAATTTCGAGTTCGGGAAGTTCGTCGCCGCAGTGTCGATCGCCGTCGCCTCGGTGAAGCCCACGCCGATCGTCAAGTCGTAGCCCTGGCGCGCGAACGTCGACAGGTTCGGGACGTACTGCTGTGTCGAGTTCGCCTGGAAGACACGCTGCTGGACGCCGAGCTCGCTCTGCGCGCGCTGCAGGCCGACGTACGAGAGATGGTTGAAGCCGCGGTCGTTGAGGCCGCCGACGTCGGTGACGAGGCCGATCTTGATGTTCGAGCCTGCCTGCGAGTTGGTGCTCGACGAGCTCTTGCTGCTGCCGCCGCCTCCGCAGCCGGCGACGAGGAGGACAGCGCCGAGGAGTGCGAGCGATCTCTTCATCCCGACCTTTCCGCTAAGGTTTACGACTATGGGGCGAAAACTGTGACCGAGACTAGCACGGCCCACCCTAGTCCCGCTCATGTGAGCCTCGCGGTGGTGTTGCAGGTCCGCCACGGCCTGCTCCACGTCTTGCTCTGGCAACGTGCGCGCGAGCCTTTCAAGGGAGGGTGGGCACTGCCCGGCGGCTATCTCGTTCCGGGCGAGACGCTCGAAGAATCGATCCGCCGGCACCTCGCCGACAAGGTCGACGTGCGCGAGGTCGCGCACCTCGAGCAACTCGAGACACTGAGCGATCCGGAGCGCTCCCCGCAGGAGTGGCAGCTCGCGACGGCTTACCTCGGCCTCGTCCCCAGTGACCTCGACCCGCGGGTGCCGGGCGACACCGAATGGCATCCCGTCGAGCGCGTTCCCGCCTTCGCCTTCGACCACGAGGCGATCGTGCTGGCCGGCCGCGAGCGGCTGCGGGCGAAGCTCTCCTACACGAATCTCGGCTTCGCGCTGGCGCCGGCGGAGTTCACGATCTCCGAGCTGCGCGATCTCTACGCCGCGGCCCTCGGGCACGACGTCTCCGCCACGAACCTGCAGCGAGTGCTCCTGCGGCGTGGCGTGCTCGAGGCAACCGGAAAGCTGCGGGCGCCCGGCCCGACGGGGGGCCGTCCCGGTGCGCTGTTCCGGTTCCGCACGCGGACCCTCGAGATCACCGATCAGTTCGCCGTGCTGCGCCCGCCGGGACCTGCGCGCGTCCCCGTCGCGTAGTCCTCGGCATGGACCTCAAGCGGGCCACGGCTCGTAGAGTCCGTGCGCGATGCCGGGCTCCCAACGCGACGAGCGCGCCTGGGTACGCGGCGCTCAGAGAGGCTCGGTCTCCGACCTCGAGTCGCTCTTTCGGCACCACTGGCCGCGCGCATACCGGGCGGCGTACCTTGTGGTGCACGACTCGGCCGCCGCGGAGGACATCGCGCAGGAGTCGTTTCTCGCCGCCGTGCGTGCGCTCGACCGCTTCGACCGCCGCCGTCCGTTCGGGCCGTGGCTGCACCGTATCGTCGTCAACCGCGCGATCGACTGGTCGCGCGCGCGGACGCTGCGGCGCGAGGCCGGCGAGGCCGGGCTCGAGAGCGCTGCCGCCTCCCCGGCGCCGGACAATCCGCACTCACGAACGCTCGTGGCCGCCTTGGCGGAGCTGTCGCCGGAGCATCGCGCCGTGATCGTCCTGCGACACCTGCTCGAGTACACGCCGGGCGAGATCGCCGAGCTCACCGGCCTGCCGCGGGGAACTGTGAATTCGCGGTTGCGGCGCGGCCTCGACCACCTCGCTGAGCGTCTGGGCGAGGAGGTGCAATGACGCGCTGGCGTGAGCCCGCGCCCGGCGAGCACGAAGCCGGCGAGCGCAGCTGGGAGGTCGTGCGCCTCGCCTACGAGGAGCGGCTGCCCTCGCCGCACACACGCGACTGGCGTCCTTTCGTCGCCGTTGCGGCGGCGGCGGCCATCCTTGCGGCGGCGTTCAGCCCGCCCGGCCTGGCGGTTCTCGGGTCGCTCCGCGATGCCGTGCGCGGCGAGGAGAATGCGAAACCGGCGCTTGCCTCGCTGCCGGCGCCCGGTCGTCTGCTGACCGAGTCCGCGGCCGGCGTCTGGGTCGTCCAGCGCGACGGCTCGAAGCGCCTGCTGCGTGGCTACCACGATGCAGCCTGGTCCCCGCATGGGCTCTATGTCGCCGGCGTGCACGGGAACGAACTCCGCGCGTTCGAGCCGAACGGCGCCTTGCACTGGTCGCTGGGACGCGCGGGGCCGATTCGCAGCCCGCGCTGGTCGTACGACGGCTACCGCATCGCGTACTTCGCACGAGGCACGCTCCGTGTGGTGAGCGGGGACGGGACCGGCGATCACCTGCTCACGCGGAAAGTGCGGCCCGGCGCCGCCGCGTGGCAGCCCGGCACGCACGCGCTCGCATACGTGAATCGAGCGGGAGACATCCAGATCGCGAACGTCGACGTGCGGAATCGCAGTGCGACCGTGCAGACCGGTGCTGCACCGCGCCAGCTTGCCTGGACGACCGACGGACACCGACTGGTCGCGGTTGAGGACCACGCGCTGGAGGTCTTCTCGCAGCGCGGCCCCGTCATCCGCCATCTCGACCGCGGGGCCGCACAGGTCGTAGCCGCGTCGATCTCCCCAGGCGGGAAGAGCATCGCGTTCGTGGAGAGAGAGGGCTCGCGCAGCTCGCTGCAGCTCACCGGTGTGCTCGGTGGGCCGACCGGACCGGTCTTCAGTGGGAGAGGGCGCTTCACGAACGTCCTGTGGTCGCCCGACGGGCGCTGGCTCTTGCTCGACTGGGAGAGCGCCGACCAGTGGCTCTTCATCCGCACGCCCCTCAAGAAGCTCTTCGCGGTGTCGAACATTCGCGCCAACTTCGGCGCCGACCCCGGGCTCGTGGGCTGGTGCTGTCCGTAGTGAGCTGCTACGGTCAGATGGTTCCCGGCGAAAAGGAGGTCGACAACATGACGATTGCGCTTGCCTCCTTCCGAAGAGCTTGAGGCTCTTCGTCTAGCCGGAACGATTCCGCACTAGCGCCGAGTCTCGAGCTTCTCCGCTTTTCCCTGCTCACAAAGGAGACTCGCTTTGCCTGCTCTGGAAGAGCTCGGCTGGGACGCGAACTGGGCGTCCTCGTTCGAGCAACTGGAAGACAACGACTTAGTTCCTGCGCGGATCGCCGCCCAGCACCGCGGCGCCTACCTCGTCTGGTCCGCGGAGGCTGAGCTTCGCGCCCGCGCGGCCGGACGGTTGTTCTACGCGCACGAGGTCGGCGCGCCGATCCCCGCCGTGGGCGACTGGGTCGGGCTGCGTGAGACGACGATCACCTCCATCCTCCCGCGACGCAGTGCCTTCATCCGCAAACGCGCCGGGCTTGGCTCCGACGAGCAAGTGCTCGCTGCAAACGTCGACGCCGCGTTCCTGCTCGCCGGTCTCGACGATGACTTCAGCCTGCGGCGGCTGGAGCGCTACATCACGACGGCGTGGGACAGCGGCGCCGAGCCGATCGTCGTGCTCACGAAGGCGGACCTCTGCGCGGACGTCGCCGACGCCGCCCTGCAGGTCGAGCATGTCGCGATCGGCGTGCCGATCTATCCGATCTCGAACGTCACGGGCATCGGCCTCGACGAGCTCATGCCGCACCTCAGTCCGGGAAGAACCGTCGTCCTCCTCGGCTCCTCGGGTGTCGGTAAGTCCACGCTGCTGAACCGGCTCGTCGGCACGGAGCTGATGCGCACGGCCCCCATGGCAGCTGACGGCACCGGTCGCCACACGACGACGCACCGGGAGCTCGTGCAACTCCCCGACGGGGCGCTCGTGATCGATACGCCCGGGCTGCGCGAGCTCCAGTTCTGGGAAGGCGACCTCAACGCGGCGTTCGAAGACATCGAGGCACTAGCGGCCGACTGCCGCTTTCGCGACTGCGCCCACGCCCGCGAGCCGGGCTGCGCAGTGTTGGCCGCGGTCGACGAGGGACGCCTGGAGCTGGACCGTCTTCGCTCGTGGCGCAAGCTCCAGCGCGAGCTGGAAGCAATCGCCGCCCGAACCGACCACCGCCTGCGGGTAGCAAGGAAGAAGAGATGGAAAGCCATCGCTGCCCACGCGAAACAAAGACCAAGGCTGTAAGAGCGCCCCGAACCACAAAAACACCAAAGGCCGGAGCGTAAGCCGGCGCGAAGCGCGACTTACGCGCAGGCGAACTGATGCGACGCGGCAACGCGCAGCATTGCCGCGCCGCACGGAAGAGAACAATCGCCAACCGGCAAGGAGCGCGCGAGCCGCGCTCGCGCGCGTTCAGCGCGAAGCGCCGAACCTTGTTAGGCCGCGGAGCGGCCTAACACATCGACGGACGTGATCTGTCGTCCGTCGATGGTGGCGTCGCCCACGGCCACGGTCCCGCCGGCCTCGGCCTCGTCGATCACACGCATGCCGATCGCCTTCGCCTGCTCGAAGTCGGAGGCCTCTGCGACGAGCAGCGTTGCGCCGCTCTCCAGCGTCACCTCGACGCGGTAGATCGGCCCCGGGGCAGGCTGCGGGGTCGGCACCGTCTCGCCGCGCGCTTGGGCCAGCGCCATCTGCGTGATCGTTCCTTTCGGCTCGTGGATCCGCACGATTGCGTCCTTGATGTCGGAGCGCGCCGCAGTCACGAGCCTGATCGGGCCGTGCAGCGCTTCGCGCAGCCGGGTCAGGTGCGATGCGTTGTCCGCATCCGGCACTGCCACGATTGTGCAGTCACCGTCGCGCTTGAGCGGCAGCGCGCAATACGTCTCCGCGGCCGGACGCGGGAGCATGAACGCAACCTCGTGGTCGATCGGGTAGGCGTCGAGGTCGACGAACTCCTGGCCCTGCTGCGCGGCGAGCAAACGAGTCAGCTCGCGCTCGGGCAGGCCGTACTCGAGCAGCACCTCGCCGAGCCGACGACCGCTGTCGGCCGCTTCGGCGAGCGCGCGATTGACAGTCTCGAGCGGCATCAGTCCCGCGCGCACGACGAGCGTGCCGAGCGGGTAGCTCCGCATCTCGGCCGTGCTGTACGGAGGAATCGCCGGCGCAGCGGGCGCCGCCGGAGTCGTCTCGAACATCGTCATCGCCGCAGGATCTCCATGCCAAAGAGTCGTCAGCAAAGGCATGTGCGTCTACCCCCGAACGGGCTAACGCGTTCGAGTGAATCCGCAGGCGGAAAGCCGCCTCAGCCCAACGCGGCTTGCAGGGTCTCTCCGGAGAGCGCGTCCTTCCTGACGAAGGCGCGGGCCGCGCTCGTCGCGACCAGATGTGCGTAGTCGTCGCGGCTCGACGTGAGCACGACGTCGGGTGCCGGGTCGAGCCGGCTCAGCCGCTCGGCGACCTCGAAGCCGTCGAAGTCGGGCAGGTGCACATCCAGCAAGACGACGTCCGGTTGCACGTCGCCCGCGATCTTGAGCGCGCTGACGCCGTTCTCCGCCTCCCCCACGACCTCGAAACCCTCGCTCTCGAGCAGATCGCGCGCGCTCTCCCGGAAGGGCGCGTAGTCGTCGACGATCAGGACCGTCGTCACCGTCCCTTGAGCTCTTCGGGGAGGTGCAGCTTGCGCTCGGCCTCCGGCTCGGCGAACTCGACGGCGCGGTCGCGCTGCAGCGCGTCGAGCGCCTGTTCGTCGGCGAGCTCGGCGACGTAGAGCCTCGCGAGCTCGGGATCGTGATCGTCGGGGAACAGCGCTTCGGCGCTGTCGAGACCGTCGAGGACTCGGCGACGTTCGCCCTCGTCTGCGTCTTCGCGGAACTTGAACTGGATCCTCATCTCGGAGGTCAGTCTGACGACAGGGCGGACGCAATGTCGAGCAGGCCGCTGCCGTACGCCTGGGTGAAGTCGCTGCCGCGCATGTCGGCAAGCTTGGCTGCGCGTTCGCGCAGATGCTGCTTCGTGTCGGCAGGCGTCCAGTCGGGATGCCGCGCCGCGACGAGCGCCACAGCCGCAGCAACGTGTGGCGTTGCCATCGACGTGCCGCTCCAAGACGCGTAGTCCGTCTCCGGTCTGTATTGCGAGCGCGTGGTCGGCAGCGTCGAGAGGATGTTCGAGCCCGGCGCCGCGATGCCGATGTGGCGGCCGGTGTTGGAATAGGGGGAGCGCCTGTTCGTTTCCGCAACCGCCCCGACGGCGAGCACGTGGTCGTACGCAGCTGGATATTCAACCGGGTTACCGTGCTCGTGCTCGTTCCCCATCGCGGCGACGACGGTGACGCCCGAACGTTCGAGCCGGTCGAACAGCAGCTGCTCGGCCTGTGACGACTCGCTGCCGCCGAGGGAGAGGTTCAGCACCTTTGCCCCCGAGCCGGCGACGGCGTTCAGCGCACGGAGGAACTGTGCGCCGTCCACGTAGAAGTTCCCTTCCTGCGGGTCGTCCGAAAACACCTTCCACATCGCGACCCGGCAGCGGGCGATGCCCGCGATGCCCGCATCGTCGTTGGCGCGCGCGGCGATGATGCCGCTTACGTGCGTCCCGTGGCCGACGAGGTCGGTCGCCCTCGCCGGCTCGTGATCGTACGAGACGAGGACCCCTGCTAGGTCCGGATGCTCGCCGTCGACGCCGGTGTCGCAGATCGCGACGATCACCTCCTCGGCGTCCGGCGGCTCGACGTCGAACCAGCGAATGGCGCGCAGGCCCCATTGCCGGTTGTGCCTCGGATCGGGGGCCGGCGTCGCCGACAGCCATCGCGCCGGCACGCGCTCGGCGAAGGCGATCGCGGGAGACGACTCGACGGTGCGCAACTCGCCGGACACGGCGCTGTCGTCCAGCTCGACGAGCGTCAGTCCATCCGCGCCGTCGAGCGGCTCGATCGTGTGCGCCCCCGCCTCGCGCTCGAGCAGCTCGAACGAGCCGGTGACGCTCTCGGTACGCAGCGTGCCCTCGTGGACGCGCACCACGATCTGCCCTCGGACGTAGTCCAGGCGCGCATGCGCCGACGCAACGAAGGTCGGAACGTCGCTCTGGAGCGGGACGGCCATCCGCTCCCACGGACGCTAACCCACGAGTGTCAAGAATCGGTGAGGCGCTCGCCCGTCTCCGGATCGAAGAGATGCGCCTCCTCGGCGCGGGGCCGCAGCGCGACACGCTCGCCCTGCCTGGGCGCATGCCGCACCTCCGTACGCGCGACGAGCCTCGTCTGCTCGCCGCCGAGATCTGCGCTGCAGAAGACGAACGCGTCCGCGCCGACGTCCTCCACCACTTCGACGCGCGCCGGTATTCCCTCGCCGGCGACCTCGAGCGCCTCCGGCCGCACCCCGACGACGAGGCGCGCGCTTCCGTTCGTCGGCACGGGGACGTCCACCCCGCCGAAGGAGGCCTTCCCATCGCGCACCTCGACCGGACAGAGGTTCATCGAAGGCGAGCCGATGAAGCCGGCCACGAACAGGTTCGCCGGACGCTCGTAGAGAACGCGCGGAGGGCCGCACTGCTGCAGACGGCCGTCGTGCAGGACGGCGACCCGGTGGCCGAGCGTCATTGCCTCGGCCTGGTCGTGCGTCACGTAGACGGTCGTGATCCCGAAGTCAGCCTGCAGCGCCGCTATGTCGGCACGCATCTGCACGCGAAGCTTGGCGTCGAGGTTCGAGAGCGGCTCGTCCATCAGGAACACGCTCGGCACGCGGACGATCGCACGGCCCATCGCGACCCGCTGGCGCTGGCCGCCTGAAAGCTGACCCGGCTTGCGGTCGAGGAAGTCCGTCAGCCCGAGCAGCTTGGCGACCTCTTGCACGCGTGCCTCCCGATCGCGCTTGCGCATCTTGGCGATCCGAAGCGGGAAACCGATGTTGGCGGCAACCGTGAGGTACGGATAGAGCGCGTAGTTCTGGAACACCATCGCCACGTCGCGTTCCTTGGGCGGGACGTCGCTGACGTCGCGGTCGCCGATGAAGACGGCGCCCGCGTCGACCTCCTCGAGGCCGGCGAGCATCCGCAGGGCGGTCGTCTTGCCGGACCCGGACGGGCCGACGAGCACCATGAACTCACCGTCCCTGATGTCGAGATTCAGCGCGTTGACGGCCGGCGCATCGTTTCCCGGATAGATGCGCGTCGCCTCGACGAAACGAACCTCAGCCAACGTTCACCCCTCGAGCCGCGAGAACGCGTCTGCGAGCTCGCGCCGCAACCGCTCCTGCGCGGCGGGCGCCGCCTCCAGCTCGTCGAGGCCGAGCAGGGCGGCGCCGACGACCGCCGCGGAGGCGGTCGGGCGTACCGTCACGGAGGGAGCGTGCTCGCGCAGGCCGGCGTCGATCGCGGCGAGGAGATCGCCGTCGGCGTCCTGCAGGACGCCCCCGCCGAGGAGCACCTCGACGCGCTCGTTCGTGAGGTCGAGCCGCTTGAGTGCGACCCGTGCGAGGGCGACCACCTCCGACGCGAGGCGCTGGACGATCGCGGCGGCGACAGCGTCGTCGGCGGCCTCGGCGAGCACGACCGGCGCGAGCTCGATCATGCGACGCTCGGCGATGTGGCCGAAGTGGATCGCCTCGGCGAGCTGGCTCGGGGCCTCGAGCCCGAAATGCGCCGGGACGGCGTGCTCGAGGCTCGTGCGCGGCCCGCGCCCGTCCTCGCTGCGCGCTGCCGCGAAAACCGCGGCCTTGCCGAGGTCGTACCCTCCGCCCCAGTCGCCGGTGATCTCGCCAAGCGCCGGAAAGCGCGCATGCCTGCCGTCCAGGCCCACCCCGACGCAGTTGATGCCCGCGCCACATGTCACCGCGACTCCCCAGCCGCGTTCCGTGCCCGCTCGCAGGACGGCAAACGTGTCGTTGCCAACGTGCACCTGCCGTGCCCAGCCGCGCCGCTCGACCGCCTCGCGCACCGCCTCCTCCTCCGCCGGGAAGTCCACGCCCGCAAGCAGCAGTGACGCGACATCGGCGATCTTCCCGCCGTGGTCGCCAATGCGCGCGTCGTTGACCGCGTCGGCGAGCAGGTGGTCGAGCACGGCAAGGGAGCCGTCGACGCCGAGGTGGTGCGGCGAGCTGAGCGGGCCGCGCACGAGTGCGAGCAGCGACCCGTCTGCCCCGACGAGCGCGAGGTCCGTCTTCGAGTTGCCGCCGTCGACGGCGAGCACCGCGGCGCGCGTCATATGCGACTCCCGGCCCGGAACTGGGGCAGGTGCTGCGCGCCGGCCTCCAACAGACGCTCGACGAGCTCCACCGACACCGCGTCCTGCGCGACGAGCGGATGTGTGAGCAACGCCTTCTGCACCAGCGCGCGGTCGCCGGTCACCGCAGCCTGCGCGGCCAGGCGCTCGTAGGCGGCGACGTGCTGCATCAGCCCGAGCAGCTCCGGGGCGACGGGCGGCTGCGGGAGCGGCGCCGCGCCCTTCCCACCGATCCGTGCCGGCACCTCGACGACGTCGTCGGCCGCCATCCCGCCGATCGTCCCGTCATTGCGGGTGTCGACCACGTGCACGGCACCGTCCCCGGTCGCGAGCGACCCGACGAGGCCGATCGCGGCCTCGCTGTAGAAGGCACCGCCGCGCCGCTCGAGCAGCGCGGGCTTCTCGACGAGGTTCGGATCGCGGTACAGATCGAGCAGTCCGCGCTCGATCTCCGCAACGGTCACCGCACGCGGGACACCGTCGAGCTGCCCCGCCAGGACGGCGTCGTGTGCGTAGAAGTAGTGCAGGTAGTAGGACGGCAGCACGCCGAGCTCCTCGAGCAGGCCGCGCCGGAGCCCGACCCCCTGCGCCAGCTCGTCGCCGTGCGTGGCCAGCAGCCCTGGGAGAACGTCCTCACCGTCGACACGCACGAAGCGGACCCACGACAGGTGGTTCAGCCCGACCTGGTCGATCAGCACGCGCTCCGGCTCGACGCCGAGTAGCCGAGCGAGCTTGCGCTGGGTCGTGATCGCCACGTTGCAGAGGCCGACCGCGCGGTGGCCGTGGTCGAGCAGCGAGCGTGTGACAATCCCGACCGGATTGGTGAAGTCGACGATCCACGCGCCGTCGGCGGCCCGTTCGCGCACGCGTTCGGCGATGCCGAGCACGACCGGGACCGTGCGCAGAGCTTTTCCGAGCCCGCCTGCACCCGTAGTCTCCTGCCCGATGCAGCCGCACGCGAGCGGCACCGTCTCGTCGGACAGCCGCGCCTCCTGGCCGCCGACACGGATTTGGATCAGGACGAAGTCGGCCCCGTCGAGCGCGCGGTCGAGATCGTCCGTAACGGACAGCGCCCCCTCGTAGCCCTGGCGCTCGAGCATGCGGCCAGCCAGCCCGCCGACGACCTCGCGCCGCTCCTCGTCGATGTCGTGCAACACGAGGTCGCGGACGTCGATGCGGTCGCGCTCGCGCGACAACCCCGACACCAGCTCGGGCGTGTAGGTCGAGCCGCCGCCGATCACCGCGATCTTCATCCTTTGACCCCCGTCAGCGTGACGCCTTCCACGAATGCCTTCTGCGCCAGGAAGAAGAGGATGATCACCGGTGCCATCACGAGCAGGGTCGCTGCCATCGTCAGGTTCCACTGCACCTGGTGCAGCGAGCGGAACTCGGACAGGCCGATCTGCAGCACCCAGTGAGTCGGGTTCTCGCGCAGATAGATGTTCGGAAGGAAGAAGTCGTTGAACGTGTAGAGGAACGAGAAGAGCGCGACCGCCGCGATCGCGGGCTTCGCGAGGCGTAGCACGACGGTTGTGAGGATGCGGAGCTCGCCGCACCCGTCCACGCGCGCGGCGTCGAGGTACTCCTCGGGGATCGTCAGGAAGAACTGGCGCAGGAGGAAGATCGAGAAGGCGTCTCCGAACCAGTTCGGGATGATCAGCGGGCCGAGATTGCCGACGAGGTGCAGCTTCGACCACATCACGTAGAGCGGCACCACGGACACGACGGGGGGCAGCATCAGCGCAACGAGGACGGTCGCGAAGACGAGGTTGCGGCCCCGCCACCGGATGCGTGAGAGCGCGTACGCGACGGGGATGCTCGACAGGAGGACACCGAGCGTCGCCAGCACCGCATACATCATCGTGTACAGCGTCCAGCGCCAGATCGGCGCCTGGTGGAAGACGTCGACGAAGTTCTGCCAGCGGAACGGCCTCGGCCAGAGATGAGAGGACAACGCCTGCTCGTTCGTCATGAGCGCCGTCAGCACGATGAAGAAGAACGGCGCCAGGAACATGACGGCGGCGGCGATCAGCAGCGAGTGGTTCGCGACGGCGACCAGGAAGCGCTTGCGCCGCACGGCGGCCGGCACCTTGCGGCGGACGAGCGGCTGCGCGACGGCGACGCTTATTTCACGGCTCCGGCGTAATGCACCCAGCGTCGCGAGTGGCGGATGATGAGGACCGTGATCGTGAACGCGACGACGAGCAGCAGCACCGTCAGTGCCGACGCGTAGCCCATGTTGAAGAACTTGAAGCCGTGCTGGTACAGCAACACGGGATAGAAGAGCGTCGAGCCTTCGGGATACCCGAGGTTGTTGACGGTCTGGTCACCCGCCTGGGAGGCCTGGCCGGCGGCGATGTTCGCGGCGACGTATGCCTGCGTGAAGTATTGCAGCGCCGCGATCACGCTGATCACGACCGCGAACAGGATCACCGGGCTGATCGTCGGCAGCGTTACCCAGCGCAGTCGCTGCAGCGGGCCGGCACCGTCCAACTCGGCGGACTCGTACAGCTGCTGCGGCGCGTCGAGGATCGCCGCGAGGAAGATGATCATGATGTTGCCGACGCCCCAGATGCTGAGCAGCGTCAGCGACGGCTTCGACCACTGCGGCGACTGGAACCACAGCGGGCCATCGATCCCGAGATGCCCGAGGATGATGTTGACCGGCCCGGTCGCCGGGTTCAGCAGGTAGACGAAGGCCATCGTCGCCGCGACCGGCGGTGCCAGCGCCGGCAGGTAGAAGATCGTGCGGAAGAAGCCGACGCCTCGCCTCGCGCGGGCGAGCATCAACGCGACGCCGAACGCGAAGATGACCTGCAGCGGCACCATGATCCCGATCAGCCACAGCGTGTTCTTGACCGCCGGCCCGACCTGCGGGTCGTCGTTGAACAGGTACTTGTAGTTCGCCAGGCCGATCCACTTCGGCGCCGACAGCAGGTCGTAGTGCGTGAACGACAGGTACACGCTCATCACGAGCGGGTAGCCGAAGAAGACCGAGAAGCCGATCAGCCACGGTGCCATCAAAAGCAGGACGAGGCGCCGGCGGCGCCACGCTGCACGCCGCCGTGCCCGCCGGCGCTGCTCCGTGTAGGGGGCAGCGCCGGCAGTCACTGCGGCGTCTGTCACGGCACTCCGCCGGCCTGCGCTTGCTTCAGCTGAGCGTCGATCTGCTTGTCGAGCTTCTGCAGGCCCTTCTTCAGGTCACCCGCATGCCCGGCCTGCCACTTGACGGTGAACGCCTGGATCAGCGTCCCGTAGGCGTTCCCCGCCGCGGTGATCGGCGTCGTCCTCGAGTTCGGATTGGCGAAGATCTTGAGGAACGTCTTGAAGTGCGGGTCGGGCTTGATCTCCTTGGAGTTCAACGAGGCTTTCGTCGTCGGGACGTTCCGGATTCCGTTCGAGAAGAGCGCCAGCGGATGCGGATCGAACGTCAGGTACTTGAGCAGCTTCCACGCCTGGTCCTTGTGCTTGACGCCCTTCGGGATGCCGATGATCGTCCCATTGACGTAACCGGCGCCGTACAGCTCCGGGTGTTTGTCGTCGACGGGAGCCGGCGCCGTGCCGTAGTCGAGCTCTGGATGCTCGGCCGCGATGAAGGCGACGCGCCACTCGCCGTCGATCATCATCGCGAGCTTGCCGATCTCGAATGCATGCGACGCCGAGAACTCGTCCGCGGCGCCGGCGTTGAACTTCTGCAGGTTCTTGTAGCCGTACCAGTCGACGAGGTTCTTCTGCCAGCGCAGCAGCCTGCTCCACGCGGGGTCCTTCGACAGCTGCGACTTGCCGCCGCTGTCAATCCACCTCGCACCGAAGAGTGGCCCGTAGGTGGAAAGGCCCGGTTCGTTTCCGGCGTAAAAACCGAGGAACGGGTTGTAGCCCGCGACCTTGATCGCGCGGTTCGCTGAGCGCTTCGTCAGCTTTTTGGCGTACGCCGTGAGCTGCGACATCGTCTTCGGCGGGCTCTTCAGGCCGGCCGCCTTGAACATCTTCTTGTTGTAGTAGAGGCCGTAGACGTCGGCCAGGAACGGCAGCGCGCACCGCTTCCCGTTGTACTGCGTGTAGTACTGCGACGTCTTCGGGAAGACGTTCACGTCGAGGTGATCCTTGGAGAGGAACGGCTTCAGGTCGAGCCACGCGCCTGACTTGCAATAGCTCCCGACGTTCGCCGACGTGAACGAGCTGACGACGTCGGGAACGTTGCCGCTCCGGATCGATGCCGTGATCTTGTCGTCGTTGATGCCGCCGACGACCTTCACGTTGACGTCCGAGTGCTTCTTGTCGTACTCGGCGACGATCTTCTTGAATTCCTTGAGCTCGCGCGCGCTCCAGCCGACCCAGACCGTGATCGTGTCGGCCTTCGTTCCGGCGTGGGCCGAGCCTCTGGCGGTTGCGCCCACGACGGCCGCGATGGCTCCGAGTATCAGGATCGCGGCGATCACTCCCCGTCTCATCCGTGCCCTCCTTTGCCCGTGAGTCTCGCCGACTCCGGATCGCTGTTCCAGCTAACGGCTGGATCTCGTAAAGGTTCCGAACGAGGACTCTACGATGGTGACAAAACGGAGTCAAGCAGGGCCGGATCGGGCCTAACGAGGTTAATCTTCTTCACCAGATGGATCTGACACGTGCCACGCCGCCGCTGCTGAAGCACCTTAACGAGCGCACCGTGCTCGAGGCGATCCGGGCGGGGGCGCCGATCTCCAGGGCGGAGATCTCGAGGCGCGTCGGGATCTCCAAGCCGACCGTCTCGCTCGCTCTCCGCTCGTTGTCGGACGCCGGACTGGTTCGCGAGGCGTTACGCGGGCCCGACGGGCCGAGCTACGGGGCGCTCTTCTTCGAGCCCGTCCCCGACGCGGCGTTCGTGCTCGGCCTCGACCTCGGCTCGCGGTTCCTCCGCGGCGCCGTCGCCGACCTCGCCGGCCAGATCCGCGCGCGGCAGGACGTTGAATTACGCGGTGCAGACGCGGACGGCGCGCTCGACGCGATCGCGGCGCTGCACGCCGCGCTGATCGAATCCGCCGCGCTCCCGGTCGAGCGCATCGACGGCGTCGTGCTCGGCTTCCCGGGCGTGGTCGAGGCGACGACGCGAACTCTTCGGCTGACGCAGCCGTACATCGCCGGCCTCGAAGGGCGCGCGTTCGGCGAGGAGGTGCAAGAGCGTCTCGGAGCGAGCGTGACCCTGGACAACGACGTCAACCTGGCGGCGGTGGGGGAGCGCTGGGCCGGGGTGGCGCGCGGCGTCGACGATTTCGCGTTCCTCTCCGTCGGCACCGGCACCGGCATGGGGCTCGTCCTGGGCGGCGAGCTGCATCGCGGCAACCACGGTGCCGCCGGCGAGATCGACTGGGCCCTGGCGGGCATCGGGGAAGACGTGGATCCCTCGGCGGAAGGCGTCGAGGCGCTCGCGGCCGAGCTTTCGTGGGACCGCGCGCGCACTCCCTCCACCCCGCCCTACGACGCCCGCGACATCTTCACCGCGGCACGGCGCGGCGACGAGCTCGCACGCACGATCGTCGCACGCATCGCGCACCGGATCGCCGCGCACATCGCGCCGATCGCCGCTGTCGCCGACCCCGCCCTGGTCGTGCTCGGCGGCGGGCTGGGCATGAACGGCGACCTCCTGCTCGAGCCGGTCCGCGCCTTGTTGCGCGACTGGCTCCCCTACCCTCCGCGCGTCGAGATCAGCAGCCTGGGCGAGAGCGCCGTGCTGATGGGCGCGGTGGCCACCGGCCTGCAGTCCGCGCTCGACAACGTGTTCGTGAACCGCCCGACGGCGCTACGCGCATGAGGCCCGGCCGACCACCCGCCACGGTAGGCTGCGCGCCATGAAAGGTGCGTCCAAGCCGAAGAAGGTCGCGAAGAAGCAGGCGCAGAAGACCCTGAAGCAACGCCGCAGCGAGAAGAAGGCCGCAGCCGAAAAGAAGTTCAGCTCGGGCTACTAGCCCGAGCTGGTCAGGCGACGAGGCTGAGGTCTTCGTAGACGGAGCGGAGGCTCTCTGCTCCGGAGACGAATGCCTGCACCACGTTGGGGTCGAACTGACGGCCGCTCTGAGCCTGGATCTCACCGACGGCATCCGCCCACTCGAGGGCGGCCCGGTAGGGCCTGTCACTCGTCATCGCATCCAGCGTGTCCGCGACGGCGAAGATGCGCGCGCTCAACGGAATCTGCGTGCCGAACAAGCCGTCGGGATAGCCGGCGCCGTCCCAGCGCTCGTGATGATGGCGGACCACGTCGAGGCCCGCACCCTGGAGCATCGAGACGTTTCGCAGGATCTGCGCGCCGATCGTGGGGTGAGCGTGGACGAGCTCACGCTCAGCGGCGGTCAGCGGTCCCGGCTTCAGCAGGATCTGATCCGAGATCCCGATCTTCCCGACGTCATGCAACAGGAAGCCGTACTCGAGGCTGGGGTCGCCGAGCAGCGACGCGTCCACGGCTTCGGCTAGGCCGAGCGCGTAGCGCCGCACTCGCAACGCATGCAGTCCCGTCGCCCGGTCTCGCACGTCGACTGCATCGGCTAGGGCGATGGCCGTCTCCCGATACGCATCCTGGAGGAGTTGGCGTTGCCGCCGTTCGGTTCGAGCGATGCTGGCGAGGTCACGCGCGTACATCAGGAGTTGGCCTTCCTCCGCGGCCGCCACGCTCGGTACGAGCTCGCGCCCGTAGACGACGCGACCGATGAGCGCCAGGAGCTCGAGCGGGCTGAACGGCTTGTTGACGACAGCCTTCGCGCCCGCCAGACGGGCGGTCGTCGCGCTGATCTGTTCGCCCGTGAGCAGGATCACCGAGATCTCCGCGTAAGCTCGACTGCCGACGATCTCCGCGCAGAGGGGGAGACCGTCCGGGCCCGGCAGGTTGACGTCGAGGAGGACGATCCCGGGTCGCCACTCGCGGATGACCTCGCGTGCTTCTTCGGCAGAGCCGGCTTCCCGCACGTCGAGCCTCGTCGCTCGTGAGAGTTGCGCGAAGAAGCGACCTGATGGGCGCGTCGTCGTCGACGATCAAGACTCGAAGCCGCGAGGCATGGACTTCCCGCGTCGACGCGCCGAAGCCGGCTGTCCCGCTCGGGGGCGCCGCTTCAACGCTGCCCGAGCCCCACGCCATCATCCGTCCCAGCCCGAGGCCGGGCACGGTCGCGAAGGCGAACCAGCCTCCGCCTGCCAGGAGAACCCACTCGAGCCAGCCGGGCATCAGCTTCCTCCCTGTTCGTTGATCAAGCCGGATACGAGCCTGCGAAAGCGCGTAATCGAAGCCGCGACCGCGAACTCGGCCGGAGCGGTGCAGATCGGCGGCGGCAACGCGGCCAACGGCTCCACAGGCGTCGCGCAGACGAGCTCCGTGAGCTCCACTCCGTCCGCCGCCGCCGGCGGCGGCGGCACCTCCGCCGCGGTGAGCGCGCCGATCGGCACCGGCGGCCGCGGTGGCAACAGCGCGTCGAACTCGACGGGCGCCCGTCCAAATCGGCGGCGGCAGTGCGGCCGGCGCTGCGGGCACAGCCGGTCCGAAGGCCTCGACTCAGTCCAGTCCCGTCGGGCCCTCAACGGCACCGGGCCGCAGGACAGTTGAACAGGCGAACGGGACGCCGCGCGCGCGTCGCGGGCTCGGCGCGCCCAACCAACCGGCAGGTACGGCCATTCTGGGCCGCCTGCCTTTCACGGGTCTGATGCTGGGGGTCGTTGCACTGGTCGGCGCGTTGCTGACGAGCACCGGGCTCGCTCTCCGGAGTTACGCACGTGGGGTCTGACCCCGGCGGGTCAGACCCCAGCCGTTCGGTTTACCTAGCCCTCGTTCCCGCCGATGTCGTTGCCGCTCGCCTGGACGAGGAGGCGAACGTGCGTCTCGAAGATGCCGGGCCCGCCGTTGTCACGGATGACGTTGTTCTCGAGCAGCAGCGTTCCGGCGCCCCCGTCCTGACCTCCTGCCAGGACGATGCCGCCCCGTTTCGGTGGCGACAGCTTGCGCGCGTTCCGCACGATCCTGTTGCCGCTGATCTGCAGGTCCGTCGCGAGGATGGCCGGCCCCTCGTTCGGCTCGAGCTCGAGCAGGATGCCCGGGCCGGCGTTGTCCTGGATCGTGTTGCCGACGATGTGCACGTCGAGCGCCGGCCGGTCGCGCGTGTCAGGCTCGATGTCGATGCCCGCGGCCGGCTGTCCCGGTGGGGCGTCACGCACGCCCTGGATCGTGTTGCGCTCGATGCGAAGGCCGATCACGCCGGTGGCGGAGATCGCGTTGCGGGCGGCACCGCTGAGCGTCGAGTCGAGCACGGAGACATCACCGGAATACGAGTTCCCGTTCGCCCGGCCGCTGATTGTCACGTCGTCCTTCGGCGAGCCCTCGATGTGGAGGCTGCTCAGCGTGACGCGGTGCCCAAACACGGCAACGCCGTACATCGGCCGGCCCGCGGGCACGACGATCCGCAAGTGGCTGATCGTCACTTCGACCGGCGCCGGTTTCTTCTGACTCGAACGGTTGACGAAGAAGACGGCATCCGCCGCGATCGGGTCGCCGTCGGTCGAGCGTAGGCGCACCGGGCCGAGCCCGAGCGCGACGATGCAGGCGCCGTCCGAGTCGATGGTGGTGTGATCGTGCGAGACCCAGAGGCCGCGCGTCGCGTAGCACGCGCCGTTCGGCAGCTTCGGTAGGAAGATCGTCCCGCCGCCGCGGTCGAGGCGCGCCTGCAGCCAAGCCGTGTCGTCGCCGCTGCTCGCAGGCGCGACGGTGCGCATTGCAGGCCGCTGCTCGAGGACGCGCGGGCCGCGCCTGAGGACGGCGCGGCCGCGATTGCCGCGCAGGACGTTCTCGCTCAGCGTGACGCCGCCCTTCCCCGCGACGACGATGCCGGCGCGCAGCCTCGCCGGCGCGGTGCGTGCATTCCGCAGGATCTGGTTGCCGGCGACCTCGATGCCGGAGGCAAGCAGTGGGGCCCCGTTCGCTGGATCGAGATCCAGGAAGACGCCGGCGCCGGAGTTATCGGCGATCGTGTTGCGGACGACGTGCGCGTCAAGCACCGGCTGACCGCGGTCCGCAGCACGGAGGTGGATGCCGTTCCCGCGCCCGCGCGCGATCGTGTTGCCTTCGATGCGAAGGTCGACCGGGCCGAAGACCGAGACGACATCGCGCTGCCCGCCGCTGAGGGTGCTGTCGGTGAGCCGAATCCGTCCGCTCAGGCCGCCCGCGCCGACGACCCCGTACCCGACGAGCACGTCGGTGAGCGGCGCGCCGTCGATCGTGAGCCCGCTCAGCGTCACCTCGTGCCCGACGACGGCGACGCCGTGCATCCGCTTCTCCTTCGGGACGGTGATGTGCAGCCCGTTGATGCTGATGCGCGCCGGCACCGGTGCGCGGATGTTCGAATGGTTCACGTAGAACACCGCGTTCGCGAAATGCGGTCGCTTCGCGTCGGGGTCGAGCCGCGCCGGCCCGAAGCCGAGCGCGACGATGCAGGCGCCGTCCGACGTGATCGTCGTGTCGTCCCGGGAGATCCAGAGCCCCCGCGTCGCATAACACTGCCCGTTCGGCAGCTTGGGCAGGAACACCTCGCCGCCGGCGTCCAGCTTCGCCTGCAGCGCGTCGGTGTCGTCGCGGACGGCGGCGCCGGCGGGTGCGCCGAGGCCCACCAACGCCGCTGCGAAGAGCACGGCGAGTGAGATCCGACCACCCCTCATCGGCCGGCGCATCCTAGCGTCGGGAATCCCTCGAATCAGGGGCGCTTTGCGCCGGGGGCGCACCTACTGTGCGACCGGCAGTCGGCTTGCGGCCCCGACCCCCTTGTCGAAGAAATGGACCGCACGCCCCGCATATCACTTCTGATCGTCGCCGTTCTGACGCTGCTCGCGCTCGGCGGGCCGGCTTCGACGGCGGCGCCGGCAAAGAAGCCCGCTCAGGAGGCGGTACCGGGTGAGCTGCTGATCGGATTCCGCGGCGACGTTGACCAGAAGAGCGTGCTGAAGGCCATCGGCGCGACCGAGAAGAAGAGCTTCAAGAAGATCCACGGAGCGCTCGTCCGCGTCAGCCCCGACGGAGTCGACGCGGCGCTCGACAAGCTGCGCAAGGACCCGCGCGTCCGCTACGCCGAGCAGAACTTCGTCGTCCACGCGGACATCGTCCCGAACGATCCGTCCTTCTCGAGTCTGTGGGGAATGAACAGCATCGGCGCCCCGGCAGCATGGAACGCGGTGACCGGCAGCGCAGGCGTGACCGTCGCCGACATCGACACGGGCGTGGACTGGTCGCATCCGGATCTCAGCTCCCAGATCTGGGTCAATCCCGGCGAGAACTGCAGCGGCTGCCGCACGGACGGCGTCGACAACGACCACAACGGCTACGTCGACGACTGGCGCGGCTGGGACTTCGCGAACGGCGACAACAACCCGATGGACGACCACGGCCACGGCACTCACGTCGCCGGCACGATCGGGGCAGCGGGGAACAACGGCGTCGGAGTCGCCGGCGTGAACTGGGACGTCCGGATCATGCCGGTCAAGTTCCTGAACGCCCAGGGCTCGGGGACGACTGCCGACGCGGTCAGCGCGGTGCTGTACGCGGCGCAGAACGGCGCCGACGTGATGAACAACTCGTGGGCCGGCGGGGACTACTCGCAGGCGCTGGCGGACGCGATCACCGTTGCCGATCAGCGCAACTCGCTGTTCGTCGCGGCAGCTGGAAACGAAGGCAGTGACAACGACTCCGACCCGACCTACCCGGCCTCGTATGACCTGCCGAACGTCGTCGCGGTCGCGGCGACCGACAGCTCGGACGACATGGCGTACTTCTCGAACTACGGACGGCAGTCGGTCGACGTCGGCGCTCCAGGCGTGAACATCTACTCCACCTGGCCGGGCGGCGGCTACCAGTACCTGAGCGGCACGTCGATGGCGACGCCGCACGTGGCCGGGGCAGCGGCCCTGGCGAAGGCGGAGTTTCCTTCAGCGACCGCCGTCGGTCTGAAGGCGCTCCTCCTCGACAGCGTCGACGCCGACCCGGCCCTCGAGGACGTGACGACCACCGGCGGGCGGCTGAACGTCGCCAAGGCTGTCGCGTGCAGCTCGAGCCCGCAGGTCTGGCTCGACTCCCCCGGTCCCGGGTTCATCGTGGATGTCGGCACGCCGGTGTCGTTCTCGGCCATCGCGACCGACTGCGCCGACAGTGGCGGCGTGAGCGTGACGGCGGACGCGAACGGGACTCCCGTCCCACTGACGCCCCGTGGCGACGGCTACTACACGGGCACCTTCACTCCGAGCGCGCGCGGCGCAGTCACGCTCTCCGTGACGGCTTCGGTGGGCGGGACGTCGAGCACCCGCAGAGTGACCGGCAGCGCGACCCAGGCGTATCCGATCAGTGCCGGCGGGCCGGCCGTGACGGTGACGACGACGTCGCCGGGCGAGAACGCCGAGCTCCGATTCAGCGGCACTGCAGGTGAGCGCATCAGCCTCGCGATGTCCGGCGTGACGATGACGGCAGCCCAGGTCGCGATCGTCAAGCCCGGCGGCGGGAACGTCGCGATGACGTACGCCGGCACCTCCGGCGGCTTCATCGACACGAAGACCCTGCCGGTCACCGGTGCCTACACGATCGTCGTCGATCCGCTGCTGTCGGTCACCGGCTCGATGACGCTGACGCTCTACGACGTTCCGGCTGACGCGGTCGGAACGATCACGCCGGGAGGCCCGGCGACGTCGATCTCGATCGGCACTCCCGGTCAGAACGCACGCGTGACGTTCAACGGGGCGGCCGGCCAGCGGATCAGCCTTCAGCTCTCCGGCGTGTCGCTCTCGCTCGCGTTCGTCTCCATCCTCAAGCCGGACGGGACCGCGCTGCTGACGAACCGGTACGTCAGCACGAGCGGAGCATTCGTCGACACGATGACGCTGACGGCAGCAGGCGCGTACGCGATCGTCGTCGACGGTCAGGCCGCCGCAACGGGATCGGCGACGCTGACGTTGTACGACGTCCCTGACGATGCGGGCGGCCCGATCTCGCCGGGCGGCGCGCCGGCGTCGATCTCCACGACCGTCCCGGGCCAGAACGGCCGCCTCACCTTCAACGGAACGGCGGGCCAGCGCGTCAGCGTGAAGATCACGTCCTCGGCGTTCTCCTCCGCGACCTTGTCGATCGTCGGCCCGGACGGGAAGACGGTCGGAAGCAGCTCGGTCTTCGGCACGGGCACGGGCTTCATGGACCTGCGCACGCTGCCGGCGGCGGGGAGCTACGCGCTCGTCGTCAATCCGCCGAACATGACCACCGGCTCGGCGACCTTCACGCTCTATGACGTGCCGGCGGACGTGAGCGGCACGCTGGCGGCAGGCGGCCCGTCCGCCTCGGCGAGCATGACCGTCCCCGGCCAAAACGCGAAGTTCACCTTCGACGGCGCCGCGGGCCAGCGCGTCAGCCTCAAGGTCGGACCGTCGACACTGTCCCAGGCGTACGTCTCGATCACGAGGCCTGACGGGACCTCGTTCGTGAAGAACACGATCTTCGCGACGCTGGGCACCTTCGTCGACACGCAGACGCTGCCGGTCGCTGGCACGTACACGGTCACGATCGATCCGCAGAGCTCGGCAACGGGCTCCGCAACACTGACGCTCTACGACGTGCCGGCGGACGTCGGCGGGAGCATTGTGATCGGCGGCACTCCGCAAAACGTCTCGGTTGGGACTCCCGGCCAGAACGCGCGTGTCACCTTCGACGGCACGGCGGGCCGCGCGATCGCCCTCAAGCTCTCGGCGATCACGATCTCGAGCTCGTATGTGTCGATCCTGAAGCCTGACGGGACGGCGCTCGTCTCGAACACACTCGTCGGCACCACGGCGCGCACCATCACGGCGACCCTTCCCGTCGACGGCACCTACACGATCGTGATCGACCCGCAGAGCGCGGCCACGGGCTCGATGACACTGACCTTGTAGGAATCGCGCGTCGGGAGCCAACGGCTGGGGTCTGACCCCGCAGGGGTCTGACCCCAGCAGTTCGCCTGACGCGACGGCTGGAGCTAGAGGTTGCGGCGCAGCAGCACGAACCCGAGCGGGAGCAGTGCTGCCAGCGCGACGTACGGTCCGAGTGACACGCGCGTCTTCTGTTCGCGGACCTTCGTCTGCGGGCCGCTCCCGAGGAACGCCTTCGCGGTGCTGACGAGGACGCGTGGGTCCTCGCCGAGCACCTCGCCGTGGCCCGCGCTCGCGATCCGCTGCGCCGACGCACCCGACTGCGGATCCGGCCGGTAGCCGGGATCGACCTCGTTCCGCCTCAGATAGATCTTCTCGTCGACCTTCCAGAGACGCACGAAGAGGACGTGGACGCCGCCCTTCTCCAGCTTCCGCGCCAGCACGACCTCGTCGAAGAAGCGGCTCTCGCCGTCGCTGAAGACGACGAGCAGACGCTTGCCGACGTTCGGCCGGTAATAGTTGTTCGTCGCCGTGTCGCCGAGCGAGTTGTAGTCCGTCGCCAGGCTCTCCGTGCCCGCCGGCGGCGGTCGCTCGATGCCAATCGAATCGCCGAGGGTCGACTCGAACACGTCCGCGTCGAGCGTCGGGAAGAGGTGCGGGAGCATGCGGTCGGTCAGCGACGCGATCCCGAACGGAACGTCGGGGATGCCGTGACGAAGCTGGAGTGCAAGCCGCTTCGCGCGAGCGAGGCGCGTTGGAGCGTCCGCGCTCGTCTGCGCCAGCATCGAGCGCGACACGTCGAACAGAACGTACACCTGCGCGTCGGACCGGCCCGTGTGCGTGCGCGTCCCCGAGATGACCGGCTGTGCCGCCGCGATCCCGAGCAGACCCGCGATCACGGCGATCGCGCCTGGGACGCCGAGGCGCGACCGCAACGGCGGCGGCTGTAGCCCGAGCCCGCGCGAGACGCGTCGCGCGCGCAGCTCGAGCAGCGCGTGCGCGGCGAGCGGTGCCACGACCGCAACCGCGACCAGAGCGGCCAGCGGAGAAAGAAAGGCCATCAGTAGCCGCTGCCCGGCTTCGCGAGCGCCGCGCCGCCGCCGCGTCCCGGGCCGCGAGCGGCGCCGCCGCCGGTGCTGGTCGGCGACTGCCGCAGGAGCCGAAGCGTGAGCTCCAGGTTGAACTTTGCGTCCTCGTTCGTCTGATCCATCGTCAGCGCGCCGCGGAACGACCGCGAGGCGAACAGCAAGAAACGCAACCGCTGGCCCGGATCGTCGGTCGCCGCCAGCCCGAGGCCGAGCACCCCCAGCAGGTTGGCCGCCTGCGAGCGGCGCTTCGAATCCTTCCCCTCGCGGATGTACTCGGCGAGCGAGACGGTCGCCTCGCTGCGCAGGGCATCGATGTTCGTCTGCGCCCACTTATTCGCGTGCGGCCGGCCGAGATAGAAGCGCCGGAGCGCCTCGCGATAGAAGAGATCGTCGTCGATGCCGAGCAGCCGCTTCGCGGGATCGAAAGGAAGGATCTCCTGAGGCTGCCAGAGGTCGGAGCGCGTCGGCGCGAACTTGAAGCGCACATCGCCGCGCGCGATTGCGGTGTTCCAGCGGCCTACGTCGACCGCGAGCAGCAGGAGGATCACTCCCGCGGCGAGCGCGACGATCGCCGTGGTCAGCCAGCGCCAGCTCACGACTCCGTCCTCGGCACCGGAAGTCGTCCGCACCAGTGCTCGTTCGCGGCGAGCGCGCCGAGGACGAGCAGCGCGAGGGCGATCAGCGCCCACGGCGTGTTGCCGTGCTCCCCACCCTCCGTCTGGCCAATCCCTCCGCTCGTGCGCTTCACCGGCGCCGTGAAGGCACCCGGCCCGGCAAGGTTCTTGAACAGGGAGAGGTTGTCCTCACGCGGCGTCACGGCGACGATGCGGAACGGGACGCCCTGATTGCGGAACTGGTTGAACGTCAGCGCGACACGCGGGACGTCGTCCGGCGCGGTGTCCAGGTCGCTGACCAGCAGGATCGGCCCTTTCGGCTCGCCTGCACGTGTAAGCGCCGCGTGCGCGACCGCGAGACCGGAGGAGATCTGCGTCCCGCCGGAGAAGCTGCTCGACCAAGGGTTCGGCGGATACGGATCGGGGCCGGGCCGCGGTGCCGAGGGGCCGAAGTACCGCAGCAGTGGCTTCAGCTCCGCGGACGGCGAGCCCGGCGGCAGCAGCTCGTATGCGATGTCGGAGAACGCGACGAGCCCGATCCGTGCGCGCGCGTCGATCAGCTGTTGCAGGACGCTCGTGATCGTCCGGTTGGCTTCGGGCTTGATGCTGCGCGAGACGTCGAGCACCAACATGCCTCCGACCCCGCCCGGCAGCAGCCCGCGCGTAGCGGCTGCGTCGGACCGGCCCGTCTCGGTCGCTGCGACGACCAGGCTGATCAGCACGGCACCGAGCACGATCCGCAGGAACAGAGTCCGCCGCACCGCGGGCGCCAGCTCCGCCGTGGTCGCGATCGGAATCGCGGGTCCGCGGAGGCGCTTAAGCCGTCGCATGTCCGTTCGACCTCTGCTCGATGACGCGCCGCACGTCGAGCGTGAGCGGCTGGGTCAGCGTCGGGAGCGGCGTCGGCTCGGCCCACGCGAGCTCACGCGCGACGAGCGCCAGGTCGGGCTCGCCGCTGCGCGCGAGCTCGCGCGACAGCAGCTCGAGGGCCTTGCGCTTCTCCGGCGCGGCCTCGGGCGCGCGCTCGACCAGCACGACCGCACGCTCGAGCGGGCTGAGGATGCGGAGGCGTAGCCGTCCGGTCGTGACGAAGCGAAGCAGCGCAAACAACGCGAGCGCGAGCAGCAGCCCGCTGGCGACGAAGAGGATGGTACGCAGCGTGTGCGGCGAGGTCCCGTACGACACCGCCAGCGGATCCGTCGTCGCACGCCAGCTCGGCTGCAGGAACGGATCGGAACCGGCGAGATCCGCTTCGCTCGTGCGCGGGCCGATCGTGGTGGCCGTCCACGGCAGCCGGAGCGTGCGCCGGCCGCCGCTCTTGGGCACGTAGAAGACCTCGGCCGGCGGGAACTGCACGCGCACGGGCTCCGGCTTGTCCTTCGAGAGGCAGATGTTGGTCAGGCAGATCAGCTCGACGGAGTACTCGAGCCGTGTCAACTGCCCCGTGTCGTGGCGCGTCACGTGCTGAAGCCCGAGACGTACGTACGGCTCGAAGTGCGTGGTGAACCCGACCTGCTCCGGATCGACGCGACGCCGGTCGACCACGACCTGCACCGACGCACGCATCGGATCCGCGAAGAGCGTGCCGGAACGGGAGAGCTGCGTCGCGCCCTCGATGGGCTCCCGCGGAGTCGCCCCGGCGCCGCCGCCGCCACGCAACGTCAGCACGAGCACGAGCGCAAGGGCGAGCGCCGCGACCCCGCCGGCGATCGCGAGCCGCTGCCGCGTCACCACCAGTGCCCCCGCGAGACGATCCGCTCGTCCGCCCATTCGAGGAACGCCTGGAAGATGTCGCCCCGGTCAGAGGTCGTCACGAGCACAGGGCCGAGATCGAGCGTCCGCAGCCGCGCCAGCAGCTGCTCCGCGCGCGCTTCGTTCTCCTCTCGCCGCCACTCTGCCTCCCGAGCGGTCAGGCGAACGGAGACGAAACGGCCCGTCGTGTGGTCGTGCAACGGCAGGACAACACCGCCGACGTCGGGGAAGCTCCGCTCCCAGACCGGGTCCTGGATCACGACGGGCACGATGTCCCAGCGCCGCTCGAGCGCGGAGATCCATTGCTCCTCCGCGAAGGGCATCAGGAAGTCGGAGAGGACGAAGACGAACGACCCGGCCGGCAGTGGCGGCTGCAGCCGCGCGAGAAACTCGAACGCGCGCTCGAGGTTGTCCTCGGGGGCGCCGAACGACCCGCCATGGACCGCGTCGGGCAGTTCGTGGTGCGTGCGCGGCGGGATCCACTCGGCGTCGTCCCCCCCGAGGTCGAGGTAGCCGAAGAAGCCGCGCGCGGCGAGCGTCGCCTCGGCGACGAGCCCCGCCGCCTGCCGCATCGCCTCGGGCTTGTCGAGCCACGGCAACGGACGCGGGAACAGCGACATAGCCGGCCGCCGGTCGCTGAGCACGACGACCCGCGGCGCCTCCTCGGCCAGATACTCACGGACGATGAACTCGTCCGACCCGTGCGCCGACGAGAGCCGCGCCGACGCGGCCCAGTCGATCGAGTGCGCGTCGTCGCCGGGGCGGTAGGGACGCGAGCCGGCGACGTCCGAGCCGGTGCCGCGGCGCACGCTCGTCATCCCGCCGAACGGAAGGCCCGCGAACCGTCGGCGGGGCGCCAGCGGAAAGGTGACCTCCGTGCTGGACAAGAACTAGTCGGGTTGCTGGGCGACCGGCAGGCGCTCCGGCGGACGGGGCGACTCGGACGATTCGGCCGCGGGGCGAGGTGCCGCGGCCAAGCATTTCTCCGCGATCCCCGCGACAGCCGCGGTCCAGCCGATCCGGCGCGCTTCGGCCAGGAACGTCGGACGGAACACGATGCGGTGCAGCAGCACGGCTGCGAACAGCCGCTCGATGTCCTCCGGCACGACATACGGACGGTGGTCGAGCAGCGCCCACGCGCGTGCGGCACGTTCGAGCGCGAGGCTCCCGCGCACGGACGCGCCCACCGCAACCTCGTCGAGCGAGCGCGTCGCCCGCACGAGCTCGACGATCCAGCGCTGCAGGATTACGTCGACGTACACAGCCGTGACAGCCTCGCGCATCGCGTGCACCTCCTCGACGCCGATCACGGGTTGCAACCAGCGGAGCGGGTGCCCGTGACGCTGCTCGTCGACGATCTGCAGTTCCTCGTCCGTCGACGGGTAGCCGAGCGCGGTCTTGAGGAAGAAGCGGTCGAGCTGCGCCTCCGGCAGTGGGAACGTGCCCTCGTACTCGATCGGGTTCTCCGTCGCGATCAGCAGGAACGGGTCAGGCAGCACGCGCGTCTGGCCGTCGACCGTGACCTGGTGTTCGGCCATCGCCTCGAGCAAGGCCGACTGCGTCTTCGGCATGGCGCGGTTGACCTCGTCGACGAGCACGACGTTCGCGAAGATCGGCCCGGGCCGGAACTCGAAGTCGCGTTCGCGCTGGTTGTAGATCGAGAGCCCCGTGACGTCGGTCGGCTGCAGGTCGGGAGTGCACTGGATCCGGGACGGCGTGGCCCCCTCGATCGACTGCGCGATCGCCCGAGCGAGGACCGTCTTCGCGGTGCCCGGTACGTCCTCGAACAGGACGTGTCCGCCGCAGAGGAGGGCTGCTAGGACGAGCTTGATCTCGTCACGCTTGCCGTGGACGACGGTCTCGATGTTCTCGAGAAAGCGATCTGCGACCGCCGCAGCGCTCTCGAAATGGTCAGACCCCTCCAAGCGAGCCACCTCGGTCGGTTCCATGAGCCTCCTCGATTGTAGGGGGGCAGCCGCCCAACTTTGTGACTGCCGGAGCCCGTATTTGTTAGTACAAGGCTCCATCGTGAGCCATCGCCCGACGATCCGCGACGTGGCCGAGCGAGCCGGAGTCTCGATCGCGACGGTCTCGCGCGTGCTGAACGACCGGGCCGACGTGAGCCAGGAAACACGCGAACGCGTGCGGGAGGTGGCCCGCGAGGTCGGTTACAGCGCGGATCCCGCGGCACGCGCGCTGGCGAGCCAGCGAACTCGGCTCGTCGCGGTCGTGGTCGGCGACAACGCGGGCCACCGCGACCTCTCGTTGGTGTTCTTCGGCAAGGTGCTCGGGGCGATCTCGCGGCGGCTCTCGCATTCCGACTACGAGGCGCTGCTGCTTCAGCCGGACGACCTCGGTCTGCAGCATCGGTTCGACGCGGCGGTCCTGATCGGAGTGGACGACGACGATCCGCTTGTCGCCGACCTTGCTACGCGTGGGATTCCACTCGTCGGCGTCGACGTGAGGTGCAAGGTCGGACGCGCTGCGTTCGTCGGCTCGGATCACGCCGACGGCGTCCGGCTTGCGCTTGCGCATCTGTACGCACTCGGCCACCGCCGGGTCGCGCACGTTGCGGGCGCTCCGAATACCGTCGCCGGCCGCGACCGGATCGCCGCGTTCCGTCGCGAAGCGGGCCGGCTCGGGCTCGTGCTTCCGGACGACTACGTGCGGGAGGCGGACTTCTCGTCCGCGTCGGGATACCGCGAAACGTGCGCGCTGCTCGCGCTCCCGGAGCGTCCGACCGCAATCGTTGCCGCGTCGGACCTGATGGCGCTCGCCGCGCTGCAGGCGATTCGCGACGTGGGCCTGCAGCCGGCGCACGACGTCGCGATCGTCGGCTTCGATGATCTCGAGGCGGCCGCGCTCGCACATCCGCCGCTGACGACGATCCGCCAGGATCGGCAGGAGCTCGGCACAGTCGCTGCGGAGCTGGCGATCGAGCTGATCGAAGACCCCGAGGCCGCGCCGCCGGCGACGATCCTGCCGGTGGAGCTCGTCGTCCGCGCGTCGTCCAACCCGGGTTAAGACATGTCTCAGGGACAGTCCCTGGGACCTGTCGTCCAGGGCCAGTCTTCGATCTGCTCGCAAAGGCCGGCCTCGACCGGGTTCGCAAGGACGTACGCAACGGCGCGCTCGTAGTGCTCCTCACTGTCGATGACGAACGACTTGAATCGGTTCTGGAACACATGGCCAACACGGTCGTAGCGCTGATTGAATCGCTGTGCGTAGCGACCGTTCAGCCGCTGCATGCCACTCGAGAGATCACTCCGACTCGTTTCGACGATGAGGTGGTAGTGGTTCGGCAGCAGGCAGTACGCGTGCAGCGTCCACTGGAACTCGTCGCGAACCCTGAGGAGCTGTCGCTCGAAGTCGGCATAGTCGATGCCGTCGCGGAATACGGCCTCACGTCCCACGCCACGCCCGGTGACGTGAAACGTCCCATCCGGCAGATCTCGACGGGGAACACGTGGCATCGCGCGAGACTAGCCGCGGCTGTGCGTGACGGCTAGACGCCCGGCGGGACAGGTCCGAGGGACTGTCCCTGGTACATGTCTCGTCGCGTGTTACGCCGGGCTGATCGCGCCCAGGACTCCGTGGACGTCGACCTCGGTCGCCCCGCGCCACCGGTGCGGTCCGGCTGCGTAGTAGAGCGTCGTGCGCGGCCCGGCGTGGGCACCGTTGCCGAACGCGATTCCCCAGACGCCGGGCGCCTTGACCGGCAGCCGCCCGGCTAGCTTCCAGCCCGCGCCGTCGCGCGAATACGCGTTGATCACCCCGGTGCCGAAGTTCGCGACGAGCAGGTCGCCGCCGAAGCGGCCGAACCCCGCCGGTGCAAGCGCGACGCCCCACGGTTCGTCGAGCTGCCTGCTGTGGCCGACGCGCGTGACCAACCGCCCGTCGAGGTCGAACTCGTCGACGTAGCCGCCGGTCGGAGCGTCGTTGCCGTTGACCGGCGCGCGCCATGCATACGTGACGAAGATCCGGCGGCCGACCGCCTGGATCCCGAACGGTGCGTACCAGCTGGGAATCGTGCGATCCACGAAGGCACCCGGCCTGACGACCGGACGCCAGCGGGAGTCGAACACGAGTACGCGGGCGTTGTGGAAGTCCGTCGCGTAGATCCGCTCGCCGGCGCGCGCAAGCCCGCGGAACACCGCCCCGGTCCCGCCGGCGTCGACCGCGACCTCGGCCTCCGTCGACCAGCTGTCCGGGACGACGGGGCTCCAGCCCCGGATCATCCCGTCCTCGCACGCGTAGATGAAACGTGCCGGCCCGGAGGCCTTCCCCGCTCGCACGACGAAGCCGCGCCCGCCGTAGAAGACGACGCCGGTCGGGCCGCCGGGAACGCTGACGGTCAACGCCTGCTTGCGGCCGCGGCCGTCGTACAGGGTGCTCGAGGCCCGCGCTTCGTTTGCCACCCACCACGGCCCGGTCGAGCTCGCGGCGAGGCCCCAGGCATTGACGAGTTGGGCGTCGCTGCGATCAGAGACGAGCGGTCGTCCCACGAAACGGTCGAAGCGGGCGCTGCTCGCGGCGCCCGCCGCCGCAAGGGCGGCGAGCGTGACCGCGACGGCGCCCGTCTTCATCTCACGTTGCCGCGATCGGGGACGGGCGCGGGGCGCCGCGGCGGCTCGCGATCAGGTCGCGATACCAGTAGAAGCTGTCCTTGGGCACGCGTTCGAGCGTCGGATAGTCGACGTACACGATCCCGAACCGCTTCGAGTAGCCGAACGCCCACTCGAAGTTGTCGAGCAGGCTCCACACGAAGTACCCCTTCACCGGAGCGCCGTCCGCGACGGCGCGGGAGACCGCGTCGATGTACGAGGAGAGGTACGAGATCCGCTCGGGATCGTGGACGCTCCCGTCGTGGACGCGGACGTCGCCGAAAGCAGCTCCGTTCTCCGTCACGTAGATCGCCGGCGGCGCATAGTCGCGCGCGACGCGCACCAGCAGCTCGTGCAAGCCGTCCGGATAGACCTCCCAACCCATGTCAGTGTGCTGCGCCTCGGGATTGCCCTCCATTCGCGGGCCCTCGGCGCCTGCGCTAACGAGGAAGCGGAAGTAGTTGTTCACGCCGAGGAAGTCCAGCGGGGCGGAGACGGCATCGAGGTCGCCGTCATGGACGAAAGGCGCAACCGTTGCGTTCCGCTCGAGCAGGTCCGCCGGATAGGCGCCCCGGAAGATCGGATCGAGGAACCAGCGGTTCCCCTCTCCGTCGACCTGCCACGCGGCCGCCTCGTCTTCCGGGGTGTCCGACGCCGGGTACGCATGCGCGAGGTTGAGCGTGATGCCGACGCGCGCGTCAGGAGCGGCCCGTCGGATCGCCTCGACGGCCCAGCCGTGCGAGAGCAGCAGGTGGTGCGCGGCGGCGACCGCGTCGGTCTCGCTCCTCCGTCCCGGTGCGTGGTCGCCCCAGGCGTGTCCGATCCAGGCGTACACCCACGGCTCGTTGTGCGTGATCCAGTGGCGCACACGGTCGCCGAGGCGAGTCGCGACGGCCTCCGCGTACTCGACGAAGGCCTCCGCGGTCGCGCGCTCCGGCCAGCCGCCGGCATCCTCGAGCGCTTGCGGCGTGTCCCAGTGGAACAGCGTCGCGAACGGCTCGATCTCGTTCGCCAGCAACTCGTCGACGAGGCGGTCGTAGAAGTCGAGCCCCGCTTCGTTCACCGCGCCACGGCCCGCGGGCAGGATGCGCGGCCACGCGACCGAGAACCGGAACGCGTCGAGCCCGAGCTCGCGCATCAGCTTCACGTCGTCGCGATAGCGGTGGTAGAAGTCGCACGCCACGTCCCCGGAGTCGCCGCCGCGGACCTTCCCCGGTGTCGCGCAGAAGCGGTCCCAGACGCTCTCGCCGCGTCCGTCGTCGCGGACTGCGCCCTCGATCTGGTACGACGCCGTCGCGGCGCCCCAGGTGAAGTCCGCGGGGAACGAGCTCGAGTTCGTGGTCATGGTGTCCTCTCGGTCAGGGTGGGCGACGGGGCGGTGACGTGGCAGCGGGCGGCCTGTCGCGGCCGCGCCTCGACGAGCTGAGGCGTCACGTGCGAGCAGATGTCGACGGCGAGCGGGCAGCGCTTGACGAAGCGACAGCCCTCAGGCGGGTCGACCGCGGCTGACGCGAGCCCTTTGCGTTCCTGGATGTGGTCGTGCAGCCTCTTTGCAGGATCGGGAACGGCGGCGAGCAGCAGTCGGGTGTACGGGTGCAGCGGCGAGGCGAGCACCTCCTCGACCGGGCCGCTCTCGACGATCTGCCCCGCGTACATGACGAGCAGGTCGTCAGCGACGTAACGCGCACTCGCGAGGTCGTGCGTGACGAACAGGAAGGCGATGCCGTGTTGCTCCTTGAGGCGCATCATCAGGTTCAGGATCCCGATCCGGATCGAGACGTCGAGCATGCTCGTCGGCTCGTCTGCGAGCACCACCTTCGGTTCGACGGCGAGCACCCGCGCGAGCGCAACACGCTGGCGTTGGCCGCCCGAGAGCTCGTGCGGATATTTCGCGGCCAGCTCCTCGGCGGGGACGAGCCCGACGGTGCGCAGCAGCTCGTGCACGCGTTCTTCGACCCGACCCGGCGGAACGATGCGGTGTATGCGGAGCGGGCGCGCGATGTGATGGCGCACCGTCTTCACGGGATTGAGCGAGTCGAACGGGTCCTGGAAGATCAGCTGCACCTGCGAGCGGTAGCGCAGGACGTCTCGCCGGCGGCGCACTCGTGCGACGTCGCTGCCCTCGAACAGGACGACTCCGCCGGTCGGGTCATGCAGGCGTGCGAGCAGCCGCGCCACGGTGCTTTTCCCGCTGCCGCTCTCCCCGACGAGCGCGGTGATCCTGCCGGGGCGCAGCTCGAACGAGACGTCGTCGACGGCGTGCACGTGCGAGCGGGTAAGTGTGCCGCCGGCCCCGAAGTGCTTCGTCAGGTGCTGCACCTCGAGTGGCGCGGCCGCGCTCATTCGTCGGCTCCGACGACGAGGTGGCAGGCGACGGAGTGGCCGGGTGCGACCTCGCGCAGCACGGGCCGTTCCGTCGTCTGGCGCAGGTAGAGCTCGGACCGATCCCGCGTGCAGTGTGGGCAGCGCGGATGGAAGCGGCAGCCGCTCGGCGGGTTGCGCAGGTCCGGGGGGGCCCCGGGAATCCCGGCCAGGCGCGTCATCGGGCCCGTCAGCGGCGGGAACGATCCCAGCAGACCCTGTGTGTAGGGATGCTCGGGATTCGTCGCAAGCCGTTCGGCGGGCGCGCTCTCGACGATCTCACCCGCGTACATGATCGCGATCCGGTCGGCGAACTCGAGCAGGAGCGAGAGGTCGTGCGTGATGAAGAGCACGGCGAAGCCGAAGTCGCGCTTGAGCGCCTCGACCTGCTGCAGGATCTCCCGCTGCACGACCACGTCGAGCGCGGTCGTGGGCTCGTCCATGATGATCAGCTCGGGCTTGAGCGCGAGCGCGATCGCGATGATCACGCGCTGACGCATGCCGCCGGACAGCTCGTGCGGGTAGGAGCGGAGGCGGCTGCGGTCGATGCCGACGAGGTCGAGCAGCTCGGCCGCCTGCGCGAGCGCACGGCCCCGATCGATCCGCTCGTGCGCGCGCATGGCGTCGACGAACTGATCGCCGACGCGCATCACCGGGTTGAGCGCGTTCATCGCGCTCTGGAAGACCATCGAGACGTTGCGCCAGCGGAAGCGCCGCAGCTCTTCAGGGCTCCTGCCGACGAGCTCCTCGCCCCGGAAGAGGATGCTGCCGCCGGCGATTCGTCCCGGCGGACGGAGGATCTGCATCACCGC
>JBKPGW010000112.1:0-9327 GCA_046729555.1 Actinomycetota bacterium | reverse complement strand
GCGCCGCCGATGATGAGCCGACCCCGTGCGACTGCCAGGGCGTCGATGGCATCCGTCCATCCGGGCGCAAAGAATCCTCCCTCGGGAGGCTCCGCTTTCCAGTTGAGTTCGGCTCCCGATCTTCGGTCGAGCGCGATGATCTGTGCAGGTGCGGATAGGTCTTGTCCGACGTACTTTTGTTCCAGCACTACGTAGACAACCGAGGCGGTTACTAGGATCGGCCGCCCGGTTAGAAAGATCGGCCCGGAAGCGCGGCGGGGGAGACGTGGGTTCCATGTTCTTGGTCTTCCGGTGACCGCATCGACGGCGGCGAGCCCGTCAGGCCGCTGAACGTTTCCGACCTTCGTGAACGCGCCGAGCAGGTAGATCGTCGATCCGAATCTTCCGATGGAACTGATCGGCCCGTTGACGTTTGGGTTCCAGGCTTTGGCTTGTCCGCTGCGCGTGTCGAGAGCAGCAAGGTGAGCCCGGCGCGCTCCACCGATCCGTGTGAAGCTTCCGGCGACCCAAACAGTGTCTCGTGATGCTGCGAGCGAATCGATTTCACCGTTCGCTCGCGGGTTCCAGGCAAGTGCACGCAAGGTTGTACGGTCGAGAGCGGCGAGGTGCGACCGTCGCATCCGGGCGATCCGGTTGAACGACCCGCCGACGTACACCCTTGACCCGACAACGGCGAGCGCGCAGCAGCCGACGTTCGAGCGAATCGAGACGGACCGTTTCACGCGGTCGGTCCGCGTGTCGATCACGGCGAGCCGGTCGCTGGATGAGAGATCTTTGCCTTCGGCGACGGCGACGGCGAACACGTCCTGGCCCGAAACCGCGATTCCGTTCTCGCTTTCGACATTGAGCGGACCACAGGCTATCCGAGGGTGCCAACGCGTGAGACCGCCGGCGGGTGAGACAGCCGCCAGGCAGGGGCGAGGCTGGACGTCACCGACACTCACGAAGATTCCGCCGGCGGCAACGGTGTCGCCCGCGACCGCGACCGCGTTGACGGTGTCGTTGGGATCGGGCTTCCAGTCCTCGACCGCGCCGGTGTCCGCGTCGATCGCGACCAGCGAACCGATCTTCTTGTTCCCGTTGGGCGAGAAGAAGTCGCCGCCTGCATAGAGGGTGTCGCCAGCGAGGAAGAGGTCACCCGGCACCGCACTCAGCGGCGGACGCCAAGGCCGCACAGCTCCGCTTAGGCCGTCAACGGCGGCAAGTCCGTCGCGTGCCAGGCCGGCGACGTGGTCGAAGCCGCCGCCCATGTAGAGCGTCGACTTGTTGCTCGCTAGCGTGACGACATCGCCACCGATCGCCGGCCCTTCATTGGCGTTCCAGGCATCGGCGCGCCAGGTCGTCGGGCGTCCCGTCTGTGCGTCGAAGGCGGCAACTCCGAGACGCGGTAGGTCGTCGATTCGATCGAAGCCTCCTGCCACGAAGAGCGACGACCCGAGTAGCTTGATGTCGAACACGAGGTCGTTCGGATGGGGGTTCCACGGCAGCGCGTTGCCGGTGCTGGCGTCCAGTGCGGCGAGGTTGCGACGCGGAGCGCCGCCGAGCGCGGTGAAGCGTCCGCCGACGTAGACGATCGAGCCGTCCACGGCGATCGCCTCCACGTGGTCGCCGCTGGCGCTCGGATGCCACGGGTTGATCGCGCCGGTTTCCGCATCAAACGAAGCAACGAGCTTTCGCTGCTTGCCGCCGATGCTGTCGAAGGCGCCTCCGACGTAGAGCGTCTTTCCTTCGAGCGCCAACTCGTAGACGCCCCGATCTGGATTGAGGCAAAACCGCTGGTCAAGCCGGCCATCCGCCGTGAGATGCGCGAGGTTCTCGCAAGACACGCCGCCCACATGGTCGAACTCCCCGCCAACGAACCAACCTCCACGGCCGTCCGAGACGACGACCTCGACATCGCCCGAGACCGTCACAGTCGGTTGACGGTTAGCCGTCAGGCGACTGATCACCGCGAAGCCGCCCGTGTACGGGCCAAAGCGCGAGAACGCGCCCTGGACGTAGACGTTGCCACCGGCGACCGCCAGTCCGAAGACCTCTCCGTCGGGCGAAAGCGAAGACGTATTCGAGGCGCGCATCGCCACGGCTGCGCCAGCTCCGGCGAGGACAAGCACAGCGGCGGCTCCGACAACGGCAGCGGGTACCGTTGCTTTGCGACCCCGAACGACTCCCACGGCCTCCCAACGATTACCCAAAACCAGCTCGCAGTCCAGCATCCGCAGAGAGGCCGGTCGCAACAGCCGCGGGATCTGAGGCGTCGGCCGTCACTCGTCGCGTTTCCGACACAGACGTGTGGCCGGCGGGGTTGCCCGAAGCGTCCCGCGGTTCACTTCGGCCTGTACGTCCACATCCCGTTGTTCGGCGCAGCATCGCCGTAAGTCCGGACGAAGAACCGGAACCGCCCGTTCTCGTCGCCCAGCTTCGAGGGGAACGTCACGGCGAAGCGGTTTGGACTCGTCCGCGGCTGTCGACCACCCGGAGGTGTCCACGGCGCCCAGGCGTCGTCTTGCCAACTCCACAGCGCGATGTAGTCGATCCCACGGTAGCCGAGGTCTTCACCACCCGTTCTGACGTCAGCATCAGCATCGATATCGAGCCAGACGTGGTCGTCAGGGATCAGCCAGCGGAACCGGTTGGCGAACTGCAGGCGAAAGGTCGTTTCGATCCCGCGGCGACTGACGACGACACGGCGGACGTCCAATCGATGCTTGGCGTTTTGTGCATCTGTTTCGTTCGCAGGATCTGCGTTGTCGACGAACGTGACAATCGCGACGGCGCGTTGAGATTGGCCATCGCGGACGCACCCGCCGACGAGTGCGCAGACCAGCGCCGCGCCTGCGGCCGCTGTGACCGTAGGGGAGACCCTATGTTTGGAGCCCCTGCCCCTCAGCGCGCCCATCCTTCACCTTCCCGGGTCGTAGACCACGTTTTGGATCCTCGCGATCACGTCTAATCACGCTCTAACCGAGGCGTCGTAGCTCCGGGGTCCAATTTCGGGGTCTAGTCGGCCGGCCGGCAGCCGACGAGCGCGACGAATCCTCGTGGAAGATCCTCGCCGCCGAACGAGTCAGCGACCCATACCTCGAGCCCGTGCTGCGCGAGGAGCGCCAGAACGCGCGATGAGTCCACGAGGACATTCTCGTGTCGCTCGTCGTCACGGCGCCACAGGCCCCTCGTCGGTTCGGATACGGCTTGCTCCTTGACCAAACCTTCACCAAGACGAAACGGGGCCCGCACACGCGGGTCTCTCTCTTTGGGGAATCGCCCGCTTATGCAGTCGATTCCTGAGGTGGGCGGTACTGGGCTCGAACCAGTGACCCCCAGCTTGTCGAGCTGGTGCTCTCCCAACTGAGCTAACCGCCCTGGGGAAGGGCCAGTCTAGCCCACCATCAAAAGGGTGGGATCGACCGGTAGCCCCTGATACCGCAGCTCGAAGTGCAGATGCGTGCCGGTACACCAGCCGGTGCAGCCGGCGATCCCGATCAGCTGGCCCGTGTGCACCCATTGGCCCGCCCGCACGAGCGGCCGCGAGAGATGGGCGTACAGCGTCGAGTACCCGTCCTGGAGCTCGACCGCGACGATCGCCCCGTAGCCGTCGTAGCCGGGCATGTAGCCGGCGAGCGTGACGACGCCGTCGGCGGCGGCGCGGACGTCGAGCGACTGCAGGATCCCGATGTCGAGGCCCGGATGCCAGCGGTAGCCGTCACGGCCGAACGGCGACGTGATCGTCCCCTTCGCCGGCCATTTCAGGGAGACCTGCCACCCGGCGTCCGTGCGGGCCGCGGCGGCAGCAGGAAAAAGAAGCGCCGCGGCCAGTGCGGCGCAGAGCCCCCGGATCATAGGCGGGGACGGTAGCAGCAGCTCCGGCGGATCAGAAGATCTCGGGGCACCACGGATGGCGGTCCCACATGAAGAGCCGGTCGGCCCGCCTGAGGGCCCCGTCCTTCAGCTCCTCGACGCGCCCGGCCCGCGCGAGCGCGCTGAAGGGGACTCCGCCGAGAAACGCGCTGCCGAGCGACTGCACCGGGAGGCGCAGGTCGGGCTCGGCCTGCGTGCGGGTCGCCTGGCCGCCCTCCAGCTTCCAGCGGCCTTCGTTCCACGGGCAGAAGTCGTCGAGTACCTCGAAGACGACCGCGCCGTCCTCGCCGTAGCGCCGACCGGAGAGCGCAGCTTCGACGTCGACGAGACGCACCCAGAGCGCGTCGCCCATGCGGTAGCGCAGGCGCCGCGGCGTCGCGAGCAGCAGGAAGAGCGGATGGTCGGGCGGAAGCAGAAAAGCCGTCAGGTTCGCTTTCCAGTCGACCGCCAATAGATAGGCCCAGATGTCACGGAGGGTCTCGGGCGTCGAACCGAGCGCCTCGAGCACGCGCAGCTCCGCCGTCGTCGAGCCGGCCTCCCACCCGGGCTTGTGCCGGTACACCGCGTATCCCTCGATCGCGCCGTCTCGCTCGTATGCGACCCAGCGCTTCGGCCCCGCGCCCTCGCGCCGATCCTCGGGGTCTTTGATCTCGCGGTGCTCCCACCAGAGCCGGTTGCGGGAGAACATGCCTGGGTAGTCGAGGCGAATCCGTTCGAAGACGGGCGGAATCGCGTCGAGCGCCTCCTCCGGCTCGAGGAAACGCAGCGTGCCGACGGGCTCGAAGGGCTGAGCGAACGCGGTGTACTCGTGCGCGAGCTTGATCTCGCCGCAGAATGCAGCGAGGCCGTAGCCGAAGCGGCCGTAGATCGTCTCCTCCGTCGCCCACAGAGCCGCGAGCGGCTCGCCGCGCTCGTGTGCGTCGTCGAGCTGGGCACGCATCAACGAGCGCAGCACGCCACGACGACGATGCGTGGGATACACGCCGACGACGCTGACGCCGGCGGTCGGCAGGTCGCCACCCGGCACGGTGACGTTGAGGGTGAACGCGGCGGCGCCGCCGACGATGGCGCCGTCCGACCACGCGGCGTGCATCCGCTCGAGCGTGATCTGGTCGAGGAAGCGCTGCATGCGCTCCTCCGTCGGCGTCATGCCGAAGTATTGGCCGATCGCAAAGACGGCTGAGGTGAACTCGTCCAGATTCTTGACCGTGCGGACTTCGAAGGCCATCAGAAGTCCTCGGGACAGAACGGCGGCCGGGGTGTGCGAAACAGAGCGTCTGCGCGCGCGAGCGCGCCCTCCTGTCGCTCGCGCACGCGCTCAGCTGCGGCCAGCTGCGTGAAGGAGAACGCGCCGAGGTAGACGGACGCGAGGTCGGCGACGTCAAGCTCCAACTCAGCCTCAGCGTCGGTGCGTCCGACCTCGCGGCCGATGCGCCAGCGTCCGGCGTTCCAGGGACAGAACTCGTCCCGCACCTCGACGACGACCGAGTCGTCGGAAGCATACGAGCGTCCTGCGAGGGCACCTTCGACGTCGACGACACGCAGCCAGAGGCCCTCGATCGCGCGGAGGTTGAGGCTGCGCGCGTCGACGACCATTAGGAAGAGCGGCGAGGCCGGATCGAGACGGCTGTCGACGCGGACGGTGAGGTCGATGCCGAAGAGGAAGCGCCAGAGATCGCGCTCGGCCGCCGGCGTCGCCGCGAGCGCCTCGACGACTCTGACCTGACCCTTCGGGAACCCCGCCTCCCAGTCGTGCTTGACCCGATAGACCGCGTACGCCTCCGGCTCGCCGTCGACCTCGATCACCGCGACCTGCTTCGGGCTGGCGCCACGCCGCCACTGCTCGGGGTCCGCGAGGCGATACGTCTCCCACCACGTCCGGGCGCGTGCGGTGAACCCCGGCGTCGTCGGACGGACGCGGTCGTAGACGTGCATGCAGGGCTCCACCGCCTCGGCGAGCGTGAGCGGCCGCACCTTCCCGCGCGGGCCGGGATCGTCTCGCAGCGCAAACCGCGCGCGGTCGGCATCCATCTCGAAGTGCGGCGCCGCGACGCCGTAACCGAACCGGCCGTAGATCGCGGCTTCCGACGCCCAGAGCACCGCGAGCGGCTCGCCGCGCTCGTGGAGGTCGTCGAGCTCTCGGCGCATCAGCTTGGTGAGCACCCCCTGACGGCGGTGCGTCGGCAGCACGGCGACCCACGTGACGCCGCCCGCGGGGAGCTCGCCGCCTGGCACCGTCAGCGTAAAGGGGAAATCGGCCGCCGTCCCGACGGGCGCGTCACCGTCATACGCGGCGTAGAAGCGCTCCCGCACCAGCGTCGACGAGTAACGCTCGTAGTCATCGTCCTTCAGCTCTTCGCCGAAGACGGACGACGCGGTCGCCATCGCGGCGCGCCACTCGTCCTCCGGCGGATTTCGGATCTCGATCGTCACGAGATGCGCTCGAGCGGGGCGTAGTCGAGCATCAAGCGGCGCTCGCTGCCGTCCGCGAAGCGCACGGTCACCACTCCGCCGGCCTCGATCTGCGTGACGACGCCTTCGCCGAGCGTGCCGTGCCGCACCGAGTCGCCGGTCGAGAGCGAGGGAACGTCGTCGCGTGGCGCGACTCCCTGGGAGTGCGCACCGTAGGACGACCACGACGTCGGCCGCAGCCGCTCGCGTTCCACGTTCGACGGCAGCTCGTCGAGAAACCGCGACGGCAAGTTGTAGCCCCGCGAGCCCCAGAGCGAGCGCGCGGACGCGTGCGTCAGCGTGAGCAGCTCTTTCGCGCGCGTCATGCCGACGTAGCAGAGGCGCCGTTCTTCCTCGATCCCCTGCTCCTCGATCGAGCGCGCGTGCGGAAAGATTCCCTCCTCCATGCCGAGCAGGTAGACGGCGCGGAACTCGAGCCCCTTGGCGTTGTGCAGCGTCATCAAGGTGACGAGGCTCTCCTGCTCGCGGATCGCGTCCTGGTCGGAGTAGAGGGAGATCTCCTGCAGGAAGTGCGAGAGCGACGGCTCGTCCGCGGTCTCCTGGTACTCGCGCGCGACCCCGACCAGCTCCTGCAGGTTCTCGATCCGGCCCTGCGCCTCGATCGTGCGCTCCGCCTCGAGTGCCTCGAGGTAGCCGCTGCGCTCGAGCGTCCGCTCCACGAGCTCGGCGACGGGAAGCTCGAGTGCACCCGACTGCAGGGACTGCATCAGCGTGTGGAACTGCTGCACGGCCCGGAGCGGCGCCGCGCCGACCCCGGCCTCCTCGGCGAACTCCATCGCCTCCCACAGCGAGCGTCCCTGCGCATCGGCCCACGACTGCAGGCGCGCGAGGCTGGCGTCGCCGATGCCGCGCCGCGGCTTGTTTGCGATCCGCGTCAGCGAGACCGAGTCGTAAGGGTTGTCGATCGCCTGCAGGTAGGCGATCGCATCCTTGACCTCGGCGCGTTCATAGAAGCGCGGGCCGCCGATCACCTGGTAGGCGACGCCCTGGCGCACGAGCACGTCCTCGAGCACGCGCGACTGCGCGTTCGTGCGGTAGAAGACGGCCACCTCGTCGCCGGAGAAGCCCTCCTCGACGAGCGCCGCGATCCCGGCCGCGACGAAGCGCGCCTCCGCGTGCTCGTCCTCGACCTCGATCACGCGCACCCGCTCGCCGTCGCCGAGCTCCGACCACAGCTGCTTCGGCTTGCGCTCGCGGTTGTTCGTGATGACGTGGTTGGCCGCGTCGAGGATGTTGTTCGTCGAGCGGTAGTTCTGCTCCAGAGGGATCGTGCGCGTGCCGGGAAAGTCACGTTCGAAGTCGAGGATGTTGTTGATGTCAGCTCCGCGGAACGCAAAAATCGACTGGTCCGGATCGCCGACGGCACAAACGTTCAGGTCCGGTTTAGCCAGCAGCTGCAGCAACCGGTACTGGGCGTGGTTCGTGTCCTGGTACTCGTCGACGAGGATGTAGCGGAACGCCTTCTGCCACTTCTCGCGTGCCTCGGGGAAGCGCTCGAGGACGTCGACGGTGAGCATGAGCAGGTCGTCGAAGTCGACGGCGTTCGATGCGAACAGGCGACGCTGGTACAGCTGGTACACGTCCGCGACCGTCTGGTCGTAGAAGGATTGGACACGTTCTGCGTACTCACCGGGTCCAACGAGCTGGTCCTTCGCGTGCGAGATCTGGTTGTGGATCCCGCGCGGCGTGAAGCGCTTCGGGTCGCGCTCGAGCTCCTCCAGGCATTGCTTGACGAGGCGGATCTGGTCGGCCTGGTCGTAGATCGTGAAGTTGGAGCGGTAGCCGAGCCGCTGCGCCTCGCGCCGGAGGATGCGTCCGCAGGCAGCATGGAAGGTGAGGATCCAGAGCCCACGGCCCTGCGCGCCCAGCAGGCGCTGCAACCGCTCCTTCATCTCCCCCGCGGCCTTGTTCGTGAAGGTGATCGCGAGGATCTCGTTCGGCTTCGCGCCGACCGCGTTGATCAGATGCGCGACGCGGTAGGTGAGGACACGCGTCTTCCCCGACCCGGCGCCAGCGATGACGAGCAACGGGCCTTCCGTGGCCAGGACGGCCTCGCGCTGCGGCGGGTTGAGGTCGGCGAGGTACTGCTCGGGCGACGCGACGGCCATGCGTCCGATGCTAGCTTCACCCGCCGTGCGCCTCGCGCTGATGATCGAGGGCCAGGATGGCGTGACTTGGGAGGACTGGGTCGCGCTAGCGTCGGCCTGTGAGGAGCACGGCGTCGAGGCGCTCTTCCGCTCCGACCACTACATGTCTGGCTTCGACGAGACGCGACGCGTCCTCGACGCCTGGACGACGATCGCGGGCCTTGCCGCGCGCACGACGAAGCTCCAGCTCGGGACGCTCGTCTCCCCGGCGACCTTCCGTCACCCTTCCGTCCTGGCCCGCGCCGCCGCGACCGCCGACGAGATCTCCGGCGGCCGCGTCACGCTCGGCCTTGGCGCCGGCTGGATGCAACGGGAGCATGAGGCGTACGGCTTCGACTTCGCGACGGCGCGCGAGCGTGTCGCCCGCTTCGGCGAGCAGGTCGAGATCGTCCACCGCCTGCTGCGTGAGGACAACGTCGACTTCGACGGGACGTACTACAAGCTCGACGACGCGCCGGGCCTCGGGCGTCCGAACCTGCCGATCCTCGTCGGCGGCAGCGCCAAGCCGGGCACGGCGGAACCGGCCGTCCGCTTCGCGGACGAGTACAACACATTCTTTGCCACGACGGACCAGATTCGTGGGCGCAAGCGCACGCTCGACGAGGCCTGCGAGCGCGCCGGACGCGACCCGGCGACGCTGCGCCGCTCGCTGATGGCGCCGTGCGTCGTCGGCCGCGACGAGCGGGAGCTGCACGAGTCGGCCCGCCGGATCGGCGCACGCTTCGGGCGCGAGCCGCAGGAGGTGCTCGACCGCTACGGCAAGTTCGGCCCGGTCGGCACCGTCGAGCAAGTCGTCGAGCGACTGAAGCAGATCGAGGAGCTCGGCTACGAGCGCGTCATGCTGCAGCACCTC
>JBKPGW010000111.1:0-6006 GCA_046729555.1 Actinomycetota bacterium | reverse complement strand
CACTCCATCCGACCTACGTCGCGCCTTGTGGAGTCGTTTCGTGACCCTGACGGATCTCGACGATCGAGAAGGTGCTGCACGGGCGCTCACCGCCCTCGAACGTCTTCCGCCACTCGGTGTCGACGATCTGCTCAGAGCCAGTCAAGCGCGCCTGCAATCCGCGCTGCGGTGGGGAGGGCTGGCGGAGGCGCTGAACACGACCGGAAGCACGTTGGAGCTCGTCGATCGTTCGGAGGACCCGTTCGTCCGGACTGGATTTCTTCAAACGTATGGGGTCGCGCTGATTCTGGCTGCGCGGTATTCCGAGGCCGGCGACATCGCACGAAGGGAGATTGATGAGGCACAGCGCTTCAAGTTGGACTGGGTTCTGCCCCATGCGCTCGAAATGCGGGCGTCCGCAGCAGTTGGTCACCGTGACTTCCAAGGTGCCCTTAGGACACTGAACCGTGTTCGGCGGCTAGCCGAAGGCAATGCCCATACCGAGCTGAACGTGGATGTTCTTAAGGCGCGCATCCATCTCTGCAATGGCGCTCCTGAGCGGGCGGTTGCACTTCTTGAGGATCGCCGCGGTGATGCCACGAGCCCCGGAATGCAGGGGGATTTTCTGGCCACGCTCGGGCTCGCGCTCGCCTGCTGCGGCCGAGTTGACGAAGGGGTCACATTCCTCGACGCCTCCGAGGAAGCAACCACACACCTGGAAGCCCGTGTCCTTAGCGCGTTCGGTAGGGCGGTCGCAAGTCACTTCTCTAACCCAGGCGGGAAGATCGACAAGAGGCTGCTGAGAGATGCCTGCGCCGTTGCGAATGAGACGGGTAATCGCGACGCCTTCGTGACCGCATATCGCGCTTGCCCAGCCTTACTCACGCAGCTTCATGAAACCGATATTGACGCCGAGGCATTCCTACAGGTCGTTCGCGAACTTGACCGCGGACTTGCAGACACTCTGGGGCTCCCGACGGGCTCTCCTGCTCCGCAGCCCGGAGGGGATCTGACCCGGCGTGAACGTGAGGTTCTAGAACTTGTACGGCAGGGACTCTCAAATCGACAGATCGCACGCACGCTCTGGATCGCGGAATCGACCGTTAAGGTCCACATCCATCACGTCCTCGAGAAGCTCGGCGTTCAATCGCGAACGGAAGCCGCCGCTATGGCGGGAGAGGTTCTCTAAGCAGTCGCTACACGAAGCGCGACCTGCGTCCCGGCCTTCGCCTCGATTCTGAAGTCGTGCCGCTCCCCTGACCGGTACGCGTCCGACGCGCCAGCTAACACCGCTTCGAATGCGGCCACAACCGCCGTATCGAACTGACTCTCGACCGCCTGGGCTAGACGAAGGCGGGCGACACGACTCGGCATCGCGTCTCGATAGGGGCGATCCGAGGTCATTGCGTTGTATGCATCAGCTACGGCGATGATGCGCGAGAGGATTGGGATCTCGTCGGCTTTGAGGTTGTCGGGGTAGCCAAGCCCGTCAAAGCGCTCGTGGTGGTGTCGAACGATCCGTGCGATATCCGAATAGTCCTCGACTTTCGAGAGGATGCGCTCGCCAATGACCGGGTGCTGCTCCATCTGGCGCCGCTCTTCGAGAGTCAGTGCTCCAGTCTTCTCAAGAAGCCCAGGCGGAAGGCCAACCTTGCCGATGTCGTGGACTAGGCCACAAAGATGAACATGCCGCTGCTCCTCTTCGCTCAAGCCCATACGCTGGGCAATGTCGCGTGAGTAGACGGCAACCGCGGCCGAATGCCCGGCGGTGTAACGATCTCTGGCGTCGAGCGTCGCGACGAGCGCGGTTGCAAAGGAGAGATTCGCGCGCTCCAACTGTTGGTTGACTTCGCCGAGGCTGGCGACGGCTTCGCGTTGCTGCTGGTAGAGATGTGCGAGTCGTTGCAGCGCTAAGGCTGGGATCAGGAAGGTCGCGACAACCCAAATCGAGTAGACCTGATAGCCGTACACCAGCAGCGCAACCAGGGGGACGTAGAGCGGTAGTGAGAGCGCTAGGAGAGGCCCGACGTTTCCGACGAATGCGAGAGGGCTCGCTGATCCACGAACAGCGAGTGTGACGATATTGAACGTGGCGTCGAGAACGAGGTTTGCGATCGCCGCCGCCAGCGAGGCGAGGAGTATTCGACCGAACGCGGGATCGCCAGCCCTCATGAACGGGGCGGCCATCAGCCCAGCGGCAGCGCCTGTTAGCGCTCGGGCCGGGGTGTACACGAACCAGCGGCCGTAGGGCGGCCGAATGTCAGTCGAACTTGCGGCCGCGCTCACGACAGCCGCGGCAAGAGGGCCAAAGGCAACGGCGGTGAACACCGTCGGAAGGAATGAAACCGAGGTTTCGATATTCCGAGTGACAAAAACGCCCTGGCGTTCAGCAAGGGCTGCGATCGTCCCGAGGCCGACAAGGATCCACCATCGTGGCAGTCCATCAGCCTCGCTCGACAGGTCGACGAGCTCATAGCCAGCCGTAACCCATAGGAGAATCACCCAAAGGCGAACCTTCAGATTCATGTCCTGGAAAATGGCCGAAAGCTGTGTCAAAGCCCTTGAATCTCCCCCAAAAGGGGTATACGATCGTCCGTGCCGTCAGTCCCCTAGCAGGGAGTCGCAGTGCGTGAGTCTGTGATCCGCTTGCTGTCCCGCGCGACTATCGCGGGCAACAACAAGTCCTGGTAAAGCCCGCGTAGCTTCCGCTGTCCACAGTCTGTGGACATCCCCCTGTTGAGGGATTTCCACAACGCGTGGATAACGAGGAGCTAACGGGGCAGCGCTAGGCGATCAGGCCTCGGCGAAAGCCGACGGCCACAGCATGCGCGCGTGAGCGCGCCTGCAGCTTTGCGAGCAGGTGACGGACGTGCGACTTGACCGTCTCCTCGCTGAGGAAGAGCCGGTGGCCGATCTCGCGATTCACGAGACCGTCGGAGATCAGCTGGAGCACCTCGATCTCCCGCATCGTCGGCTCCTGCTCCAACTCGCGGAGCGGGCCGTTGAACGGGATGACCTCGGCGTTTCCGTTCTGCCGCTTGGCCGCGACCGCTTCGAAGCGGCGCTGGTGGTCCATGTAGCGGCTCAGGATCTCCTTGCGCTCTGCGGCGTCCATGCCTGGGCTATCGGCCGCCTGGCTAAGCCGCTTTAGCGCGGCGTCCTACCCTGTTCGAGGGATTGGCCTTGCCTGCTCCTTGCCGGGGTCTTGCGGCTTGGCTCGTTCATCGGCTGCGGCCGGCGTATGCCGCTCCGAGACGGTGACGCGGGCGAGGGTCTCCTTGTCCACGTTCAGGGGGTGGTGGCAGGCCGCGAGATGCCCGTGCCCGTAGTCCGTCAGGGGCGGCTCGACCTCACGGCAGATATCCGTCATGTACCGGCAGCGCGGATGGAAGCGGCAGCCCGAAGGCGGATTGATCGGGCTCGGGACGTCGCCCTCCAGCACGATCCGCTCGCGCTTCTGGCTCAGGTCGGGATCCGGAATCGGGACAGCGGAAAGGAGCGCCTCCGTATAGGGCATGATCGGCCGCTGGTACAGCTCCTCCGCCGGCGCGAGCTCGACCAGCTTGCCGAGGTACATGACCGCGATCCGATTGCTCACGTGCCGAACGACGCCCAGGTCGTGGGCGATGAAGATGTAGGTGAGCCGGAGCTCCTTCTGCAGATCGTCCAGGAGGTTCAGCATCTGGGACTGGATCGAGACGTCGAGCGCCGAGACCGGCTCGTCGGCCACGATCAGCTTCGGCCGGAGAGCGAGCGCCCTCGCGACCCCGATCCGCTGCCGCTGCCCGCCGGAGAACTCGTGCGGGAAGCGGTTGTAGTGCTCGGGCGAGAGCCCGACCGTCCCGAGCAACTCCTGCACCCGCTGCCTGCGCTCCGACCTCTCGACGCCGTGGATCTTCATGGGCGTGCCGATGATCGAGCCGACGCGCTTGCGCGGATTGAGGCTCGCGTAGGGATCCTGGAAGACCATCTGCATCTGGCGCCGCAGGGGCCGTAGGGCCCGCGTGCCCAGACTCGAGATGTCGCGGCCCTCGAAGACGACCGCGCCAGCCGTCGGCTCGAGCAAGCGGACGATCGTGCGTCCCAGCGTCGATTTGCCACAGCCGGACTCCCCCACGAGGCCGAGCGTCTCCCCTTCGCGGACGGCGAAGGTGACGTCGTCGACCGCGTGGACGCGGCCGGCCTCGCGCTGCAGCAGGCCCTTGCGAATCGGGAAGTACTTCTTGAGGCTGCGGACCTCGATCAGCGGGTCGCCGCCGTTGCCGGAGCTCACGCGGCCTCCTCCCCGGCGATCGTCCGATCGCGCAGCTTCCGCTTCTCGGCGACCGACAGCCAGCAGCGGTCGAGATGGCCGGGCTCCTCGACCCGGTTGTCCAACCCGGGCTCCTCCATGCACTTGTCGAAGGCGTGCGGGCAGCGCGGCCGGAACTTGCAGCCGGTCGGCGTCCGGATCAGAGACGGAGGCATGCCCTTGATCGAATGCAACCGCTCCTGCTTCGGCCGGTCGAGTCGGGGGATCGAGCCGAGCAGCCCCCAGGTGTACGGCATCTGCGGGTCGTAGAAGAGGCTCCGCGTCTTCGCGCGCTCGACAATCCGGCCGGCGTACATGACCACGATCTCGTCGGCGATCTCGGCGACGACCCCCAGATCGTGCGTGATCAGGATCACCGCCGAGTTGAAATCGTCCTTCAGTCGGTCGATCAGCTCGATGATCTGCGCCTGGATCGTCACGTCGAGCGCGGTGGTCGGCTCGTCGGCGATCAGCACGTCAGGGTTGCACGCAAGCGCCATCGCGATCATGGCGCGCTGACGCATTCCGCCGGAAAACTCGTGCGGGTAGTTGTCCACCCGCGAGTCCGCGTTCGGAATCCCGACCTGCCTGAGCAGCTCGATCGCCCGCCGACGCGCTGCAGCCTTCTCGGCGCGCTCGTGGATCCGGATCGCCTCGGAGATCTGCGCCCCGACCGTATACACCGGGTTCAGCGAGGTCATCGGATCCTGGAAGATCATCGACATCTCGTTGCCACGGACCTCCTGCAGCTCGTTCTCGCTCATCTGCAGGACGTTGCGGCCCTTGTAGAGCACCTCGCCCTCGAAGCGGGTGTTCTTGTCGCGCGTGAGCCCGAGCAGGGTCATCGCGGTCACGCTCTTGCCCGAGCCCGACTCGCCGACGATCCCGAGCACGCGCCCGCGGTCGAGCTCGAAGCTGGCGCCGTCGACCGCCTTGACGACTCCGTCCTCGGTCGCGAACTGCACCTTGAGATCCTTGACTTCGAGCAGGCGCTCGGCCATTACGTCGGCCTGATGCGCGGGTCGAGCCACGCGTACACGAGATCGACGATCACGCTGAAGATGACGATGAAGAACGTCGCGTAGATCGTCACGCCCATGATCGGCGGCAGGTCGAGGTCACCGACGGAGTGCGCGGCGTACCAGCCGACGCCTTTCAGGTCGAAGACCGTCTCCGTCAGGATCGCGCTACCGCCGAGCACGGCGGCGAAGTCGAGCCCGAAGAGCGTGACGATCGGGATCAGCGAGTTGCGCAGCACGTGCTTGATGAGCACGAGCCGCCACGGCAGTCCCTTCGCCTTCGCCGTACGCACGAAGTCCTCGTTGATCGTGTCGAGAATGTTCGAGCGAAGCACGCGGCCGTAGAAGCCGATGAAGAGCACCGCGAGGACGAGCCACGGCATGATCAGATGCGTGAACCACTCCCAGGGGTTACTCGTCAACGGCACGTAGCCGCCGTCGGGCATGAAGCGGAAGGGATGGTCCTGCGCGAACAGGTAGCGGACGATCAGCCCCAGCCAGAAAACCGGCAACGAGATCCCGATTAACGCGAGGACCGTGATCACACGGTCCGACCACCTCCCCGCAGTCACCGCCGAGATGACCCCGACGACGATGCCGAAGAAGAGCCAGATGATGCCGGCGCCGATGCAGAGCGAGAACGTCGCAGGGATCCCCTGCTTGATCTGGTCGACGACGTTCAGCTGACTCGAGTAGGAGACGAGGTCGGCCGTAAAC
>JBKPGW010000110.1:0-1959 GCA_046729555.1 Actinomycetota bacterium | reverse complement strand
GCCTATGCCCTCAAGGTGCAGGGTGAGAGCTCGGCGTCGATCCGGCGCAAGGTGCCGGAGGTCATGAACATGGTCGGGCTCGCGCACAAGATGAACTCGCTTCCCGACGAGCTCTCGGGCGGAGAGCAGCAGCGCGTGTCGATCGCGCGCGCTTTCGTGAACCATCCGCCGCTGCTCGTCTGCGACGAGCCGACGGGGAACCTCGATCCCGACACGTCCGTCGGGATCATGCAGCTTCTCTACCGCATCAACCGCGCGGGCACGACGATCCTGATGGTGACGCACGACCGCGAGATGGTCGACAAGATGCGCCGGCGCGTGATCGCGCTCGAGGACGGGCGGCTCGCCCGTGACGAGCGCCGCGGCGGTTACGAGTCGTAGGGATGGAACGCTTCAGGCTCATCATCGCCGAGTCGCTGCGCTCACTGGGCGCGAACGTGTCGACGACGCTCGCCGCGACGGTGACCGTACTGATCGGCATGTTCCTGCTCGGGCTCTTCATCGCGTTCGGCTCGTGGGTCGTGTCCTGGAGCGACCACGTGAAGCGCCAGCTCGTCGTGCACGTCTACTACTGCACCCCCGACACCTGCGCGCAAGAGGCCAGCACGAGGCAGATGAACACCGTGGCAAGGATTGCCTCGGCCAGCCCACTGGTGAAGAGAGTCGACTTCGTCTCCAAGCGGGAAGCGCTGGCCCAGATGCGGCAGAAGCATCCCGAGGAGGTCGCCCAGCTGTTCACCAACCCGTTCCCGAATGCGCTCACCGTCGTGCCGAAGCAAGGTGATGACGTGGAAAAGGTCGCGGCGCTGTTCCGCGCCGACCCCACGCTCGGGATCGACAAGGTCGACTACGGCAAGAAGACGACGAGCAAGGTCTTACGTCTCGCGCATGTGATCGAAGCATTCTTCGTCGTGGCGGTGATCTTGCTGCTGTTGGCCTCGACGTTGCTGATCGCGAACACGATCCGGCTCTCGATCTTCTCGCGCCGACGCGAGATCGAGGTGATGAAGCTCGTCGGCGCGACGAACTGGTTCGTGCGCGGCCCGTTCATGCTCGAGGGCGTGCTCTGCGGCGTGGCGGGCGCGGTCGGCGCGGTGGTGCTTTTGATCCTGGGCAAGGAGATCGCGCTGCCGTCGCTGCTGCACACGGGCCCGCTGAATGCCGGTGATGACGTCAATGCGCTCGCCTTCTCGCTCAACGCGCTCATCCTCGTCGGCACCGGGTTGCTGCTCGGCGCGGCGGGCTCAGGCCTGACGATTCGCCGCTTCCTCCAGGTCTGACCGACACAGCCGTCGTCCAAGTCGAGAAGCGCGGCAAGCTCGTTGTCGGCGAGCCGTATTTCGTGCCGGGCGTGCCGCTCGTCCTCGACCGCAAAGGCCTCGGCGACGCCGGCCCCGGCGATCTCGCCGTCGTCCGTCCCCGGCGCGGCCGCGCCAAGCTCGAACGCGTGCTGGGCAAGGCGAACGACATCGAGGTCGTGCTCGAGGGCCTCCTCGTTCACACCGGCGCGCGCACAGCCGAGTTCGAGCCGTACACGGAGCCCGCGCAGGACGGATCCGAGCGCGTCGACCTGCGCGGCCTGCTCTCGTTCACGATCGACCCCGAGACGGCGAAGGACTTCGACGATGCGCTCTCCGTTCAGGAGGAGGACGGCGGCCTCCGCGCGTGGGTGCATATCGCGGACGTCTCCGCCTACGTCGCCGCCGGCTCGCCGCTCGACCATGGTGCCTCGGAGCGGGCGTTTACGACGTACGTGCCGGGCCTCGCCGCGCCGATGCTGCCGCCGCAGCTGGCCGACGACCGCTGCAGCCTGCGGCCGCACGAGGACCGGCTCTGCGTCACCGTCGAGCTGCCCCCACAGGGCGAGCCGCGCTTCTACCGCTCCGTCATCCGCAGCCGCGCGCGCCTGACCTATGCCCAGGCCGAACGGCGCGAGGCCGAGCCCGACGTCGCCGCCGC
>JBKPGW010000109.1:0-3446 GCA_046729555.1 Actinomycetota bacterium | reverse complement strand
TGACCAGGAATCCGAACGTGTCGTTGAACGACGAGTTCGCATACTCGTTGTACTCGTCGGAGCTGAAGACGTACGTGAACTGCACCGTCGAGAACTGCGGCACGAAGTCGAACTGCAGCACGGCCGCGTCGAGGGTCGGCTTGCCAGACAGCACCGTCAGGTCGGCGTCGCCGGGCGTGCCGTTCGCGGTCGTGTTGCTGTCGCACTGGTTCGGCCCTTCGACGCCCTTGCTGCATGCCGTCGAGGTGCTCGTGGTCAGAACGCTTCCGCTGCCGAGGATGATCCCCGAGTCGAATCCGACGACGCTACCCGGGCCGGTGTCGACGAACGTGCCGGCCGCGTTGTTGGCCCCGGTGTAGACGACGTTGGAGATCGTCACACCGCCGCCGACGAGCGACTGGGCCATGTTCTGCGGCGTCGCGCCGTGATTCAGGTCCTGGACGACGAGCCCGTCGTCCGCCTGCGCCGTGCCGCCGGGACCTCCCGGTGCGCGATCGTCGGCGCCCGCCATGCCGACGACGGTCAACCCGAGCATCGCCGTGGCACACGCCGCCGCCAGCACCCTCCGTGAACGTCTCCCGCCGGACATGCCAATACTCTCCGGGCTCGATGGAGGCGCGATTGTACAAAGGCTAGCCCGTGAACGGTGCCAGTATTGAACTCAATAGTCGTTGCCGCGACCATTGTCGCCCCGTCGAGGAGACGAGGGAGCCTCTTATGGCCGAACTGGAAGCGCTAGCCAGGGCACGAACCGGATGCGCGACACCCAGGGAGCGGCTGCGGCGTACGCGTAGAAGAGACCCGTCTCGCCGAAGCGCGCATCGGTCGCCGTGCCCACGACGCGGTTGCGTCCGTCCCGGAGCCGGAGCAGATGCAGCTTTCCGGACAGGATGTACGCCACGAGCCCTCGCGCCGCGTCGACCAGCTGCAGCGTGATCGTCGGGCACGGCGGCATGCCGCAGACGCCGCCGCTGGACACGTTCGGCAGAGGACGCGTCCGGACCAGGGCCCCGGTCGCGATCTTGTATTCGCGTAGCCGCCCGGGAACGAGGGCGACGAGGCGGCCGCCCATCAGCTCCGCGCCACGCGTGAGCCCGGCGAGGCCCGGGAACTGGCGAACCAATGCGCCGTTGGGCTTACGAATCTCGAGCGCCCCGTTCGCCCGGCGCAGCACGACCCGGCCCGAGTCGACGGACAGGGGTCGCAGAACGTCGTTCAGGGTGGCGAGCTGGAGACATGGCCCTGGCTTGTTCACACACTGCGCCTGGAACGGTGGCCGCCGCAGCCGCCAGACCGTCTGACTGATCAACGTTCGCGTCGGCGTCGGGCAACCAGGCGCGCCCTCGTCACCGCACTTCACACGGGAGCTGAAGGCGATGAAGCCGCCGTCGCCGAACACGTCGCCCATACGCTCCAGGTCGGGATCGAAGCTGCGGCAGCAATACGACACATCCGCAGCGATCGTGATGACGCGAGGCCGGCCAAGCACGACGAGAAACAGAAGGTTGGTAACGATGTTGCCGCCTGCCTCGGCAATCCACGCGACGCGATCGCCGGCGAAAGCGAGGCTGTACGTCCTTTCCAGCCCTCGCGGCGGCGGACAGGTCCACTGCGCTGAAGGACCGAGGCGCGTCACGCCCGTCGCTCCAGGTCGCCAGACGCCCAGCAGCTGATTGCAGAAGGCGAACGCCACCCGATTTCCCTCGGCGGCGAGCGCAGCCAGCGGTTGGCTCATGCGCAGCTCTCTCGGCTTGACCTGCACGAGCGGCGGGCTGCTTCTCGCGGACGCCGCCACTGCAAACGCCAGGGCGACGAGCACCGCCACAGCGCCCCCGACCACGCGGAACCTCGCTCCTTCGCGAGCCTCCAATGCCGCAGGGGAGATGTCGGCCCTCATCAAAACAACCCCCCACTCCGCTGGTCAGGGTTCAGTGTCACCGATCTCGGGATGCCTGACAAGCGCGATCAAGGGGGAAGGACAGGCCTCGTTGACTTACCCCGGCAGCGCCGCTGCCGCCGAAACAACGATGACCGCGCGCGAGCGAACGGCACGAGGCTCGGGCAACTCAATGCGACTGCCCCGGACCGGAAGGAGGGTCGTTCGGTCGTCCCTCCTCGATTTGCTCGGCCTCGCGCGCGAGCCGATCGGCCAGGGCACGCGTCCAGGTCGCGTAGTCAATCTTCATCGAATGGCTGGCGACGTCCGCATGACTGCGGATGGCCTCGATCAGCGCGACGTCAAGGAAATTCGCTCCGCGCCTCATCGCTGTCGCCGCAAACAACCGCCCACACGGCGCCTGTTCACGATGAGCCGACGGCCGGCTACTAGATGTTCTGCCCACAGACGTTGTGAACGCGGCTGATCGGTGGTCGGTCTCCGAGCGAGCTGTGCGGCCGCCGCAGCGCTCGAGCGGTTCGAGGCCGACTGGGGCCAGCAGTACCCAATGATCGGCACCACCTAGCGTCAGGCCTGGGAGCACGTCATCCCCTTCCTCGCCTTCCCGCCCGACGTCCGCCGCGTTGTCTATACGACCAACACAATCGAGGCGCTACACCGGCAGATCCGCAAGACGATCAGAACCCGAGGACACTTCCCAACCGAGGAGGCCGCCCGCAAGCTCATCTACCTCTCGATCATCAACGCCCAGCGCAGCTGGCGACAGACCTACCACTGGAGCTCAGCCCTACTCTCGTTCAAAATCCACTTCGGAGACCGACTACCCTGACCCGCTTACACAGGAAGTCGGACACCCTCTGCGGTCGCGCTGGCACCAGGATGACGGTGTGGCCGGTCACGTCTGGGCAGCGGTTCATCGTGCCTAGGAATCTCGCCGGGCCTGTGGAAACCTGAGCGCCAGACGAGCTCCATCCAACAACAACGGCGCGCGGTGTTCGGATTGTCTACGGCTGGGAGCATGACCCGGCGGGACGTTAAAGGGCGTCGCACGTTGCCGGTCCGCGCAACGCTCAATCTCCACTTGAGGTTGAGCTACGTGGACAACGGGCGGGTCATCTTGCCTTTCGGCTCTCCGATTGGCGTCGCAACCTTGCGCACCTGATGTCAAATGCGATACTCGGAGCTCGCAAAGGGAGAGCAGCCATCGGGAGGAAGCGCTGATGGAGGGGAGCTCGGTCGCCGTTCCGAGCATGCAGCCACCTCGTTTTGAGCGCCGCCGAGCGCGGGGGTTAGTCGGCTGCACGGTAGCCGTATTTGCGGCGCTCCTCTGCGCGTCGCTGTTCGCCGCCACGGCTCGAGCCGAGGATCCTCCTCCGTCGGTCTCGGATCCCTCGGCGACGTCGTCAGACTCGATGTCGAGCGACGCCGCCTCAACGGCGTCGTCTGACGGAACTGCTCCGACAGACACTTCAGATCCGTCTGCCACGACGACCGACAGTTCCGGCACTGCGAACACGACCGACACGTGCGCCACGGCACCAGACGCAAC
>JBKPGW010000108.1:0-30065 GCA_046729555.1 Actinomycetota bacterium | reverse complement strand
CGCACCCAGCGCCTGCATTAGGCGCGGCTACACTGTCCGCCTCGCGGGCGATTAGCTCAGTTGGTTAGAGCGCCGCTCTGATAAGGCGGAGGTCCGTGGTTCGAATCCACGATCGCCCACTGCTCGGCGGCTGTCGGTCAGCGCCCCACCCGAACGAGCTTCGATGCCGCTGTCGAAGCCCCGAAAGCGTTCCGCGCGGTGACGCGACAGCCGACGAATTCGCCGACATCGCGTCGGCGGATCGCATAGATCCTGCCGCGCCCGATGATTCGGCCGTTGCGCAACCACGCGAGCGCGTACGTGATCGGCGTCTGTCCGGTCCACTTCCCCTTCGAGCAAGTGAGACGACGACCGGCTCTCGGGACACCGGAAATCGTCGGCCGCCCCAGGTTTGCAACCGCGCGGAGGAGTGGCCCACCAGCGTCGTAGAATGCCGCGCGAAACGATCGGTCGGCCAAGGTCGTCCAGAACGCGATCCCGTCGCCGAGCCCGTCCACGGTGATCCCGGGCTGCGCCGAAGTGCCTTGACCCACCGGGGCGATTTCGGTCGCTGCCTCCCCGCGACCGTCAGCGAATGCTGCTGCGCCGACGGGACGATCCTGGCCGAACGACCATTCCTTCCAGGCTGCGAGCGCGCGTCCATTCGCGGACATCGCCACCGAAGGTACGGGGCGCGCCCCCGGGGGGTGAAACGACGGCAGGGCGTTGCCAGTCGCCGCCGCTGGGCGATACGAGGCCTCGACGTCGACGGCAGCGTTCCACACCGAAGGTGCAGTGCCCGTGTCGTCGATCGCGACGTCGGGATCCGTTGCCTGCCCGTCCGAGAACGACAGATCCTCTGGCTTGCCCCACCCGCGTTCGGGCTCGAACGACGCGGCGCGGACAACGTTGTTGCCGCCTACGTTCTTGGACCAGACGACGACAGCGGCGCCGGCTGGACCCACCGCGACCGATGGGATTCTGCCGAGGTCCCCTCGATCCAAATCGATCGCGTCGGACCACGTTCCGCCCGCGCCGCGAATCGCGGAAACGGTCGCGTTGTAGCGCCTGCCGACGACGACGGCGTGTCCGTCGCGACCGACGGCCAATGAGAAATCGACCAGATACGGAAGCGAGCGAGGTTCTTGCCACGAGCCGCCGGCAGGTCGATAGACGGCCTCGATGCGGCCCGGTAGGACGGAGATCGCGGTCGCGTTTCCCGCCGCGTCGATCCCTACGTCTGGGTAATTCGAAAATCGCCCGCCTCCGAAAGCCGCGTTGTGGTGTCCCAGCCTCCTTCGCTCGACCGTATGGCGGCGAGGAGGCGTCGGTCGCTGTGACCACCTGGGTAGTACTCCCAGACAACGACGGCATCTCCCTGGTCGTTGACCGCTACCCGCGGCTCAGGATTCACCGTTCTGTCGAGCCTCCGAGGCGATGGCCACTGCAGCGAACCCGCCGGCCGATAGGAGGCGAGCACGTCTACAAACCTTCTTGCGCTGGTGGTGTCCGGCGAACCAGCCCCAGACGATCACGGCCACGACGGGGGAAACATCAAGGCCTGCGGTTATGCTCGCGGCATGGCAACGCTCGGTGAGGTGATGACGAAGGAAGTCCTGTCGGTCGAGCCTTCGGACACGATCGGCGAGGCCGCGGAGAAGATGACGAACCACGGCGTCGGGGCGGTCGTTGTCTCCGACTTCGGACGGATGATCGGGATCTTCACCGAGCGCGACCTGATGCGCGCAGTCGCGGGGCGCGTGCACTCGAGCGAGGCACGCGTGCGCGAATGGATGACGCCAGACCCGGTCACGATGACCGAGGACGCCTCTGTCGAGGAGGCCGGGGAGACGATGATCGAACGCGGCTTCCGTCACATTCCGGTGGTCGCGGGCGAGCGCGCTGTCGGCATTGTGAGCATCCGCGACGTCGCGGAATGGCGCCTCAAGGGGCACTGACGCGGCGATGCCTCGCGTCGCCGCCTCGCATCAGTCCGCCTCCGTCTAAGCCGGCTTCGCCTGGCTTAGTCCCGGCCTTTAGTGAACGGTTGGACGCTGTCGTAAAGGTTTTGGAACGCCCGTTGGGGTGACGTTCGACGCGGAACCCCTGAGCTACCATCAGAAGCGTCCGATGCAGGAGATGCAGATCTACGGCGTGAGCTTCGATCTGGTCGGCAAGCAGCCGATCGTCCTGCTGAAGACGGCCGAGGGGAACAAGTTCCTGCCGATTTGGATCGGACATCCCGAGGCCGCCGCCATCCTGATGAAGCTGCAGAGTGCTTCGACTCCGCGCCCGATGACCCACGATCTCGTAACCGACATGCTCGACCAGCTCGGCGCGACGGTGACGCGGATCACCGTGACGGAGCTCCGTGAGAACACCTTCTACGCGCAGATCACCGTGCAGCTCGACGGCTCCGAGATCGAGGTCGATTCGCGGCCGTCCGACGCGATCGCCCTCGCGATCCGCGCCGATGCACCGATCTTCGCCGCGGACGAGGTGATCGAGGAATCCGGCATCGAGTTCGAGGGCGAAGAGGTGACCGAGGAGGAGATCGAGTCCAAGGTCTCCGAGTTCAAGCAGTTCCTCGAGCAGGTCACGCCCGACGAGTTCGCCGTCGACCCGGAAGACGAGTAGCTAGGTCTCTTCGCCGCGCTGGACCTCGCGTTTGGTGAGGTCCAGGATCTCCTCGAACAGCTCCTTCAGCCCGTCGTGTGAGAGCGGACCGCGGTTCGCGCGCGTGAGGTACTGCAGCATCCACTTCTCGCGCTCCGGATCGACGAAGCCGATCCCGCGCGACTCCTTGTAGCGCTTCAGCCGCGCGACGAGACGCAGACGGGCATTGATCGCGTCGACGATCGACCGATCCGTGTCCGAGATCTGCTGCCGTAGCTGTTTGATCAGCGGGTCGTCGTTCACGGCCGTCCGAGCCATTTCAGGTGCACGGGCTTGTGGCTGTCCAGCACGAGCAGGAGGTACGGATACGTAACACGTGCGCGGACCGGATCCCCGAGCGATGGTGTCTGCTCGCGGATCGATACCTTGATGTGGTCATCCAGTTCCTCCACGCGCACGATCCGTAGAGCGTAGCCCGTGCTCGACCGCGGCCCGGCCGCGACGAGGAACGTCTCCTGTCGCGAGAAGTCGATCGGCGGCACCGCGATCTTGCGGCCGGGATTGTTCCGTTCGAGCACCTCCAGCAGCTCCGCCCGCGTGAGCGCGCGGTCGACCGTAACGTGCGTGAACTCCAGGGAGCCGACCTTCGCGGTGAGGTTTTCGTATGCGAAGGGTCGCGCCTTCCCGCCGCAGCCGGCGACCAGCAAGAGGACGGCGAGGCTAGTAGACGTACACCGTCTCGCCGTACGTGTTCGTCGCGTAAAGGTGCGGCGCGATCCACATCGGCACGCGCACGGAGCCATGGCTTGCCGGATGGGGCGGGACAGACGGGTTGCCGTGAATCGCATAGCCACCGGTGAAGTACATCGGGTCGTAGAACGTTCCGAGCGGACTGGGGTCGTACCCGCCGAGCTGCCGTCGCCGAAGTCCCAATGCGCGGCGGTGGCTCCGCTTGCGGTTAAGGTGACGTGCAGCGGCGCCTCGCCTGCTGAGGGTGTTGCCTGGATTGCGACCAGCGTGCGAGCGGCGCTCGAGGCCGGGACAGAGCTCAGAAGGGCGACAGCAATGACCACGCCGCGGTGCACGCGCGGAGAATATTCGCCTGCTCCGGTTTGCCTGCAACGGCGACAGTCAGGGCGACCGCGTTGAACAGCCCGTGCACGATCATCCCGGGATAGACACTGTCTACGCGGCTGCGCAGATACGCCAGGCCGGCTCCGAGCGCGGCGAGGAACGGAAACGCCTCGACGAGGCCGTGCGCGAGGCCGAAGGCGACGCCGACCAGCAGGATCGCGGTCCACTTCCCGAACCGGACGAGCAGGGAGTAGCCCAGCCCGCGGAACGCGAGCTCCTCGACGAACGGAGCGACGATGCAGATGACGACGCCGTTCGCGACGTACTGCGCGGCGTGATCGGGCCGCCACGTGTCCGGCGTCACGCCCTGCTCGCGATCTGGATGCAGCACCGGCCCGAGGGTGACGGAGAGCACCGCCATGACGATTCCGATCGCAACGGCGATTCCCACCGCCCGCCACCAGGAGGTCGGGCGGCGCAGGGCCAACAGCCGGCGCCGCTCCCCGAGACCGGCGATGCCGTAGATGATCAGCCCGATCACGGCGAACTGGATCAGCCCGCTCTCGACGGTCGTCCAGCGATAGAGGATGTCCTTCGGCGGCTTGCCCTCGGTGAAACGGAGCGAGTAGCTGAGCGTCGCGAAGATCACGACGAAGCTCGTCCAGGCTGCGAGCGGGGACGTCACGCCAGTCGAGCGACCGCGTCGGCGAGGGGTGCAGGCGCGAAGCTCAGGCCGGCGGCGCGGGCGGCGAGCTCGTCGACCTCGTCGTCACCGATGTGCAGCGCGCGAGACGGCTCGACCCCGAGTTCGGCAAGGGCTCGCACCAGTCCGTCGGGCGCCGGCTTCGCCGCGGCGTGCACGACGGCACGGAAGTACCCGATCAGAGCGACCTCCTCGAGCAGACGCCGCAGCGTCAGGTCCCAGTTGGCCACGACTGCGAGCTCTAACCCGAGGCTGCGCAACCGCTCGAGCGCCTCGACGACGCCCGGCACGAGCTCGAAATGCATTGCGCCTGCGTAGACCGGGGCGAACTCACCCGGGTCGAGGTCGGCGCCGACCGCGTCGAGGAAGACACGGGCGCACTCGCGTTGCAGCCGCGCGAGCCCTTCCTCGTCGTGTCCGCTTGACGAGTGCTGCACGTAGTGCGCGACCTCGGCGTGGAACCCTTTCACGACCGCGTCGCGATCCCGTTCGACGCCGCGCTCGACGAGCGCAACCGTCAGCTCGGGAACGGGATCCACGAGGGTGACGAGCGTGCCGTGCGCGTCGATCGTGACCGCGTCGAGCTCGGCAGCCTTCACGCGACCCACTGCCAGAGCGCCCACTGGACGACGGCGACGCCGAGCAGCAGCGCGCTGCAGGCGACGACTGCGTTGTGCGCCCGTGGCCGGCCGGCCGTCAGGGACGCGAGGGCGAGGAAGAGCGGGAAGATCACGAGACCAAAGCGTGGCAGCGACAGCAACGGCCAGCGCGAGCTCGGATAGCTGAGCGGCAGCGCGAGGCTCAGCGCCGCGAAGAGCCCGTACGGCGTTCCGAAGCGACGCCAGGCGACGACCGTGAGCGCGCTGAAGAGGACGAGCGCGACGAGCCCCTCTGCGTTGACGGCGATCGCGTGCTGAAACTCGGCGTGCGCGGGTGTCCAGTGAACGAGGGCAGCCCAGATCCCGCCGAGGGGGCCTGCGCGGGAGAGGTGGCGGTGCCACTGGTCCTGCGCGTTCCAGAACGCCCACGGATCGCCGACCTGCTGCCAGAGCAGCAGCGGATACGCGCCCGCCACCGGAACCGCGAGCGCGAGACCTGCCAGCGCACGCCGGCGATCCGGCGCGCGCCACGCGAGGACGGCGAGCGCCGGCAGGAGGGCGAGGCCCGTGACGCGTGTCAGGATTGCGAGGCCCGACAGCAGTCCGGCCGTCGCGAAGCTGCCACGCTCGGCGACGACGAAGGCGGCCAGCACCAGCGCCAGGTAGAGCGACTCGCTGTAGACGGCCTGCAGGAACAGCGCCATCGGGAAGATCGCGAGGTAGAGGACGGTTCGCTGCGCACCGTCTGTGCCGAGCCGCTCCGCTGCGATCCGGTGCAGCAGCAGGAACGCGACGAGCGCCCCGGCGAGTGAGATCACGATCCCTGCGACGACGTAATGGCCGAAGAAGATCCGCCCAAGCGCGGCGACGAGACCCGGATACAGGGGATAGAAGGCCGCCGACGCCTTGTCGTACCCGTGCTCCGCGATGCGGACGAAGAAGACGCTGTCCCAGCGCGCCCAGATGTCCGTGAAGGAGCCGAGGTCGTGGATCAGCGGGGAGTCCCACTTGCCCGCCCGGGGATTGCGATTCGGCTCGAACCAGTAGAAGGCGAAGATCGCACCGAGCCAGATCACGGCTCGGCTCCACACGTAGATGCCGAGCACGAAGCGTGATGATAGGTGTGAGGTTGCGGATGGACACTGCGCATTGGCTCCAAGAAGGTGCGTTAGACGGTCGCGCGAGCCGAGCTCGAACGACCTCTCTGCGGCACCGCCAAGGCGGTGCCTAGGCGGGTGGAACGCCGATTCACGCTCGAAGAGGCCAACGCCGCCGTGGCCGAGTTGCGCCCGGTCGTCGAGCGCATGGTCGAGCACGGGCGCAGGCTCGCTGCCGCGCAGCGCAGCCAGACGCAGCTCGTGACGCGCATCGCCGGCAACGGCGGCGATCTCCAGCCGAGCGATCTGCGCGAGCTCGCCGAGACGATCCAGCACGAGGCCGCCGCGATCGCCGCGTGTGCGGAGGAGATCAACGCCGTCGGTGCGCAGATCAAGTCTCTCGAAGAGGGCCTGCTGGATTTTCCTTCCCGTCGAGACGGCGAGGACGTCCTGCTTTGCTGGAAGCTCGGCGAGGACGAGATCCGCTACTGGCACGGTGTTGACGAAGGCTTCGCCGGCCGGAAGCCGCTGTGACGATCGACGTCCTCGTCGACGGCGAAGGCAGTTTCGCCACGGTCGGCGAGGCGTTCCCGGCGATCGACTCGGACGAGCGTTGGTGGCTGCCGTTCAACTGCGTCCTCGTCCGCGACGGAGACAACACGCTGCTGATCGACACCGGTGTCGGGCCGCCGCCGCGTGCGTTTGTCCCCGAGTCGGAAGCCCGCTTGCTGGAGGAGCTCGCGCGTCACGACGTCGCGCCCGACGACGTCGATCTCATCGTGCACACGCATCTCCATGTCGACCACGTCGGTTGGGACGGCGCGTTCTCGAATGCGCGCTACGTCGTGCACGAGCAGGACTGGGACTTCTTCATGGCCGACGAGTCGCTCGCGGAGCGGCCGCACCTCCGCGAGAAGGTGCTGCCGCTGACCAATGTCGAGCGCGTGTCAGGCGAGGTCGAGGTCGCGCCCGGCGTGCATATGCTGCCGTCGCCGGGACATACGCCCGGCCACATGTGCGTGCGGGTCGGCTCGACGCTCGTGCTCGGCGACGTCGTCGTGCACGAGGCGCAGGTCGCGGATCCGGACATCGTCTACGTCAGCGATCACGACGCTGCGCTTGCCTCGGCGACGCGGCGCCGGATCCTCGGCGAGCTGGCCGACGAGGGCACCGAGGCGATCGTCAGCCACTTTCCCGGGACGGGGCGCTTCGAACGCGCGGGCAAGGGGTTTCGCTGGGCCGTCGAATAGAGGCGCATGCCGCTTTGGCACCGCCTTGCCGTCGTCGGGGTCGTGATGCTGGTCACCGTCGTCGTGGCACGGTTGATCGACCGCCGCATTGCCCGTCGCGAGCTCGCGCCCGAGGCGATCACGCGCTATCGCGTCGTTCGGCGGAGCGTGACCACGACGATCGTCTTCGTCGGACTGCTCTCCGCCCTGCTCGTGATCCCGCAGGTGCGCGCCGTCGCCGGGGGCCTGCTCGCCTCTTCGGCGGTGGTCGGCATCGTCGTCGGCTTCGCCTCGCAGCGGACGCTCGGCAACTTCGTCGCCGGGCTGCTGATTGCATTCACGCAGCCGGTCCGGCTCGGTGACGACGTGGTGGTCGAAGGAACCGCCGGTGTCGTCGAGGAGATCGGACTCATCTACACGTTCGTGCGAACCGAGAACGGCGACCGGCTCGTGATCCCAAACGAGAAGCTGGCCTCGGATACCATCCGCAACTCCACGATCCGCAGTCGAGAGAAGGTCGCCGAGATCAGCGTTCAGGTTCCCCTTGGCAGAGATGTCGGCGCGGTCGTGGACCGCCTGCGCGCCTTGAGAGACGGAGCCGAGGTCTTCGTCAGCGACTTGGCCGGCAACGCGACGGTGGTCATGCGCGCGCGGGCCGAGGACGAGCCCGCCGCCGAGCGGCTCGAGCGCGAGCTCCGCCTTCGCGCCCACGAAGCTCTGCGGGCCGAAGGCGTGTACGCATGACTCCGCCGCCGCGCGGACGGGGACGCGGACGCGAGCCGGACCCGCTTCTTGCTGCGATCCGGCGCAAGCGGCGAGAGCGCACGCGCAAGCAGCGCAAGCGGTTCGGGCACCTCGTCGCAGTCTGCGCGCTCGTCGGGTTGCTCGTGCTCGTCGTGTCCGGGTTCACCGGAGCCGCGGTCTGGATGTCGAGCTGCAATCTCAACGATCTCAAGCCCGTGAGCGAGGGCGAGAACTCGTTCGTCTACGCGGCAGACGGCTCCCTGCTCGGCTCGATTCCCGCAGAGAAGAATCGGCAGCCAGTCGACCTCAGGGAGATGAGCAAATGGGTTCCGCGCGCAACCGTTGCGATCGAGGACCGCCGCTTCTGGTCGCACGGTGCCCTCGACTACCCCGGAATCATGCGCGCCCTGCTGGCGAACGTTCGCGCAGGCCACGTCGTGCAGGGCGGTTCGACGATCACCCAACAGCTGGCGCGCAACCTATACATCAAGAAGCCCTCGCAGACCTTTGGCCGGAAGGCGACGGAAGCGTGTCTCGCGATCAAGATCGCGCGCGAGCGATCGAAGCGTTGGATCCTCAACGCGTACATCAACCAAGTCTTCTACGGCAACCGTGCCTACGGAATCGAGGCCGCGGCGCAGACGTACTTCTCGAAGCGCGCAAAGCACCTGACGCTGTCGGATGCCGCACTCCTCGCCGGGCTTCCGCAGGCACCGTCGGTGTTCGATCCGTTCCACCGCCCGCAGCAGGCCATCGCCAGACGCGACGAGGTGTTGCGCGCAATGGTCGAGAATCGCTACATCACGGCGTCGCAGGCTGCGAATGCAATCTCCGATCGCCGGCTCCATCTCAAGGCCGGCCGCCTGTACACACGGATTCGGGAGCCGTACTTCTTCAGTTACGTGCGCGACGAGTTGCAGAGGAAGTACGGCTCGAACACGGTGCGAACGGGAGGCTTGCGCGTCTATACGACGATCGACCCTCGTCTCCAGCGTCTGGCGCTGGCGGCGATCAGGCGTACGCTCCCGTACTCGACCGATCCAGCCGCGGCGATCGTCGCGATCAATCCCGCGAACGGCGCCATCCGGGCGATGACGGAGCTCAGTCCCGGCAATCCCAAGAACCAGGTCAACTTCGCCTCGTCCGCGCGGCGGCAGCCGGGGTCGACGTTCAAGATGTTCGTGCTCGCGACGGCGATCGCCGAGGGAATCAGCCCGTCGACGCAATACCTCTCGGCGCCGTTCAAGTACGACCCGTCGGAGACCGGCTCGTGCGACACCGATCCGCCCACAGCCTGGTGTCCTCAGACGTATGACCACTCGTACGTCGGCGCGACCTCGATCGAGAACGGGACGCTTCGCTCGGACAACACCGTCTTCGCGCGGTTGACCCTCGACGTCGGCCCTGAGAACGTCGCGCGCATGGCGTACAACCTCGGCGTGCGCACAGACTTGCGCACGACCGAGGGCGCGTACGTTCCGTCGATGGGCCTTGGCTCGCGCGTCGTCACACCGCTGGATCTCGCCTCGTCGTACTCGACGATCGCTGCCGGTGGCATCTACTCGAAGCCGATGGCGATTCGCAAGGTGATCCTCTCGGGCGGCAAAGTCGACAAAGAGTCGGGTTGGGGTGTGGCGCAGCGGAAACGCGTCATTCCAGACTGGGTCGCGTCCGAGGTGACGCGGATTCTCGAGGAGAACATGACGAGCGGCACCGGCACGGGTGCGTATTTCGGCAAGACGTCCGCCGGCAAGACGGGCACGACCGACAACTACGCGGATGCCTGGTTCTGTGGCTTCACGCCCAGCCTGGAGGCGACGATCTGGATCGGCTATCCGCGTGGCGAGATCCCGATGCGGTCCGTGCACGGCATCGAGGTCTCGGGCCCGACCTTCCCGGCGACGATCTGGAAGCTGTTCATGGAGCGTGCGCTCACGTACGCGCCGTTCCCGACCGCGTTCCCGGTGGCGAAGTCGGCGCCCGTTTGGCGATCGCACGATCTGCAGTACGCGATGAGCGGCGGCTACTACTCGTCCGGCTCGTCGGGTTACTACTCGGGGCCCACACAGCAGACGACGCCGTCGAACGAGGGCAACCAGGGCTTCGTCCAGGTTCCTGGCAACGGCAACCAGCCGTAGGGACGCCTGGGTCGCGGCGGCCGCCGCGATTCCCGTCTACGTGGCGGCCTGCGCCGTTCCGGACGGCGGTCTCTTCCGGGCGGCGCGCTTCCGCGACGTACATCTCTACCAGGGCTTCGCGCAGGCGGTTTTCGACGGGCGCGTCCCCTATCGGGACTTCTTCATGGAATACCCGCCGGGCGCGCTCGCCGTCTTCCTGCCGGCGGACGTGTTCGGCTCGAATCACTACAACGCCGCGTTCAAGGCGCTGATGGCGCTGTGCGGCGCGGCGACCATCCTCATCGTCGCCGCGCTGCTCGTCCGCTTCGGCGCGACACGCGCGCGGCTGTGGATCGCGGTGGCGCTGCTGGCGCTCTCGCCGATCGCGCTCGGCCCGATCTCGCTCAACACCTACGACGCCTGGCCGGCGTTGTTGACCGGGGCCGCACTCGCTTTGATGGTTGCCGCTTTGCCGGTCCCGGCGTTCGCGGTGCTCGGCCTCGCGTTTGCCGCAAAGGTGTATCCGATCGTCCTGGTGCCGCCGGCGCTGATCTTCGTCTGGCGCACGGCGGGCCGGCGGACGGTGCTGCGGGCGTTCGGTGCGTTCGCCTTGGTGGCGGGGGTCGTCCTCGTCCCGTTCCTTGCGCTTGCGCCGCACGGCCTGGCTGAGAGCTTCCGCGCACAGGCTGGGCGCGCCCTGCAGGTGGAGAGCCTGGGCGGGTCTCTGCTCGGTGTCGCGGACCGGCTTGGCTGGTACAGCGCGACCGTCGTACATCGCACCGGCCATGCGATCTCCTACGACCTGACGGGGTCGCTGCCGCACGCCCTCGGGATTCTCAGCTCGGTCGCCCAGGCCGCCTCCGTGCTGCTCGTCGCCTGGCTCTACTGGTGCGGCCGCGATCGGCCGAGGCGTCTGGCCGTTGCCTTCGCCGCGGCCGCCGCGGGCTTCCTTGCCTTCACGCGCTTCTTCTCTCCGCAGTACCTCGTGTGGCTGATCCCGTTCGTCGTCCTGCTCGAGCCGTTGGAATGGGCGCTGGCCGCCGCTGCGCTCGTGCTCGCGCAAGTCTGGTTCTTCCACTACGCGGACGTCTCCTCGCTCGGCGGCTACATCTGGCTCGTCGCGGTGCGCGACGTGCTGATGGTCGCGTTGTTCGTCGTGCTATGCCGGCGCGCGGTTGAAGACGAGCACGCCGTCCTGCTCGAAGACGAGCCGCCAGTCGGGGTTCCGCCGTAACGCGGCGAGCTCCACTGCCGTCGGCAGCGGCGCATAGCGGTCGGCGTAGCCAGGCTGGGTCTCGTCGGCGACGATCCAGGTCGCGTCCTGGACGAACGGGAAGCTCAACACGCGACGGCGTGCGGACAGGTGCGCGCCGAGCGTGTTCGTCGCGCTGACGACGGCGGACTTCGGGATCAGGGCGAGGGCGCGTGCCGCGATCCGATCGTGGTCGGTGACGCGCGCAGCGGTCGCCTGGAACGTCTCTCCGCCCGGGACGTGACGCCACCCGGGGATCGGACCGAGGCGATAGTTGCCGACAAGTGCCGCGAGCACGACGGCGAGGGCGACGGGAACCGACCACCGCTTCAGGCGCTTCGCGCCGAGCACGGCAGCGACGACGAGCGGCGGGATCAGCCCCGCGGTGTAGTGGAAGTGGATCGAGGTCTGGGTGGTGGTCGCCGACAGCAGATTGACGGCGAGCTCCGGGACCGCGGCGATGAGGACGAGCGGGGCGAGCAGGGAGAGGGCGGCGAGCGGCGCCACGAGCTCGAGCAGGTAGTGGAGATCGCGCGCGCTGAACGCCGCCTCCGCGATCCGCAGCGGATGCGTGAAGGTCGTCTTCACGATTCCGGCCGCGGAGCCCCCGACCTCGCTGTAGCGGCCGTAGAAGTCCGACTCGCCGGTTTCGTGGAAGTGTGGGATCACAACCCCGATCGCGATCGCCGACCAGGCGAATCCAAGCGCGGCGACAACCACGCCGGCGAGCCTGCGCTGCTTGGACAGCGCGTACCAGAGGCCGAAGCCCGCAACGACGAGGCCGATCTCCTCCTTGCACGCAGCCGCCGCGACGGCGCAGAGCCCGAACGGCAGCAGGCGGTCGTTGTCGAGGTGCCAGAAGGCGAAGAGCAGCAGCGGCGTCGCGAGCGCGACTGGATGGAACTCGTTCAGCGTCAACCAGCCCGTCGCTGGATAGAGCAGATACGCGAGCGCGAAGCCGAGCGCGGCGCGGGGCGAGCCGAGGTGCTTGCGGGCGAGCAGGAAGACCGGCCATGCGCCGGACGCGACGGCCAGCGCCTGGGCTACGAGCAGCAGGTCCGGGCTGGGCCAGATCCACCAGAGCGGGCCGAAGACGGCCAGGATCGGATCCACGTGCGCGGCCAGACGTGAGATCTGCTGACCGTGCAGGTTCGTCATCCGCAGCGGATGGCCGTGCGCCGTCCACCAAACCGCTTGCACCATGTTGCCGAGGTCGAAGCGTCCGGTTGCGAACGCGCGGTGGCGCAGCACGGACAGTGCGGCGAAGCCGGCCGCGTAGGCGGTGATTGCCGCGCTGAGCGTGACGACCGCGGTCGGGAGTCGTCTCACAGCAGCGCCTCGATCAGCTCACGCCAGCGCGCGCCGAGCACGGCTTCGCTGGCGGTGCGCTCGTACGCGGCGCGGCCGCCGGCGCCGATGCGCCTCGCGAGCTCCTCGTCCACGGCGAGCCTGCGGACGGCTTCCACGAGCGCTGTGGGATCGCCGGGCGGGACGAGCAATGCACTGTCGCCGTCAGCGAGCAGCTCTCGCGCAGCCGGCGTGTCCGCGGTCACGAGCGGGGCGCCGCATGCGAGCGCCTGGAACGCTTTGTTCGGAATCACTCGTTCTGCCTTCGCCGTCGTTCCGAAGATGCCGAGGGCGCAGCCCGCGGAACGGATCTCGTCCGGCAGCCGCTCGTACTCCACCCACGCGAGGTGCTCGACGTTCGGCGGCAGGTCGGCGAGCAGCGGCGCCAGCTGGCCGCTCCCCACGATCCGGAACGGGAGCTCGGGCGCGGCGCGTGCGGCCGCGACGATCGTCTCGACTCCCTGCAGCGGAATGAGCTTGCCGACGAAGAGGGCGGTGAAAGGCTGTCGTGGCTGCCACCCGGAATGGAAGAGCCGCTCCTCTGCGCCGACGAAGCAGACGGCGATGTCGTCCCGGTCGGCGAGTTGCGAGAGAAAGCGGGCGTGCGCCTCCGTGTCGGCGACGACGAGGTTGGCCGAGCGGAACGCGTGACGGTCGATCCGCTCGAGCGCACGCGCTGCGAATGAGCCCGGACGGAAACGACCGCGGTCGGCGACGAGCGTGTCCGCGAGCGAGACGAGCGGGTTGAAGACGACCGGGCGACCGCGTGCGGCTCGCCGCGCTGCCGGTAGGTCGAGGTGGCCGGGGTAGCCGACGACGAATGCGTCGAACCCGCGCGGTCGTCGCGTGAGGAGCCATGCCTCCGCCGTCGCGAGTCGCAGTACACGGCCCGGTCCCGCGCTCCAGCCCTCACGCAGGTCGTCCCAGACCGCGACGTGCTCCTCGTGGACCTCTACGCCGGCTGCCCGGAGACACGAGATCACCTGCGCGTTGCGCGGATACGCACGCTCGTACGTTCCGAAGTAGCAGAGTCTCAGGAGAGGATTTCGTCGACGAGCAGTTCGGCGCGCTCGCGTTCGTGCGCACGCTCCTCGTGGTGACTCGTGATCATCTCGCTGATCAGGCCGAGCGAGAAGAACTGCATGCCGATCACCAGCAGCAGGACGCCGAGCAGGAGTAACGGCCGGTGGCCGATCGCGTGGCCGAGCGCCTTCAGGACGGTCAGGTAGATCAGGATCGCCGTGCCGAACGCGCCGAGGATCAGGCCGAGGCCGCCGAAGAGGTGCAACGGACGGTGGCGGTATCGCCCGATGAAGGAGACCGTCAGCAGGTCGAGGAACCCGCGCAGATACCGCTCGACGCCATAGCGGGAGCGTCCGTGCTCGCGCGGTCGGTGGTTGACCGGAAGCTCGGCGATGCGGAAGCCGCGGTAGTGCGCGAGCACCGGGATGAAGCGGTGCAGCTCCCCGTACAGGCGCAAGCCATGGACGACCTCGGCACGGTAGGCCTTCAGACCGCAGTTCATGTCGTGGAGGTGCACGCCCGAAAACGCGCTCGTCACTCGGTTGAAGATGCGGGAGAGGATGCGGCGCGAGAGCCGGTCGCGACGCCGAGTTTTCCAGCCGGAGACGAGGTCGAAGCCCTCGTCGAGCTTCGCGAGCAGGCGCGGGATCTCGGCCGGATCGTCCTGCAGGTCGCCATCGATCGTCACGACGGTGTCGCCGCGGGCCTGGTCGAAGCCGGCGATCAGCGCTGCGGCCTTGCCGAAGTTCCGCCGCAGCCGCACCACGCGCACGTTGTCGGCGCCGTTGTGCAGGCGCGTCAGCGCCGCGAACGTTCCGTCGGTCGAGCCGTCGTCGACGAAGATCGCCTCCCAGGGTGTTCCGAGCGGCTCGAGCGCCGAGCGAAGCTCGTCGTACAGGAGCGCGACGCTCCGCTCTTCGTCGTGCACCGGTACGACGACCGAGATCACGACTGCGAGGTTACCGCGGCGCTACGCTGGGCGCGAGATGGCGGAGCTGCTCTCGCTCGCTGAGGCGCACGTGCGCGTGCTCGAGCGGGTGACGCGGCTCGAGGGTGAGGTCGTCCCTGTCGGCGAAGCCGCTGGTCGCGTGCTGGCGGAGGATGTGCCTGCAGTCGTCGACCTCCCGCCGTTTCCGAGCTCCGCGATGGACGGCTTTGCCGTTCGTGCTGTCGACACCCCGGGGCGGTTGCCCGTCGCCGCGCGCATCGCCGCCGGCGTGCCCGCCGCCCGCGCGCTCGCTCCTGGCGAGGCGATGGAGATCGCAACCGGCGGGGTCGTGCCCGAGGGCGCCGACTCCGTCATTCCCATCGAGTCCGTTGTCGAAGATGACAATGAGGTGAAGATCGCCGAGGCTGTTGACCGGGGTGACAACGTTCGTCCGCCGGGCGGTGACGTCGCGGCCGGCGACGTTGTTGCGGCCCGTGGCGTGCGGTTGCGTGCGGCACAGATCGGCGCGCTCGCAGCGGCAGGTGTTGCGGAGGTGGTGTGCGGACGTCGGCCGCGTGTCGCGATCCTCGCCACCGGCACCGAGTTGCGCCGGCCGGGTGAGCGGCTGGGCCCTGGAGAGGTCTACGAGGCGAACGGCGTCCTGCTTGCGGCTGCGCTCACCTCTGCCGGGGCCGACATCGAGGCGCTTCCTGCTGTCGCTGACGACCAGGCCGCGCACCGGGCTGCAATCGAGCGAGGTCTCGGGGCCGATGTCCTGGTGACTTCCGGCGGTGTCTCGGTTGGTCCACACGACCTCGTTCGCGGTCTGCTGCGTGAGCTCGGCACCGAGGAGGTCTTCTGGGGCGTTGCGGTGAAGCCGGGAAAGCCGGTTGCCTTCGGTGTGCGCGGCCGCACGCTCGTCTTCGGCCTGCCCGGCAACCCGGTGTCGTCGCTCGTTGGCTGCGAGCTCTTCGTGCGCCCGGCCGTGCTCGCGCTCCAGGGGGCGGCGGAGCCCGGTCCGGTTTTCAGCGTCGGCCGGCTGGGCGGCAGCGTGAAGCGCAATGGGCGCCGGGACGAGTTCCTGCGCGCGCGGGCCCGCTCGTCGGACGACGGTGTCGTGCTGGAACCGGTGACGGGACAGGAGTCGCACATGATCGTGCGTGCCGCGGCCGCGGACGCGCTCGTGTTCGCACCCAGGGGCAAGGGCGAGCTCGCCGCCGGCGAGCACGTGCGCTACTTGCCGCTCGCCTGAGCGAGGGCGCCGACGTCGAAGGGGGCGGCGCCACGCGGCTCGACGCGAATCAGCCGGGCGTAGGCGATGTAGCGGTGCGATGCGAAGAAGCGCGGGTGGCAGGCTTGCAGTTCGACGACCTCGTGTCGCGGTGACCGCAGAACCGAGAGGTCGGTGGACTTGACGATGCGGTGGTGCGTGACCGAGTAGATGAACCTCCCGTACGGGACCTCGAGTGTGACGCGGTCGCCGGCTCGGAGCGAGTCGATGTGCGAGAAGGGCGCCAGGTAGGTCGTGCGGTGCCCCGCGATGTAGACGAGGCGGTTTTCGCCGGGCATGAACGTGCGCTGGTCGCGGCCCGGGCCCTTCTTCAGCGTGTCGTGGTCGGTGCCGTTGACGAGGATCATGTTCACGCCCATTCGCGGCACCTTGATCCGCCCGATCGCCTCGCCTCGTTTCGATCCGAGCCGGTAGCGCCGCGCTGCGCGGGCGATGCTGCGGCGCTCCTCGGCGATCGACGTGTGCGGGATCGGAGCGTGGAATGCGCGTACGCGTTTCTCGTATTGCCCGGAGAGTTGATGCTGGCGCCATTTGGTGTAGAGCGCCGTGAACGGGTCCTGCCATTGCCAGACGACGAGCGCCCAGACGAGCGTGAGCGTCCCGGCGACGACGAGCACGGTGCCGAGGATCCGAGTCCAGCGTCGCATCAGCCTTCCAACGCCTCCGGAACCTCGGCGGGTGCGCGTGCTCGGCGTTTGTGGATCGCGAGATACGTCCCGCGGAGGACGCGGCGGATCGGCCCGCGAGGAGGCAGTTCCGCGACGTCCGGGTAGGGCGCGTAACGCCGCACCGCGAGCGCCGCAAGCTGGCCCGTGCCTGCGAGCCAAACGACGAGCAGCGGCATCACGATCAACGGGACGTAGCCCACTGCGCGGAGCTCGGCCAGATACCAGGGCGCGTCCCAGCCGAGGCCGTAGCGACCCGCGAACTCACCGATGAGCAGCGCTGGGCCTGTCAGGCCGAGCGCGAGCACCCCCAGGCGTACGGGTGCGGTCGCTCTGCGGACCTGCGGCAGCCACAGCCATGCGTGGAGCGACGGCAGCAGAAACAGGAGCGCATACGGATTCGTGGCCACGAAGAGAAGCGACAGCGCGCCCAACGTCAGCAGGGCGGCCGTATGACCTGCGAGCTCTTCTTCTGCGGTGATGGGGCGCCGCGGCAGGAGCCGCTCGCGCGCCACCAGCCAGCCGGACAGTGTCAAGAGCCCGAGCACGATCAGCATCCGGGCCGGCCAGTCGGTTGCCGCCGCACTTCGTGGAGCCACGGGACGAGGAGCCCCGTCCGGCCACGCTCCGAGGAGGCCGAAGAGCTCGAAGAGCCCGACGACCCAAGCCCAGAAGCCGAGGCGGCTGCGGAGGCCGCGGAGTGCGGGTGCGAGTGGGATGCGGCGACGGCGGCACCGTGCGAAGAGGTCGACCGCGGCGGCGAGGAAGGGCAGCAGGCATGCGATCAGTACGAGCTCGACCGCCCAGCCGCGGATCATGCGGGACCCGAGGTAGAGGAAGCTCGAGGTGCCCTGCGCGAACTCGAGCCCTTCGTCCAGGCTACCGAGCAGGTCCTGCGCGGATCGCCCGACCTGGTTGAGCTTGTCGACACGGAGCCGGTCCCTGGTGTCGCCGATCGAGTCCGGAGGGTTGTCGCCGGCGGTCGTCAGAGTCACGGCGCCGATCCCGTGAGCGAGGAAGGGGGCTTGCTCGTAGAGCGAGAAGGGGAAGCCCAGGTCGACGAGCTGCCGGACGATCGTCGGGCGGGCCGGGCGGCGGCCGGTCTGTGCTGCCACGCGCGCGGCCACCGTCTCCAGCAGCGTTCCGGACGCCGTCCGCGGGGTGTCTCCGCTGAGCTCGAGGCGGATCGGGCCGGAGCCACCGACCGCATCGAGGTTGATCACGGCGGCGATGTCGTGCCGAAACGGCGAGTGGGCCGCGAACCATGCAGCGCCGAGGCCGCCGAACGCTCCCCCGTCCGTCGAGACGAACAGGATCGTGTGATTTGGGTGGAGCGCCCCGGCCGAAAATCCCGGTGGAGCGCCGTACGCCCGCGCGAGCTGGATCAGCATTGCCGTGCCTGACGCGTTCTCGTTCGCCCCCGGGCCGCGCCCGTCGTTGTCACGGTGGGCCATGACCACGATCGTGCGCGGCGAGCGTCCGCCGGCCTCGGCGACGAGGTTTTGCATCTCCACCCGTCCCCGCCCCGGGATGACTGCGCTGAAGCGCTCGGTTCGGACCGGCAGCCCGTACGGCTGGAGCTGCTCGTGGAACCAGTCCGCGGGCGCGAGCGCACCGGGCAGCCTGTTCGGGTATTTGTCGACGAGCTCCCCGGCAAGCTCCTTCGTCGTCTGACCGTCGAACTCCGGTAGGAAGGCGCGGGGCAGCGGCGTCGGCCGCGCCACGCTGAACGCGGCGACGAGCAACGGCAATCCGACGAGCAGCCACGTCCCTCGGTAGAGCCGCCCGTTGACCGGCCGCTCGACTGATCCAGGACGTGCCCGGCGCCGCTCGGTCCGGGGCGGAACGGTGGCCATCCAGGGCTATAGTAGGTCGCGTATCACCTGGCACCAGGACGCCGGCAGGCACTCCGACAGCCGAGCCGACATGCCCGACTCCTCGACCATCCTCCTCGTCGACGACGAGGATTCCGTCCAGAAGCTCCTTGCGTACCCACTCGAGCGCGAGGGTTTCCGCGTGCTCCAGGCGCGTGACGGCGAGGAGGCGTTGGAGCGGTTCGCGTCGGAGCACGTCGACCTCGTCGTGCTCGACCTGATGCTGCCGAAGCTCGATGGGCTCGAGGTCTGCAAGCGGTTGCGGGCGGAGAGCGAGGTGCCGATCATCATGCTGACCGCCCGCGACGACGAGCTCGACAAGGTGGTCGGGCTCGAGCTCGGGGCGGACGACTACATCACGAAGCCGTTCTCGATCCGTGAGTTCCGCAGCCGTGTCCGCGCCCTCCTGCGCCGGGCGGCGGTCAGGCGCTCCACCGGGGGGCCGGAGGACGTGATCAGGGCCGAAGGGCTCGAGATCGACCTGGCGCGCCGTTCCGTGGAGGTTCGGGGAACGCCCGTGCAGCTGACCTACGTGGAGTTCGAGCTCCTGAGGACGATGGCCGCGCACCCGGGTCGGGTCTACAGCCGCCGCATGCTGCTGGAGTCGCTCTGGGGCGCAGCCGATTTCCGCGAGCCCCGGACGATCGACGTCCACGTCCGGCACCTGCGGGAAAAGCTCGAGCAGGATCCGGCAGAGCCCGAGTACATCCTCACCGTGCGGGGCGTCGGCTACCGCTTCCGCGAACGGTGAACCCGCTCCGCAGCGTCGGTGGCCGCCTGGCCCTCGGCCTCGCGCTCGTCGTGGCCGGCGCGCTGGTGCTCGTCGACGTGATCGTTGTCCCGTCGCTGGAGCGGAATCTGATCAACGCGAAGCTGAACCAGTTGCGGGAGGCGACCCCTGCCATCGGTCGGAGGCTGATCAACAGCCCCGACTTCACGCTGCACGACAACATCCTCGCCGCCCGCGAGAGCGCCGACGCTCGCGTCGTCTACTTCAGGGCGATCGAATTCAACCCGCCGACGTTCGTCGTCTACGAGGACTCCAGCTCAGTGACGCTCTCGGACGTCGAGCACGACCCGCTCGTCGTCAAGGCGTTCTACGCCGCGCCGCGTCTCGTTAGCCGGACGGTCACGTCGGGAGGTCGGCGCTACGCCGAGGTGGCGCAGGGCCTGTTGGGCGGGCCGGTCGTGCTCCTGCGGGCGCCGCTGCACGACTCGCTCCAGAGCATCGATCTCGTCCGCCGCCGGCTCGTCGTGGCGGGCCTGATCGCCTTGGCCGCCTCCCTCCTGGTCGGGTACGTCGCGGCGGCGCTGTTCGCGCGCCGGATCCGCCGCCTCGAGCGCGCGGCCGACCGAATTGCGGCCGGGGACTTCAGCGAGCCGGTGCAGGACCGGGGGCGGGACGAGGTCGGGCAGCTCGCGCACGCCTTCGAGGACATGCGCGAGCGGCTCGCTCAGTTCGAGCACGCCCGCCGGGAGTTCATCGCGAATGCCTCGCACGAGCTGCGGACGCCGCTGTTCTCGCTGGGGGGCTTCCTTGAGCTCATGGCCGACGAGGACCTCGACCCCACGACGCAGGCCGAGTTCATGGCGACGATGCGGGAGCAGGTCGCGCGCCTGTCGAAGCTGGCTACCGGCCTGCTCGACCTGTCGCGTCTCGATACCGGCCGGCTGACGGTCGAAGAGGAGCAGGTCGACCTCTCCGCGCTCGCGGAGATTCTCGCCGACGAGTTCCGCGCCGTCGCGCTCTCGAGCGGCCACCGACTGGCCGTCGAGAACGGTACGGAGACGCCGGCGCTCGGCGACGAGGAGCGAGCGCTCCAGATCGGCCGGATCCTCGTAGAGAACGCGCTGATTCACACGCCTCCCGGCACCCAGGTGTTGATCCGAACGGCTCGGCGCGACGGCTCGGCGCTCCTGACCGTCGAGGACGAGGGCCCGGGCATTCCACCGGAGCACGCCGAGCACGTGTTCGAACGCTTCTACCGGCTGGAGGGCTCGATCGCCTCAGGTAGCGGGCTCGGGCTGGCGATCGCGCGGGAACTGGCCGAGCTGATGGGGGGATCGGTCGAGCTGCACTCAACTCCTGGGTGCACGACTTTCGCCCTTCTACTGCCGAGGGCTATGTCCCAAATGGACATTTCACGGGAAAAGGGCCCGCTTTCGGAAGCCCCGCTACAGTGAGCCCATGCGGGCTGGGCCTCTCGCCGCGCTGATTCTCGTCGCCGCCGTTCTCGGCGGCGGCGCTGCGTTGGGCATCGGCAAGAGCGCGGGCTGGTTCGACCAGGACACGCGAACGGTGGTCGTCAACGCCCGCACGACGACCGCGCCCGCCGCTCTGCCGGCCCGCGCCACATCGAATGTCGGCCCACTGCCCGGCAAGGGCTTCGATCCGCAGCGGATCTTTGCCGAGCGCTCGCCCGGAGTCGTCACGATCTTCGCCTACTTCGGCGATCCGGGCTCCGAGACGACCCAGATCTCCCAGGGCTCCGGCTTCGTGATCTCGCCGAAGGGCTACGTCCTCACCAACTCCCACGTGATCACGAACGCGGGAGGGGGCACCAAGGCCGTCGCTGCCGACCATCTCTACGTCGAGTTCGCAGACGGCGACCGCGAGGAGGCCAAGATCGTCGGCTGGGACGTTTACGACGACGTCGGCCTGATCCGCATTTCCTCGACCGAGCACAAGCTCACACCCGTGCCGCTCGGGGAGTCCGCCCGGGTGGCGGTCGGCCAGCCCGTCGCCGCGATCGGCAGTCCTCTCGGCAACGAGAACTCGCTCGCCGTCGGCGTCGTCTCCGCGATTCACCGCTCAATCGCCGCGATCACCGTCGAGCGGTACAAGGTCGTCGACGCGATCCAGACCGACGCACCGATCACGCACGGGAACTCAGGCGGCCCGCTCTTCGACGCGCGCGGCCGAGTCATCGGCATCAACGCCCAGATTCGCAGCCAGAACGGCACCGGGAACGACAGCGGCGTCGGCTTCGCGATCCCGATCGACGTGGCCAAGCGGTCGGTGCAACAGCTGATCTCCACCGGCCACGTGACCTATGCCTACGTCGGGATCGAGACGGATGACCTGACGCCGTCGCTTGCCCGGGCCCTCGGCTACAAGGTCGACCGCGGCGCCCTCGTCGTCGAGGTCAAGGCCAACAGCCCGGCAGCCAAGGCCGGCCTTCGTGGCGGCAACCGCGAGGTCGACGTGCTTGGGCTTCAGAACCTCGTCACCGGCGGCGACGTGATCGTCGACATCGACGGCACGCCGGTCCGGCGCGCCGATGACGTCGTCCGCATCGTCTCCGGCTCGCTGAAGCCGAACGACGTGGCCGTCTTCACCGTCGTCCGCGGCGGTCACCGCCTGAGGCTCGCGGTCACGCTGGCCGAGCGCCGGCTCCCCACGGATTAGATCCCCTGCGACAGGGCATAAGCCGGAAGAAGGCTGGTCGGCCTGCCGTCGTCGGCAGGTTTGGGTAGTTTCGTTCTGCTTCTGTTAGGTAAAACTGGCTGATGGGCTCGGCATCCAACGGCAACGGCCCGACGGTGCGCCTGACGATTCCGGCGCGCGCCGAGTACATCACCCTGTGCCGGCTTGCCCTCACGGGCATCGCGCGCGTCCGTGATCTCTCCGAAGAGGTGCTAGCCGATCTCAAGCTCGCACTGACGGAGGCTGCCTCCAACTCCGTGCGGCACGCCTACGCCGACAAGGACAACGCGGGCATGGTCGAGATCTCGTATGAGCTCCTCCCGGACCGCCTCGTGATCGAAGTCACGGACGAGGGCGAAGGCTTCGATCTCGCCGAGCCCCAAGGGCCACCCGAGGAGCTTTCCGAGGGTGGGCTCGGCATCGCCATCATCCGCGCGATCGCAGACGAAGTGGAGATCGGCAAGCAACCCGACGGGAGAGGATCGCGCCTGCGCTTCGAGAAGACGTTGGTCTAGCCCGCACTGGCTGTATGCTGCGCGGCCGTTCGCTGTTCGAGAGCGCCTAGACCATGCTCCAACTCGTCAACGTCGGACACAAGTCGCTCGCGGACTACGCGACCATCGCGACCCGGGGACTGATGGGCGAGATCCGCCGGCTCGCGGAGCCGCTGGCCGGCAAGCGGGTCGTGCACCTCTCGGCGACCGCGTTCGGCGGCGGGGTCGCTGAGATCAACTACACGCTCATCCCGTTGATGCAGGACGCCGGGCTCGAGGTCGAGTGGCGCATCATTCGCGGCGCCGAGGAGTTCTACAACGCCACGAAGACGATCCACAACGCGCTGCAGGGCAACCCGCAGGGCCTAGACCCCGAGCAGCGCGAGATCTTCACGCGCTACGAGGAGCTGAACGCGCAGGAGTTCGAGGACGACTATGACTTCGTCGTCGTCCACGATCCGCAGCCCGTTGGGATGATCGACTACCACGCCGATTCCGAGGCGCGGTGGATCTGGCGCGGGCACATCGACTTCTCGACGCCCAACCAGGAAGTGTTCGACTTCGTCCTGCCCTCGATCCGGCGCTACGACGCCGCGATCTTCCACATGCGTGAGTACGTGCCGAAGGCCGAGGGGCTTCCGCCCTGCTACATCTGGCCGCCGGCGATCGATCCGCTTGCGCCAAAGAACATGGCTCTGTCGCCGGAGGACGCCGCCTACATCGTCGATCAGTTCGGGATCGACGTCGAGCGGCCGCTGCTCACGCAGGTGTCGCGTTTCGACCCGTGGAAGGACCCGCTCGGTGTGATCGACGCGTATCGCGTCGTCAAGGAGCGCTTCCCAGACATCCAGCTCGCGCTGGTCGGGTCGATGGCGCACGACGACCCGGAGGGCTGGGACTTCTACAACCAGACGGTCGCCTACGCCGCCGGCGATCCCGACATCTACATCCTCTCGAATCTCAACAACGTCGGCTCCGTCGAGGTCAACGCCTTCCAAGTGCACTCGGCCGCGGTCGTGCAGAAGTCGATCAAGGAGGGATTCGGCCTGACCGTGACCGAGGCGCTGTGGAAGACGCGGCCGACCGTCGCGGGCCGAGTGGGTGGCATCGTTGCGCAGATCCAGGACGGTGAGACCGGCTGGCTGGTCGAATCCTCGATGGAGTGTGCGGAGGCGTGCATCGAGATCCTGCGCGATCCGACGGAAGCCCGGCTCCGCGCGCTGCGGGGCAAGGAGTTCGTCCGCCGCCATTTCCTGACGCCGCGACTGCTGCGCGACTGGCTCGTGCTCTTCAACCAACTGTTGGGGAACGACACGTCCGGCGCAGAAGTCGCAGTCGTTTCGACCCCGGCGTAGGCGGATACCCTCTCGGCGCCGTGCGCCGGAAGCTCATCGTCGTTTCCAACCGTGGTCCGATCTCGCTCGGGCCCGATGGCTCCGTGCATCGCAGCAGCGGCGGTCTCGCGACGGCGCTTCGCAGCCTGTTCCACACCGAGGACGTGACATGGATCGCAAGCGCGATCACCGAGGGGGACCGCGCGGCGGCCGGCGAGACGCTCGAGCAGACGTCCGACGACGGGTCGGCCTACCGGCTCCACCTGATCGCCCACGAGGAGCAGGCGTACGACTGGTTCTACAACGTCGTCGCGAACCCGATGCTGTGGTTCGTCCACCATTCGCTTTGGCAGCTCGCCTACACGCCGAGGGTCGACAAGGCGTTCCACAGGGCCTGGCGTGAGGGCTACGCGGCTGTCAACGCGGGCTTTGCCGCCGCGGTCGTCGCGGAGCTCGAGCGTGAGCCGGAGGCGGCAGTCTTATTCCAGGACTACCACCTCTACCTTGCGCCGCGTCTCGTCCGCGACGAGCGGCCGGACGCCGCACTGATGCACTTCGTGCATGTGCCGTGGCCGCAGCCCGACTCCTGGACCGTGCTGCCCCGGCCGATCCGCTGCGCGATCCACGAGGGGTTGATCGCGAACGACGTGATCGGGTTCCACACGGATCGCTGGAGGAGGAACTTCATCTACAGCGCCCGCGAATTGCTGGGCGAGGACGTGACGCAGAAGACCGTGACGGCGCCGATCTCGGTCGACCCCGCCGAGTTCGACCAGCTGGCGCAGAGCGAGCTCGTGCTCGCGGCGGAGCGCGAGATCGTCGCGCGGCGCCCCGAGAAGCTCGTTGTGCGCGTCGACCGCACAGACCCCTCGAAGAACATCGTGCGCGGGTTCCGCGCTTTTGAGCTCTACCTCGAGGAGCACCCCGAGTTGCATCGGCGCGTGACCATGCTCGCACTGCTCGATCCGTCTCGGCAAGACATCCCCGAGTACGCGGAGTACCTGGGCGCGATCGAGCGCGAGGCGCGCCGTGTCAACGACCGCTTTCAGCAGAACGGCTGGACGCCGATCGACCTCCAGGTCGGCGACGACTTTCCAATGTCGGTGGCTGCGTACAAGCAGTTCGACGTCCTGCTCGTGAACGCGATCTTCGACGGCATGAACCTCGTTGCGAAGGAAGCGCCGCTCGTGAACACGCGCGCCGGAGTTGTTGTCCTGTCTGAAAACACCGGAGCGCATGCCGAGCTGGGCGAGTGGACGCTGACCGTCAATCCTTTCGACGTCGACGGCCAGGCCGAGGCGATTCACGAGGCGCTCTCCCTCGACGCCGGCGAGCGGCGGCGGCGGCTCGACGCGATCCGTGCACATGTGCGCGAGCACGACGTGAGCGCCTGGCTCGATCTGCAGCTGGCGGCCCTCAGCCGGGTCGCGGCCACGACACGGCGGTAGTGCCCCTGCCAGCGATACATGCCGGCCTCTGGCTTGGTGCTCGCGACGCAGAAGCTCGGCGGCATTGCTGGCAGGGGCACTAGCATCGCCAGGCATGACGGAACTGAGCCACCTCGGCGAGGCGGGTGACGTGCGGATGGTCGACGTCGGCGGGAAGCCGGTCTCGCGGCGGCGGGCCGTCGCGCGCGCAACGGTGCAGATGGCGCCCGAGACCGCGCGTCGCCTGCGCGAGCTGCCGAAGGGGGACGCGCTCGTGACCGCGCAGCTCGCCGGCATCATGGCCGCGAAGCGGACGAGCGAGCTGATCCCACTCTGCCATCCGCTGCCGCTGTCCTACGTCGACGTGTCGCTGGACGTCGGCGACGCCGCCGTCGAGATCACGGGGACCGTCGAGACGACCGCGCAGACGGGCGTCGAGATGGAAGCGCTCACCGCCGTGTCCGTTGCCGCTCTGACCGTCTACGACATGGCGAAGGCGATCGACAAAGAGATGTCCGTGACCGACGTGACGCTGGTGGAGAAGACGAAGGACCCGGCGTGAAGGCCGCGGTCGTGACCGTTTCGGACGGGGTTGCCGCCGGGGAGCGCGAGGACGAGAGCGGCGCCCTGCTCGTCGAGCTCCTCCAGGCCGAGAAGTACGACGTCGAACATCGGGTCGTCCCCGACGAGCGGCCGCGCATCGCCGCCGCAATCCGTGAGCTCTCGCGGACCGCACGGCTCGTCCTGACGACCGGTGGCACCGGAGTCTCCCCGCGCGACTTCACTCCGGAAGCGACCGAGTCGGTGCTCGATCGTCACGTCCCGGGCATTGCCGAGGCGCTACGCGCAGACGCGATCCGGCAGACGCCGCACGGGCTGCTCGGACGAGGCGTCGCCGGAGTCCGCGGGCAAACGCTCGTCGTCAACCTCCCCGGCTCGCCCGGAGGCTGCCGCGACGGCTTCGAGCTGATCAGGCCGGCACTGCCTCATGCACTCGACCTGATCGCCGGCGCGCAGACGGAGCACCAGCCGACATGAGCTCCGCCGTCGCGGTCCCGCGCCGATTTGCGTCACTCGTCAAGATCGAGCACACCGTCTTCGCGCTGCCGTTCGCGTACATCGGCGCGCTGCTCTGCGTGCGGCAGATTCCGTCCGCGCACGATCTCGTCTGGATCACGCTCGCGATGGTCGGCGCACGCTCGCTTGCGATGGGCCTGAACCGCATCATCGATGCCGAGATCGACGCACGCAATCCGCGCACCGCGACACGTGAGCTGCCGACGGGGATGCTGTCGCGTATGCAGGTTGTGGCCTTCTGCGGGCTTGCCCTTGCGGTGTACCTGCTCGCCTGCTTCCAGCTCGATCCGATCGTGCGCTGGCTCTGGCCGATCCCGCTCGTCGGCTTCGTCGTCTACCCCTACCTGAAGCGGTTCACGTGGCTCAGCCATCTCTGGCTCGGCGCGGTCGACGGGTTGGCGCCCGTGGGCGCCTGGGTTGCGATCACGGGGCGCCTCCCGTGGGAGGCGTGGGCGCTGGGCGGTGCGGTGGCCGTCTGGATCGCCGGCTTCGATCTCTTCTACTCGTTGTTCGACCGCGAGGTCGACGCGGCGCAAGGCCTGCACTCGGTCGCGGTGCGGTTCGGCGTCGGCGGGGCCTTCTGGGGTGCCCGGCTGCTGCACGTGGCGACCGTGGCGCTCCTGGTCGCCGTCGGTCTCGGGCTGCACCTCGGCTGGCTCTACTGGCTCGGCGTCGTCGCCGTCGCCGTGTTGCTGGCGTACGAGCATTCACTCGTGCGGCCGGACGACCTGCGTCGGCTCGACGCCGCGTTCTTCACCGTCAACGGCGTCATCAGCGTCGTGTTCTTCGCGTTCGTGCTCGCGGAAGCGACGTTGTGATCCACGCGCGGGCGCTCGAGAAGCGTTACGCCGACAAGCGGATCCTGCGTGGCCTCGACCTGGACGTCGGAACGCACGATTTCCTACTCGTCACCGGGCCGAACGGATCCGGCAAGACGACGTTGCTGCGGCTCTGCGCCGGGCTGGCGGCGCCGACGCGTGGAGAGCTCGACGTGGCGGTCGAGCGGGGCCGCGTCGGATTCATTGCACACGAGCCGCTCGTCTACCGCGAGCTCACCGCGCTCGAGAACCTCGACCTGTACGGACGCCTCTACAGGGTTCCCGAGCGGCGCGAGCGCATCGGCATGCTGCTCGAGCGCTTCGGTCTCTGGGAAGCACGTCATGGGCGCGCCGGTTCGTTCTCGCGCGGGATGCTCCAGCGGCTCGCGCTCTGCCGTGCGCTGCTGCACGAGCCGGAGTTGCTGATCCTGGACGAGCCGTATTCCGGGCTCGACAGCGAGGGCATGGCCCTGCTCGACCGCGAGCTGAGCGACCGCGTGCAGACGGCCACGTTCGTGGTCGCGACACACGAGCCCGCGAGGCTCGAGCGATTCGCCTCGGTACGGCTGGCGCTCGCATGAACTACTTCGCCGACGTGGGTGCGCTGGCGCGCAAGGACCTGCTACTCGAGCTGCGCGCACGCGACACCGTGCCTGCGATGCTCCTCTTCGTCGTCTCGACGCTCGTCGTCTTCCATTTCGCCCTGCCTGCGGACTCCTCCGATCTGGCAGCGGCGGGTCTGCTCTGGGTCGCGCTGCTCTTTACGGCAGTGCTCGGGCTCACGCGGGCTTTCGCGGCCGAGCGCGAGCAGGGCGTCCTCGACGGGCTGGTGCTCGCCCCGAGCGACCGCAGCGCGATCTGGCTCGGGAAAGCGCTGTCCATCCTTGCGTTCCTCGCGCTGGCGGAAGTGATTGCGCTGCCCGCCTACGCGCTCTTCTTCGAGCGCATCGACGGTGCGTTGATCGGCGGCGTCGCGCTTGCGGATCTCGGGATCGCGGCGGTCGGAACGCTACTCGCAGCGATGGCCGCCGCCAGCCGCGCGCGCGAGCTGTTGCTGCCGCTGCTCTTCCTCCCACTCGCGATCCCGATCGTGATCGGTGGCGTCGGCGCCAGCGTCGCCGACGACCCCGCCCGCTATCTCGGCTTGCTCGCCCTCTACGACGCGCTCTTTGCGATCATTTGCTGGGCTTCCTTTGAGTACGTGGTCACGGAATAACCGCCTGCCGGCGCTCGCCGCGCTCGCCCTGACGCTGATGACGGCAGCGATCGCGTTGATCTTCTTCTACGCGCCGCTCGACGAGGACGGGCTCAACCAGAAGATCTTCTACTTCCACGTTCCGATCGCGCTCACGGCGTACGCATGCTTCGCCTGGGGCGGCTGGAAGGCCCTTCGCCATCTGTGGAAACGGGAGGAGGGCGCCGACCTCGAGAGCTACGTCGCGATCCATCTCGGCGTCATCTTCGGCGTGCTCACGCTCGTGACCGGGTCGATCTGGGCGCGCTACCGCTGGGGCCACTGGTGGGTGTGGAGCGAGGACCAGCTCGTGCTCTTCCTCGTGCTGTTTCTCTTCTACTGCGCCTACTTCATGTTGCGCTACTCCGTCGCGCCCGGACCGCAGCGCGCGAACCTCAGCGCCGTCTACGCCCTGTTCGGCGTCGTTCTGATTCCCGTCAGCGTGCTTGCGATCCGCCTCTCGGAGCGCTTCATCCACCCGGTCGCGTTCGACAAAGGCGGGCCCAACATGGCGGGGTCGCAGTTCTTCACGTTCTGCGTCGCGGTCGCGGCGATGCTCGCCGTCGCGGCGACGCTGTACAACCTCGAGCTCGCGGGCAAGCGTCTCGACGTTCGGCTGCGCGAGTTGCGCGAGGCATTGCAGTGAGCACCGAGGAGAAATACGTCGCGGCCGTCTATCTCGTCGTCTTCCTCGTCCTACTCGCGTACGTCTTCATCATTGCCCTGAAGCTGCAACGGCTGGAGCGTGAGCTCGCGGAGCTCACCGAGCTGGCCCTGAAGCGACGCGAGCCGGAGCAGAAGGTAGTTGCTGTTGGCTGAGCTGCTCTTTTGGCCGGCGCTACTGGCCTACGGCGAAGCTGCCGTTGCCTACTTCGGCGACGCACGTCACCCGGGCCGCGCGGGGCGGTTCGCGACCTGGGGCGTGCGGATCGGCTGGCTCGTTCAGACGGCGCTGCTCGCCGTGCAGGCGGTGCGTGCCGACGGCTTCCCGTGGTCGAGTTGGGCGGGTTCGCTGAACCTCTTCGTCTGGCTGGTCGTGGGCGCTTACCTGATCTGGGGCTGCCGTCCCCGGTACCGCCTCCTCGGCCTCGCGGTGCTGCCGCTCGCGGTCGTGCTGTTCGTGCTCGCACGGGTCGGGGGTGGGACGGGCATCGGTGAGCGCAGCCACTACTCAAACCTCTTCCTCGTGCTCCACGTCGGGCTCGTCCTGGCGGCGTTCGCCGGTTTCACGCTCGCTGCCGGGCTGTCCGCGCTCTACCTCTGGCAAGAGCGGCGGCTGAAGCGGCGTGAGACCTCGATCCTCAGCCGGCGCGCGCCGGCGCTGGCAAAGCTCGACGACGTTGCCGCCCGGACGATCGCGATTGCACTGCCCGCCCTCACGCTCGGCATCGCCGTCGGCATCGTGAGGCTCGAGGATCGTGGCGGCGACTTCGACGCGCTGATGGCCGTGACCGTCGTCACCTGGGGGGTCTACGCGGCGTACCTCGCGTTGCGTCGCCTCTCCGGCCTGCGCGGCCGCCGCGCGGCTTACGTCGTGCTCGTCGGCTTCGTGCTTGTCGTCATCGTTCGGCTCGCGCTCCCCGTCACCCACTTCGCGACATGAGCGTCGTCCTCGTCGGCATCTCGCACCACCAGGCGCCCGTGCAGCTTCGTGAACGGGCGGCGCTCGACCCGAAACGCGCGGCCGAGCTGGCCGAGCAGCTGGCGGGAGAGCGC
>JBKPGW010000107.1:0-8423 GCA_046729555.1 Actinomycetota bacterium | reverse complement strand
CTCCGACATTGCCGGCGTCATGGAAGAGCTCTCAGACTTCTCGACGATCCTTTCGCGGGCTGTGCTGACAAAGTGCGAGGTCGAGGCCGCGCTCACGGCGCGGTTCGGTAGTCGGCCCGATCTCTACTCGCCGCTCACGCTTCTCAATTTCGGTGTCGGCCCAGCGTTCGGCATGGTTGGGGGGCCTTCGCTTCAGGAACCGCGCTGGCCGAGACGTCACCGAGGAGGCCCGGTTGGAACACCCGGACGGGCCTGAGGAGTTCGACCGGATGCTGCGGGAGATGAACATCAAGCTCGAACGCACGATGCTGCGTGGGCCGTCTCCGCATGAGGCCGAGGAACTCCGGTCGGCGGGTGGGTGGGATCCGGCCGTGGCGCGCAAGATCGCCACCGAGAGGGCAGTGCTGGAGCAGACGCAGGTCGAGAACCTCAACTCCAGCGACGATGGTCGCACCTGGCGACGTACGCGGCTGCGCGACGTCACATCAGCTCGACATTTCTTGGTCGACCTCAACGAGCCGACAGCGAATGGCCTCAATGCCAGGAACATCGACTTCGAGGACGCGTTCTCGCCACCTTCCGAGGACTCGGACGAGCCGAGCGAGATGCGCCGCTTCACCGATTCGATGCCAAGCTCAGACGTCTTCGTGACTATCGTGACCGAGATGCACCGAAAAGCTGAGCGCATCTGGAAGCCGAACGACATCTTCGACATCGACGCCCTGAGCGTCGGTGTTGCCTACTGCGACGCAGTGCTTTGCGACAACGATAAGGCGCGCATGCTGAACGTTCGCAGGGTCGGCGATCGGCTTGGCACGCGGGTCACATCGCGGCTGGTCGAACTGCCCGACATCCTCGCGAGCTGATCGATCTACAGCACGGATTCGTGAACACTGGCTCACGCGACATCAGTCTCGTTCGTGCCTCTATCGTCGCTTCGTCAGCTCCGAGCGCGTTGCGTGCTAACGGTCCTCTAGCTCGGAGATCCGTCTGCGCTGCTCCGGCACTTCGCGGAGAACGTCCTCTACACCTCGTCGGCGTAGTCAAGCTCGCCGGCCTTGAAGCGTGCTAGTGCAAGCTCGAGCTGCGCATGCAGTACATCGGTCAGCGCACACGCTGCGTATCCGCGGCGCGCGTTGCCGTATTTCGTCGCATCGTGGAGTGCCTCGCCCATCGCTGCGATCAGCGGTTCGCTCACCTCGCGGAAGCGCTCGAGCTGCCGGCGTGTCGCGACTGTCCAAAACAGCCGCGATCGGTTGACCATACGCTGATCGAAGTAGTTGCCGGCGCGCCCCGTCGTCACAGGGAATTCACGATTCGTGTCGCACGAGGGCCTCGTGCAGAGTGGCGACGCGCATGGGCAGCGTCTCGTCGACGCCCCAGCGCACGATGACGCCGCGTAGCGTCATCCACTCGGACTCCAGCATGCTCATGACCGGCACTTCGACCCCTTCCTCGACGAGCTGTTCGAGCCGCACCGCGAGCGCAGTGTGCGGTAACTCAAGGTTGCCACCGCTCAGGGCGCGCGCTCGATCAGCGAGCTCAGCCGCCTCCGCCAGTGTGACCGGGCACCGCTCGGCGCCCACCTCGATGAACACGAGCTTGACGACGTCCGCCTGGCCGTAGTGCAGCCCGAGAAACACGACCGGCGCACCCTCGCCGTCGCGGACGTAGTCGACGCGGAAGCCGTCGACGTCATAGCCGATAGGCGGCACATCCCCCTCGCGTTGGACCGTCTCGCCAGTCGGGTACACGAGCTTGTAGGTGCTCACGCGAGCGATCTTCGCCACCACGGCGGCGCCCCCGCAACCTTCCACAAAGTGTGTCGATCGCCGAGCTGGCCGTCTCGCGAAGTGTTTCTTCAGCGCGATTCCGAGGATCCTCCCCGGCGCCTAGGCTGACTGCGTGATTGCAGGCGACGACGTCCTTACGCTGACTCACCACACCTGGGCCGTGATCGGCCTGGTCGCCGTCGCGGTTGCCGGCATCGGGGCAGTGCTGACCGGCGCCTGGCAGGTGATCGTCGCGATCGTGAACGAGCGGAAGCGCAGTCAGCCTGTCGTCATCGCCCACGACGCCGGCGCGCGCCAGTTTGGCAACCGCGGCAACGCGAACACCGTCTTGCCGACTTACCTCACGAACGACGGCGGCGGGAACGCCTTCAACGTTCGGTTCGGTATCGACTTCGACGGGGTGCGCTACGCGTGGAAGTACGCGCCAGAGGACAGCGATGTCGGTTCATACCAGCGCGTCGTGCGTGCTGGCGCGCGGCTCCCGGAGGGTGGGGAGACGTTCAGGATCGGGATTCCCTGGGAGAAGTTCGTGATCGGCCGTGATACCGACGCGCGCCGCGTCTACTGGTGCCAGTACGAGAACGCCTTCGGCAAGACATGGGAGACGCGCAATCCCGTCGACCGCTCATCTGGCCTCGATATTCGCCGCGTGCGAGTTCTGCGCTTGTGGATGCGGCTACAGGAGCGCCGGCGAACAAGAACTGCGAAGAAAGCGCACGAGGGACTGCGGCGAGATCTCGCCGCGATGGCAGCCCAGGTCGAGGAGGCCGAAGCAGCGGCCCAGGGGGAGCAGACCCCGCCGCCGGATGAGGACGCCGAAGCCGAGCAGTGACCGTCCACGACGACCTTCTGGCGGCGATCGCCGCGATGCCAGTTTCGGACGAGACGGTGCCGCCTGGCATCGACAGCTTCTGGGTTGAGATCTCGCGCCTCTGCCTCGTCGGCTGGGCCAATGAGATCGACCGCGACGCCGCGCGCATCGCCAGCAGCCTTCAGATTGCGCGCGCCGCCGGCGCCACCCCAACAGACGAGCAGATCGCGAGCCTCGAGGAGGCGTTCTGGCGTGTGCGTTCAGCCACAGAGAAGGTGGACGCGGTCATCGCGCTCGCGTACGGGCCGACAGGCCTGCGCCTGTATGACGCACGCCGCAAAGGACTACGGTTCGACCCCGACTCGGACGAGAACTCGCACCTCCTAAAGGACATCGGAACGGAGACTGCGCTCTCCCTGCGCAGCGCGCGAGCGGCGCTCGAAGGGGAGCGCGCGACGCTCCGACGGCACCAGCTGATGCACAGCGTGGTGCCGATCGCGAAGCTCCACGACCTCGCACCGTACATCGTCGTCCATCATCGCGATGGTCGCGTCATCCCCGGCGGCTTCGAGCTCTCGAGACTGGCGCCCGAGCGCTGGGCGGAGGGCGTGAGCACGGCCGCCGCTGCGGACTTGTTCAAAAGGCGGCTGCATGAGGCGGAGCGCTCGCTGCAGCAACTCGAAGCGCTACTCGCAGCGTTGGCGAAGTCGCTCGCCGTCGACGCCCGCGTCGAAGCGCCCCAGTGCGTGTACCTGGAGGAAGACAAGCGGACGATCACGTTTGAACTGCCGAAGTCGACGGCGCCGGTGCCGCGCTTCGAGGTCGAATTCGTCGTGGACGGTGACCCCAGCGTGCCAGCGCGAGTGTTCAGCACCCAGAGGAAGATGCACGTAGGCGAGGAGCTGCGGCTCGAGGACGCTGTCTGGCGCGTGATTCGCGTCGAAGACACCAACGACGGGCACATCGACCAGATCGCGTATTGCCGCAGAACGCCGTATTCCGACACCTAGCAAGTTCGGGGTCGGACCGCGCAGCCCACCACGCGCGCGCAGAGGTTCATCGCGGTGACGAGCCGCGGAATCCTTTGCCGACTGATCTAACAGACGGAGGAGGATCCGATGGCAGCGAGCAGTCGTTCTGATCGGCGTCGTCGCGTCGCACGCGGCATCTATCAGCAGCCCAACGGCCGATACGCCGTCTGCATCATGGTCGACCGACAGCCGCGCTTCCGCACACTAAGTGCGACGGCGATCGACGAGGCGCGAAGACAGCGCGAACTGCTCCAGAGCATCGCCCGCATGGGCGAGTTGCCGGTCTCACCGCGGCTCACCTTCGCTGAAGTGGCGGCGCGCTGGCTCGCCGAGTTTGAGGCGAAGGTTGCAGCGAGTGAGCGGCGCGATCGCACGCTCGATCTCTACCGCTCGCAGCTGCGCCGCCACCTGCTGCCCCGGTTCGGCCGACGCCGCCTGGCACTGATCACAACCGACGATGTCGTCGTGGTGATGCGCGAGTTGCAAGCAGAAGGCCTATCGCCCTGGACGATCACGCGCATCCTCGGCCCGCTTAGCTGTGTGTTCACGTTTGCGCTTCGCCGCGGCTACATCGCGTCGCATCCCTTCCACCGGCTCGAGCGCGACGAGCGGCCCCATCCGCGGCGCTCCGACCAGCGCGTCCTCACCCGTACAGAGCTCGCCCGCCTCTTCGCCGCCTGTCCGCACCGCTACCGGCCGCTGCTCCTCACCGGCGCGTACACAGGCATGCGCCTCTCCGAAGTGCTCGGCCTGAGCTGGGCCGACATCGACTTCGCCGGCGGCGTCGTTCACGTTCGCCACCAGCTCGCGCGTGGACGCCGCGGCGTCCCCCCGCACCGCATCTCGCCCAAGACGCGTGCCTCCGTCCGAGAGATCCCTCTTCTCCCCCAGCTTGCCGCGGTTCTGCGCCAACACAAACGAGACTCACGCTTCACCGCCGATTTGGACTACGTGTTCGCAACCGCGCACGGAACGCCCTTCCTGCACCACAACGTCTCCAAACGCGTGCTCCGCCGAGCTGCCACCGGCGCCGGACTCGATCGACCGGGGCGACGGGTGCGCTTCCACGATCTCCGCCACACCTTCGCCAGCCACCTGATCATCGACATCCGCCTCGACGTCGTCCAGGTCAGCCGGATCCTCGGTCACGCCCGCACCAGCATGACCCTCGACACCTATACGCACCTGTTCGAGGAGGCACGCCACGGCGCCGATGTCCGTGCCGAGCTCGCCCAGAGCGACTTCGCCAACCTGCTCGCCATGGCGGTCCGACCTCGCCTCCGGGCCAGCCCGCACCTCCGCCCCACCCGCGCGGCCACGCCGCGAGCGCGTATGAACCCGCCCCAACGACCTCACCGCTGCGCGCCGCGAGCGCCCTCTCAGCGGCGCTGCCTACTTGACCAAACTTGACTAAAGAAATCCGTCAGCAGAACGGGCAACGCGTGTAACCGTTTTGCGGGGAGACTTATGGGCGGTACTGGGCTCGAACCAGCGACCCCCAGCTTGTCGACTCTGGGCGAACGTTCGCGCCCGTTCGTGAGCGTTCGGAGAATACGCATGGTTGAGCCACATCGTGCATGGATGCGAACGCCCTAGCGAACGTGAGCGAACGCTCATCCTTGCCATCCTTGCCACGCCGACGCGCGAGCAGATTCCGCACTACGACGCGTGGTCGCTTCTCCGACACGACTCGGAGCGCACGTCACCGCGTTCGGCCTCGAGCAAGCGCGTCTTTGTTAGCCCATGATCTCGCCTGTGCGCGCCGATCTCCCGACGGGGACCGTCACGTTCGTCGTCACCGACGTCGAGAACTCCACGCGGCTGCTCGCAGAACTCGGTGACAGGGCCTACTCGAAGGCGCTCGCCGAGCATCGCAAACTGATCCGCGACGTTTCGGGCCGACTGGGCGGGGTCGAGGTTGACACACAGGGAGACTCGTTCTTCCTGGCCTTCACGACTGCGCCGGCCGCAATCGAAGCGGCTCGCGAGATCGATGCAGGCCTTGCGGGCGGCCCGATCTCCGTGCGGATGGGTCTGCACACGGGGACACCGCTGATTACAGACGAGGGCTACGTGGGAGCCGATGTCCACCGCGCGGCGCGCATCGCGGCCTCCGGCCACGGAGGTCAGGTGCTCGCTTCGGCGTCGACCGCTGCGCTGGTTGATCTTGAGCTGCGAGACCTCGGTGAGCACCGTTTCAAAGACCTCGCCCAGCCGGAGCGGGTATTTCAGCTCGGGGACGGTAAATACCCGCCGATCCGAAGCCTTCGCAACGTTCGGCTGCCGGTGCCCGCGACTCCGTTCCTCGGCCGGCAGGACGAGGTCGAAGGCGTGGTCGAGCTCATAACGCGCGGGGGCGTTCGGCTGCTCACCCTGACCGGCCCGGGCGGGACGGGGAAGACGCGACTGGCCCTCCAGGCGGCGGCGGAGGCATCCGACCGGTTTCCGGACGGGACCTGGTTCGTGCCGCTTGCGCCGCTTCGCGATCCGGGGCTCGTACTCTCGGCCGTAGCGGGCGCGCTTGAATTGAAGGAGCAACCCGGCCGCCCGCTCGAGAGCACCCTCGCCGCCGAGCTCGGGCAGAAGCAATCGCTGCTCGTCCTCGACAACGTCGAACATCTCCTGCCGCGTGCGGCCGATGACATCTCTGCGCTGGCGGCTGCCACACAGGCGACCCTGCTCGTCACGAGCCGTGAACGCCTGCAATTGCGGGCCGAACGGGTCTATCCGGTACCGGCGCTCACCGAGCCGGAGGGCGTCGAGCTCTTTCTGAGCCGCGCCCGCGCACTCGATCCCGACTTCAGACCGGACGGATCGATGGCCCGGCTTTGTACGCGCCTCGACAACCTGCCACTCGCGCTGGAGCTCGCCGCAGCGCGCACGACGCTCTTCTCGACGGACCAGCTCCTTCAGCGCCTCTCGCAGCGGCTCGACCTGCTCAAGGGAGGACGCGATCTCGAGCCGCGCCAGCAGACGCTTCGGGCGACGATCGACTGGTCGCACGATCTGCTCGCTCCGGACGAGCGGCGGCTCTTTCGGACTCTCTCCGTCTTTGCAGATTGCACCTACGAGGCGGCCGAGGAGGTCTGCGGCGCCGATCCCGACGCGCTTCAGTCCCTCTTCGACAGGAGCCTCTTGCGGCGGCGGGACTCCCCGGCCGGGGTCCGGTTCTGGATGCTCGAGACGATCAGGGGGTACGCATCCGAGCGCCTCGACGAGAGTGGCGAGGCCCCCGCAGTTCGTCTTCGCCACGCGGAGTGGTGCTGCGAGCTGGCCGACCGGCTCGTCGGGCCGCCTGGGCCCTGGCTGGGCGGTGAGGAATTCGGCGACTTCCATGACGACTACGACAACATCCGAAGCGCGCTTGCCTGGATCTGGGCAAGCGGACATGACGAGCTTGGCCTTCGTCTGAGCGCAACGGTCCGCTTCTGGATGCGACACGGTCTCTTTCGCGATGCCGTTGCCTGGCTCGACGCGGCCGCACCGAGGATCGAGCAGGGGAAACCGCAGGTCCAGCTTCAGGCACTCAAAGCAGCCGGCCTGATCGCCCAGTTCGTTCTTGCCGATCCGGAGCGAGCGGACGCGTACTGGGCTCGCGGGCAGTCCGTAGCGGAAGACCTCGGCGATGCCGATGAAATCGCGTGGATCGAGGACAGGCGATCGGGTGTCGACTGGGATCGAGGCGATCTCGAGTCCGGCATCCGCCACTTCGGAGCGCGTGTGAAGCACTATCGTGAGACGGGTAATCGTCGCGGCGAGGCCGACGCGCTCCACCTGCTCGGCGAGAACTTGCGCGACCTTAGACGTCTCGACGAAGCGGATAAGGCGCTCGCCGACGCTGATGCGCTCTTTCGGGAGCTTGGTCTCAAGCTCGGCGTCGCGAACAACACGCACAGCCGTGCCGATCTGGCGCTCGACCGCGGCGACGGCGCAGAGGCTCTCCGGCTCTACCGCGAGGCGCTCGAGGTAGTCCGGTCGCGTGGTGTCGAGCGCAGCGTCGCCTACTGCCTTGCCGGGATGGCGAGCGTTCTAGCGGCGAGAGGGCAAGACGTGGAGGCTGCGACGATCTGGGGTGCGGTCTGCAGCGCCGAGGAAACGCTTGGATTCCGAATGCTGGCCCCGGAGCGACGGCGGTACGAGCACCATCTTGCGCGCCTCGAGAGCAGACCCGCGTGGACCGAGGGCAGGCGCCTGACCCTCGAGGAAGCCGAAGCCGTCGCATCAACCCGAGCTACCTAGCTTGCAAGTGTGGCAGGCACGGGAAGCATCCTTGCCACGCGTCACCTGCTGTTGTCTGCTCTAGAAACGAAAGCCCTGCTTTTGCAGGGCTTTCTGATGGGCGGTACTGGGCTCGAACCAGTGACCCCCAGCTTGTCGAGACGGCCCCCTCGTTCACGCCTGTTCGCGGGGACTTCCGAGTTCTTGCCTCCTTGCAGGGACTTCACGCTGTAGAAGCAGGTCGCGTTCGCGCCCGCTTGCACCCTCTCCCGCGGGCTGGTGGTAGCACGTGGTAGCACCGTCGGCGCTTGACGAACGCCAACTGCAAACAACGACGAACGCCCAAAACGTGCGCCAATTCTTCGGACCAGCTTGTCGCCCTCACTCTCACCGAGTCCCACGTTCTTTACCGCGCATAAGGCTTAGGCACCCGGATCTCGATGCGCGTCGCGGTTCGAGCCGCGTCGCTCCCGTGCTTTACTCGCCTTCGTCACCGATCTGAAAGCGCCGCACTGCGGAATCGTCCGCAGGCAGCGGCGATCAGCGGCGTGAGGAATGGGCGAGCGGTGA
>JBKPGW010000106.1:0-2006 GCA_046729555.1 Actinomycetota bacterium | reverse complement strand
CACGACACCGTCGTGCTCGGGGCGCGGAAGCGACTCCGCGCGAGCGATCCAGCGGTCGATGTCGATTGTGTTAGCGAAGGTACGCACGCTCGCAGCACCACGCGCGAGAGCGGATGCACGAGCTGCCGAGCCGACGGCGAGCACGCTCGCTGCGCCACGGATGACGCGCGTCGCGACGGCGTCCTTCACCTTGCGCCGCCACTGCGGGCGCGGATCGAGGTCGTGGCTCTCGGCGTGCAGCACATAGGGGATGCGCCGCGCGCGGCACCACGCGAGAGCCGCTTGCGACGCGAATGTGCTCCAACCCGAAACGATCACCACGTCGGGGCGCGACGCGCGCAGCGCGCCCAGGACGCCCGGTGTAACGGGATAGTCGTGCCGCACCAGCAACCGTGCACCCGGCACGCTCACTCCGCGCAGGAAGACGTGCGGATGCCGGACCTCCACCGACCACGAACGGCCTGCAACGGTGTGCGCCGCGTACAGGACGTACAGCTCGATGTCGTCGCGTGCGGCGACCCGGTCGAAAAGCGGCGCGCGGTAGGGCGTCGGCTCCGGCGAGACGACCGTGACACGGATCATCTGCGTCTCCGCGGGCTCAGTAGCGCTCGGAACGCCGCCGTTCGCACCTCAGGGTCACGGCCGTACCCGCGCTCGAACGCGGCGAGCAGGCGCACGAACTCCCTGCGTGCGCCCCGGCGTGCGCGCAGCCGGGCTCCGATCCGCCAGGCTGCGTCCGCGTCGACGTCGGGGGCGACGCGCGCGATCTCGCGCAACGCCACCTGTCGCTGGAACGACTGTTGCACGCCGCCACGCCGCACTGAGGCCTGGCTCGCATGCACCCGCTTGAGCACGAGCGGCTCGGAGAGGTTGTCGCCGTCGGCGAACGCGAAGAGCCGCGTCCAGAGGTCGTAGTCCTCGCTTTCGAGGAACGCGGGGTCGTAGCGGAGACCGTGCGCCGCGAGCGTCTCGCGGTCGACGAGCACCGTCGGATGGAAAAAGGGGGAGCTGAACAATGCGTGCCACCGCAGCGGCCGTGCGCCCTGGGGCAAGACGTGTGTGTGTCCACGGCCTCCGCGTTCATCGAGGTCGGCGATGGCCGTCCCGACGACGGCAGCGGGTGGGCCCGCGCGAAGCCGCTCGACCTGCCGCTCGAGCCGCTCCGGCAGCGCGACGTCGTCGGCATCGAGGCGGCCGATGTACGTCCCGCTCGCTCGCTCGAGCCCGCAGTTGAGAGAGGCGGCGAGACCCGCTTGCTCGTCGTTCCGAAGCACCACGAGGCGTTGGTCGCCGACGGCGGCGAGCACGGCCTCCGTCTCGTCTGTCGACGCATCGTCGATCACGAGCAGCTCGAGATCGCCCAGGGTCTGGTTGAGCACGCTGTCGATCGCCTCGCGCAGGAAGCGTGCGTCGTTGTGGACGGCGAGGAGGACGGAGACGAGCGGCACGGGCGTTAGCGTACGACCGTGACTTTCGACCTTGTCGTCGCGACCATCGACCGGGTCGACGAGCTTGGCCGGCTGCTCGACTCCCTGGAGCGCCAGACGCACACAGACTTCCGCGTGCTGGTGGTCGACCAGAACGACGACGACCGAGTCGCAGCAGTCCTCGCGCGCCCGTCACTTCGCCTCGAGCGCCTGCGTGCTCCCCGCGGGCTCTCGCGCGCACGCAACGAGGCGCTACCGCGCCTTCAGGCCGACGTCGTCGCGTTCCCGGACGACGACTGCGTCTATCCGGACGATCTGCTCGAACGCGTCGCCGCCCGGCTCGCGAGCGGCCTCGACGGTGTGACCGGCCGCGAGCCGTCGTGGACGACGGAAGGAGCGGTGCTCACACGCGACAACGTCTGGAACCGCGCGATCTCGTTCACGATCTTCCTGCGGCGCGAGCTGGTCGAGCGCATCGGCGCGTTCGACGAGCGGCTCGGCCTGCCGTCGTCGTCGGGAGAGGAGATCGACTACCTGATCCGCGCCCTCGACACGGGCGCCCGCATCGAGTACGACCCG
>JBKPGW010000105.1:0-1661 GCA_046729555.1 Actinomycetota bacterium | reverse complement strand
CCTGGGGGTCTTCGCAGCGATCGTTGTCCTCGCTGCCGGATTGAGCGTGCCCGCCGCGCAGGCGAAGCGACACATGCTCGTCGGCATGCAGGACGACGCGATGGTGCTGTACGGCAATCCGACCTTCACGTTCAACACGCTGAAGCAGCTGCGCGTCCAGATCGTCCGCGTGAACTTGAATTGGGATCGCGTCGCGAAGCGGCGCCCCGCGCATCCACAGGACCCGGCTGATCCGGCTTACGACTGGGACGTCTACGATCGAGCGATCCGCTACGCGGGGCAGAACGGCATGCAGGTCCTGCTGACCTTCCTGTGGGTGCCCTCGTGGGCGAACGGCGGCAAGCCACGCAACGTTCCGCCGACGAACTACAACGACTTGCGGAACTTCGCGTACGCGGCTGCGACCCGGTACAGCGGTCACTACATCCCGAACACGGACAGGTTCGACGAGACGTACCTGCCGCCCGTGAAGTACTGGCTGGCATGGAACGAGCCGAGCAACCCGAACTGGCTACAGCAGGTCGTCGGCGGCCGCTTTGTCAGCCCTCGCTCCTACGCGCGCATCTGCACGGCGATCTGGCAAGGCGTGCACTTCACGAACTTCGCCGGCGAAAAGGTGGGCTGCGGCGCGACCGGACCGCGCGGGAACAATCAGGCGCGCTCCAGCCGCCCGTCGATGTCGCCGATCGCGTTCATGCGTGCGACCAAGCGTGCGGGCCTGCGGAACCTCGACGCGTTCGCGCATCATCCGTACTACGGCAAGCCGAGTGAGACGCCGACGACGAAGCCGGGTGGCAACGCCATCGAGCTCGGCAACATCAACACGCTGATCGCCGAGGTGAACAAGCTCTGGGGGAAGAGGAAGCCGATCTGGATCACGGAGTACGGCTGGCAGACGCCCCCGGACCGGATCTTCGGCGTGTCGTACGCGCGTCAGGCCGCGTACGTGCGGCAGTCGTTCGCCATCGCCCGCGCGAACCCGCGGATCGACCTGATGGTCTGGTTCATCCTGCGCGACGACACGAACATCAGGCTCGGCTGGCAGTCAGGCTTCTTGACGGCCGCCGGCAAGCGGAAGCCCGCCTTCAGCGCTTTCGCCCGCCTGCCGCACTGATTTGGCGCACACGGCGCGGCTATGGCCGGTTCCGGATGAATCAGCCGGGCTGCAGGGCTCGTCAGCTATGAGCGCGGCCAGGTGTACGCATCGAAAAGCGTCCACGCCTAGCTTCGGCGGCAGCCTCATCCTGGCGCGCCGTCTCGCGCAGATCGGCGGGCGAAGCCAATTTGTCCTTAAGGGCGCCTCGCGCCGCGGCGATTGTCTGGCTGACCTTTTTCATGCAGTGATCCGTAACACATTGTGAAACAGAGTTCTTGGACTATGAGTTCTCTCGAGGTCGAGCGCTCTTGAGGAGGGAGCGGTACAGACGGTCGACATCGTCGACGAGGCGATCGACGGCGTAGCGGGGGAGGACACGCTCGCGGCCGGCACGTCCCATCCGCTCGCGTAGCTCCGGATCGCGCGCCAACTTCGCGAGCCGGTCGGCGAGGTGGTCGGTGGCGCCCGGCTCGACGAGGAAGCCGTCCTCGCCCTCCTGGACGACGTCTGGGACGCCGCCGACACGCGTCGCGACGACGGGACGGCCCGCGGCCAGGGCTTCGAT
>JBKPGW010000104.1:0-4128 GCA_046729555.1 Actinomycetota bacterium | reverse complement strand
TTTCCGACCAGGTTTCGGGGACAGGTGGCGCGCGACGGCCGCGGTCCAGCCGGAGTCAAGTCCCAGGACGTGGTGTAACTCGTCGGCTTGATCGAGGGCGGCTCAGGCCGCGGTGAGCTCGCGTGCCTCCTCTCTTTCGTTGTTCCTTTCTCTTTGGTGATCGAGGACTGCTTCCAGCGAGTGGTTGCTGAGGTAGCGGCGGCCGACGAGCCATTCGTCGTTCTGCTCGATGACGACGCTGGCGGCGAGGCGGATCAATGAGCGGTCGTTGGGGAAGATGCCGACGACGTCGGTGCGGCGGCCGACCTCGCGGTTGACCCGTTCGAGCGGGTTTGTCGAGCGCAGTTTCGGCCAGTGGTCGGCCGGACACGCGTAGAAGGCGAGCAGGTCGTCCTCCGCTTCTTCGAGCAGCGCCGCGATCTTCGGCAGCGGCTTGCGCAGCCGCTCGAGGGCGTCGCCGACGAGCTCGCGTGCCGCGTCGCCGTCGTTGGCGGTGAAGATCGGCCTGAGCAGCGCCGCCAGCATCGGCTGCTGCTCGCGGCGCGCGTGGCCGAGCGCCTCGCGGAGGAAGTGCACGCTGCAGCGCTGCCAGGGGCAGCCGAGCACGTGCGCGATCGCCTTCTTCAGTCCGGCGTGCGCGTCCGAGACGACCAGTCGCACCCCGACCAGGCCGCGCTCGACGAGCGAGCGGAGGAAGCTGCGCCAGAACGCTTCCGTCTCGGCCTCGCCGACGTCGAGCCCGATCACCTCGCGGTAGCCGGACTCGTGCACGGCGTAGGCGAGCACGAGCGCCTTCCTGACGACGCGGCCGCCGTCGCGGACCTTCTCGACTTTCGCGTCGAGCCAGAGATACGGGTAGCGGCCCTCGAGTGGCCGGTTGCGGAACGCGTCGACCTGCACGTCGAGACCGGCGCAGATCCGCGAGACCTCGCTCTTCGAGATCCTCAGCCCGAGCGACTCGACCACCTGGTCGACTTTGCGGGTCGAGACGCCGGCCACGTACGCCTCCTGCACGACCGAGACCAGCGCCTGCTCGCTGCGCCGGCGCGGCTCGAGGAAGCTCGGGGAGTACGAGCCTCGCCTCAGCTTCGGGATCGCCAGCTCGAGCTCGCCGGCGCGCGTCGCCCACGACCGGGCCCGGTAGCCGTTGCGCTGCGTCAGCCGCTCCTCCGGCGCGCGCTCGCCGCGGGCGGCGCCGACCAACTCCGACACCTCGACCTCCATCAATTGCTGCACGACCCACGTCAGCGACTCGCGCAAGAAGTCGAGTCCCTCCTCCTCGAGCAGGTAGCTGACGACCTGCTCAGCCGTCATCCTCTTCGTCTCGGCCATCGCGGTGACTCCTCTCGTCGAACTTCATTGGCGTGAAGCCGACGATCATGAGCGCCGCGGTGACCGGACCCACTAACCGGCTCCGTCCGACGCGCTCCTACACCTATCTAGAGATCTTCGACGACGGCAAACCGGCGGTGGCCGCGGTGTCGATGACGGGGTGCTGCCCATACCTATCTCGGCGCGCCATGATCGCGCGCAGGTTGTCGAGTCGGAGAAGCAAAGAGACGGCTCATTCCACGCGGGAGCCGGCAGGTGCTGGCTCAGGTGTAGGAGGGAACGCGTCAAGCCCAAGCAGCGGTCAGGCCGCGGCGCGCTCGAGCTCGCGCAGCGCGTGGTACGCGCGCTTGCCGATCTTGCGTGCCACGGTCAGCCGCGCGATCGTCGAGTCGCGCCGATCACGTGTTGCTCGGTAGAGCTCCCGATCAGGCGCGGTAGACCGATGCGCGTGCACGGCCGCTTCAACGAGCGCCCAACGTAGGTGCGGCGATCCAGCCTTGGCGAGATGACCGTGACGACGCCTCTCGCCCGACTCCTCGACGACCGGATCGAGCCCGGCCAGGCGGGTGATCTGCTCGGCGCGGCGGAAGCGGCTCGCCTCGCCGATCTCGGCGAGCAGGTGGCTGGCGAGGATCGGCCCGACACCGTAGATCGCCTGCAGCGCCTGACAGCGCTCATCAGCGCGTGCGAAGCGACGCAGCTCCGCGTCGACGGCGGCGACCTGCGCCTCGAGCGCGGCCATCACCGCCAGCAGCGAGTCGACCTGCAGGCGGGCGTGCTCGGACAAACGCAGCGACGCCGCCCAACGCAGCCCCTCCACGCTCAGCAGCCGCGACCGCGAGCATGGCCAGCCCTCATGCAGCAGGTAGGCGTGCAGTCGTTGCGCCCACCGGCGGCGGTCCTCGGCCAGCGCCTTGCGCAGGCGCGTCCGGTCACGCAGCTCCTGGATCTGCGCGGGCGGGATCCAGGACTCCGGCAGCATCTCCCTCGCCAAAAGCCGCGCCAGCCAGCGCGCGTCCAGCCGGTCCGTCTTCGCGCTCCGCCGCCGGCCGAGCAGACCGCGCGCCTGCACCGGCTCGGCGAGCCGAACGTCGAAGCCCCGCTCCGAAAGCTCGCGCCAGACCCAGCGCCAGCCCGTCGTCGCCTCGATCGCGACCGCCTCGACGCGGCCCCGCCATTGCTCGGCCCAGCGACCCAGGCTCACCCGATCGGCCGAGAAGCGCTCCTCGACCACCTCGCCACTCGCCGAATCGAACACCGCCGCCTGAAAGGCGTGCTTGTGGATGTCGATCGCCGCACAGACCATCACGGACCTCCTCTCGATGACAGAGGCCCGATCGTCCTCAGCAGTCAGGACAGAGCCCTATGACATCCACGCTATGGGACGTGACCCCAGCCGGCTGAAATCCGTCGCGAAGCGATGCCCACGAACAGTCGGCTGCGCGCAGAGCGACTTGCGCAAGGCCCATGACTGCGCGACGGGCCTGCGATCTTCATTGTCTAAGCAGGCATCAAGTCTGGTCGGGTCGGCACCTGTAGCACGTAGGAGCAGTCCGCCTGGTTTGGCGGAGGAGATGCGGGGCCCGGAGTTCGAGGAGATCGTCGGCTCGTCAATTGACACGCCAGGACGCGCACAGCCCTCAAGGCCGCTGGGCAGCGGTCGAAGCCGAACGCGAACTGCCGGTCTCGCGGCAAGGTCGGGCCGGGGTCGCTCGGGAGCGTGTGGCTGAATGCGAGCAGAAGCTCGAAGTCCGCATCCTCGGCGGCGCCCGCCTCGCGAGATTCACGACCTACCTCATCCGAACGCACTCGATAGACGCCGATCCGGCGTCGTCCGGTTCCGTCTGCCCAAGTCGGCGATCGCTGCGCGCGCTCCCGCAAACGACACGGTCAGCTTCCGAGCGAACCGCCTCTACGGTCAGCTTCCGAGCGAACCGCCTCTACATGTATCGACGTCCTCAGCACGGAAGGCGAGCGGACCCGGCCTTGCGTTCACGAAGAGCGGACCGCGATCGCCGCGGACGTGGTGACCTCGGCGAAGACGCGCTGCGGCGCCACGCGCACGACCTGCCAGCGCTGGAGGAGCAACCGCTCTACCGTTTGCTCGCGCTTCGCTGGTCCACGGAACCGTGTCGTCGCGGTTGCGTCGCTGCCGGTGGCGGAGCAGATCGTCGACTGCTCCCTCGGGCTATTTTCACGCGCCTTGATTCGGCATAGACTCTTGTTGCGAGTCTCACTATCAGGGAGGGCAGCGATGAAGCGCCTGATTCTGTGCGTGCTCGGACTCACTGCGGCGCTCGTGCTCATGCCGACCACTGCAGTCGCCGACAGCGCGACACATACCTACCTGCTCGTGATGGAGCAGCCCAACTTCGGCGTCGCCGCGAACGGGGACCAGATAGCGGTCACTGGCGAAGGTGAGTTTTCGGTCAACCCGAATTCGGTCGAAGCGGAGGGAGCGTTCACCCACACCGACAGCGATGGGAACGTCATCGCCAGCGGGACTTGGGCGGCGACGGACTTGCTCGACTACCAGTCCTACGGCTGCGGCGAGCTATTCGGTGACGAGTTCCCACCGAACTTCTGTGGCGGCGCCGTCAGGATGCGCGTGACGCTTACGACACCGCTCGGCGAGCTGTCGGGGATCATGACGGTCATCTGCGTGATCGGCACGCATCCTCCGGGTGCTGTTTTCGGGCCACGGACCGAAGGGGTCATGCTCGATATTCCGGGCATCATCAATTTCAACCACAGCACAGGCGGCGAAAACATCTACATCCAGACGAGTTAGCGGCA
>JBKPGW010000103.1:0-5925 GCA_046729555.1 Actinomycetota bacterium | reverse complement strand
CCATTGTTCAGAAGTAAAAGGTCCTATACGGGAGTGGGTCCCAGCTGGGGGAACCTCCCGGTTCCCCCAGACCCCTCCACCCGTCCCCCACGCGGACGGACGCTTCGCGTCTACCAGTACCCGCGCGAGAAGAAGCCGAGCAGCGCGAGCACGAGGATCACGATCAGGATGATCCAGAGGATGCCCATGCTCTTTCCTCCCTTGCCTTGATTGTCGACCTGCCGGAGTTGGCCTCCGCAGGGAAACAACGGGAAACGGGCCTTCTCCGTTACGCACCGCCGGGCACAAGCTCTTTACCGGACGTTCACCAGCCCTCAGCCCATCCGGCAGGTCGGGGGCGGGAGACTCCGCCGCGGTTTCGCAACCGACAGAGGGAGAGGAATGAAGAGGGGAGTCTTGATCCTGGCCGCCCTCGCGGCGGCCGTTCTGGCGTCGATCGCGGTCGCCGCACCGGGCGGCAGCGCCGGGCCGAGCAGCTCGGCCTGGCCATACCTCGTGCCGACGCAACCTGGCACCGTCTTCAAGTCGATCCTGACCGCCGGTGACACCGTCCCGAAGGCGGGCGGTGGCACCTATCGAATGGTCGGGATCCCGGACGGCCTCGGGGCCTTCGACAACGGGGACGGCACGTTCACGCTGCTCGCAAATCACGAGGTGCCCGACACGGGTGGCATCGCGCGGGCGCACGGCGGCATCGGCGCCTTCGTCTCGAAGTGGGTCATTCGCAAAGACGATCTGTCTGTCGTCAGCGGCCAGGACCTGATCCAGCACGTCAACCTGTGGACCGGCGGCGCCTACGTGCAGACCGCAAACGTGAAGTTCAATCGTTTCTGCTCCGCTGACCTTCCGGCGAAGTCGGCGCTCTTCAACGCCGCCACCGGCAAGGGCTTCGACGGCCGGCTGTTCCTGAACGGCGAGGAAACCTCAGGCGGCCGCGGGTTTGCACATGGTCTCGACGGCACGAGCTGGGAAGTCCCGTGGCTCGGCAAGATGGCGTTCGAGAACTCGCTCGCGAACGGGGGCACCGGCGACCGCACCGTGGTCGTCTCGCAGGACGACCAGGGCGGCGACAGAGGCCAGGTGTATGTCTACGCCGGCGACAAGAAGGCGACCGGGTCGTCTCCGGTCGAGCAGGCCGGGCTCACGGGTGGAACGCTGTACGGGATCAAGGTGAACGGCTTTCCGTTCGAGAGCCCAGCGACCGGCATCCCGGACGGCACGCGCTTCAGCACGTACTCGTTCGGCGACGCCTCCAGTAAGTCGGGCGCAACGCTGGAGAGCGAGAGCAACACGAACCTCGTGACGCATTTCCAGCGGCCGGAGGACGGCGCGTGGGATCCGCAAAACCCCAACGTCTACTACTTCGTTTCGACGGACCAGTACCCGGGTGTCAGCCGGCTCTGGCGGCTCACGTTCGACAACGCCGCGCATCCCGAGCTGGGCGGCACGATCGACATGCTGCTGAACGGCACCGAAGGTCAGCAGATGCTGGACAACATCACGCCCGCCGGCCGCGGACAGATCGTGGCGCAGGAGGACATCGGCAACCAACCCGCGCTCGGCAAGGTCTGGCTCTACGACATCGCGAGCGACACTCTGAGGCAGGTCGCTGAGCACGATCCTGCGCTGTTCACTCCGGGCTCGGCGTCGTTCCTGACGAGCGACGAGGAATCGTCCGGCGTGATCGACGCGTCGACCATCCTCGGCGAAGGGTGGTATCTCCTCGACGTCCAGGCGCACTACGGCATCCCCGGCGAGCTGTTCGAAGGCGGACAGCTCCTCGCCATGCACATCCCGCCGGGCAAGTTCCCGAAGTAAGCATCGCCCACAACCCACCCACGACGAGGCCCTCGGACCCGCGGGGGCCTCGTCGTTCGTCACCGCTTCGACTCCGGATCGCCGCATGATCGACCCCCAGGTCCTGTCCGCCTGGACAACACTTGTGGCATGAGCCGACTTCTTCTTTGTGAGCTGCATGCACATACGACGTGGAGCGACGGGCATCTGACGCTCCCGCAGCTCGTCGACCTGTACGGCGAACACGGGTTCGACGTCCTCTGCGTCACCGACCACACGGTGCGGCTGGACGATCCGACGCCGAGCGCGGTCGACTCGTGGACGTGGCCTGCATACCTCGCAGCCGTTCGCACCGAGGCGGCTCGAGCGCTCGAGGAGTACGGCCTGCTCGTGATCCCCGGTCTCGAGCTCTCGGACAACAACGACGATCCCGACCTCGCTGCACACGTGCTGGCGCTCGGGCTCGAGCAGCACATCTCGGTCGACGCCGGCATCCTCGCCGCCCTCGAGGCCGCGAACGACCAGCGCGCGGCGGTCATCGCTGCGCATCCGTACACCCCCGAGGACGTGACGGCCATGCGCCCGACGCGGCGGATCGCACGCGAGCTCGACAGCTTCCGCCCCCTCGTCCACCGCTATGAGCTGTTCAACCGCGACGAGGTGTTCAGCTGGATCGCGGAGGCGCGGCTGCCGGCGATCGCCACCGGTGACGTCCACCGTCCCGCTGACCTCTCGTCCTGGAAGACCTTGCTCCCATGCGAGAAGGAGCTGTGCGCCGTGGTCGACTACCTCCGCTCACGGGGGCGCGTCTGCCTGATGCCGTACGCGCTCGAGCAGCGCGACGCCCTGCCGTTGGCTGCCTGATACAGGACCGTCACAAGTCTGTAACCCACAGAAAGAGGCGGGTGCGAGAAGATGGCCCGTGGCTCGCGCCGAGACGGCCCTCGTGACCGACGAGGCGCGACTGCTCAACCGGGAACTGTCCTGGCTCGACTACAACGCGCGCGTACTGGCGCGCGCTGCGGATCCAGGATTGCCTGCCCTGGAGCGGTCGCGCAACTGCGCCTACTTCTCGTCCAATCTGGACGAGTTCTTCCAGGTGCGCGTCGCCGGCTTGATGGGCCAGGACGAATCGGGGCTACAGGTGCGCTCGCCCGACGGCCGAACGCCGCGACAGACCCTCGGGGCAATCCGCGAGAGGACGCTCGAGCTGACCGCCGAGCAGGCGAAGCTGTGGAAGCGCGAGCTTCGGCCCGCCCTGGAGGACGCGGACGTGATCGTCGGTGACGTCGACGACGCGAACAAGAAGGAGCTCGAGGAGCTCGAGGACCGTTTCGAGAACGACGTCTTCCCGATCCTGACGCCCCTGGCGGTCGGGCCCGGCCAGCCGTTTCCGTACATCTCGCCGCTCTCGCTGAGCCTCGGCATCTTCGTACGCGATCCGGAGGCGGGCGATGAGCGCTTCGCGCGGGTCAAGGTGCCCGAGCTGCTGCCGCGGTTCCTGCACATCGGCGAGCGCGGCCTGTTCGTGCCGCTCGAGCGCGTGATCCGGCACTTCCTGCCGCGGCTCTTCCCGGGCATGGAGATCGTCGAGTGCTGCACGTTCCGCGTCACGCGCGACGCGGACTTCGAGGTCTCGGACGAAGCCGACGACCTGCTCGAGGCGGTTCAGGACGAGCTGCGTCGGCGGCGCTTCGGCGACGTCGTCCGCGTCGAGGTGTCCGGCTCCGTCTCCAGCCGGATGCTCGAGCGGCTGAAGCGCGGCCTGCACGCGACGGACGAGCAGATCTACCTGATCGCCGGCCTGCTCGATCTCGCCGAGCTCGAGGAGCTCGTGCAGCTCGACCGGCCGGACCTCAAGGACGAGCCGTGGTATCCCGTCGTGCACCCGCGCTTCACGTCTGCCGCCGATCCGCACGATCTGTTCGCCGAGATCAAGCGCGGCGACATCCTCGTCCACCATCCATTCGACTCCTTCGTCTCCAGCTTCGAAAGCTTCCTGAAGGCGGCCTCGCAGGACTACTCGGTGGTCGCTCTGAAGACGGCCCTCTACCGCACGAGCGAGGATTCCCCCGTCGTCCCCGCGCTGATCGACGCGTCCGAGCGCGGCAAACAGAGCGTGTCGCTGATCGAGCTCAAGGCGCGGTTCGACGAGCACCGCAACATCGGCTGGTCACGCTCGCTCGAGCAGGCGGGAGTGCATGTCGTCTACGGCTTCCCGAACCTCAAGATCCACGCGAAGACGACCCTCGTCGTGCGGAGAGAGGGAGACGAGCTGCGCCGCTACGTGCACCTCGGCACAGGCAACTACAACATCCTCACGGCGCGGACGTACGAGGACTACGGGCTCTTCACCGCCGACCCGGAGATCGGCGCCGACGTGGCCGACCTGTTCAACTTCCTCACGGGGTTCGCGCATCCGCAGCCGTTTCGCAAATTGCTGATCGCGCCGTTCGGGTTGCGCGAAGGATTGGTCGAGCGGATCCGCGAGGTGCGTCGTGCCGCGGCGGACGGCAAGGAGGCGCGCATCCGGATCAAGGTCAACAACCTCAACGACGAGGAGATCATCGAGGAGCTGTATCGCGCATCGCAGGAGGGCGCGAAGATCGACATCGTCGCGCGCAGCATCTGCACGCTTCGTCCCGGTCTCCCGGGCCTGAGCGAGACGATCCGCGTCCGCAGCATCCTCGGGCGCTTCCTCGAGCACAGCCGCCTCTTCATCTTCGACGCGGGGGACGAGTCGACGTTCCTGCTCGGGAGCGCCGACCTGATGCCCCGCAATCTCGACCACCGTATCGAGCTCGTGGCTCCGGTCGAGGACGCACGGGCGCAGAACGACATCGTCCGGGCGTTCGACGTGCTCCTCGCGGACAACGCGACCGCGTGGGAGCTGAGTCCGGAAGGCCGCTGGATGAAGCTCCGTCCGCGTAAGGGCGACCGCGGCCGCGCGGCCCAACAGGTGTTCATGCGCAGCGCCCGGGCCCGCGCCCGGCGCCGTGCCGCGACCCTCCGGGCCCGCTGAAGCACCTCCTGCGCAGGCTCGGGGCGCGACGGCCGCCGACCGGTGCGTCGGCCAGAATCGCCGGCGTGAGGGTCGGGATCGTCGACGTCGGCGCGAACACGGTGCGCCTGCTGGTGGCCGCGAGGGACGGAGACCGGATCGTCCCGATCCGCGAAGAGCGGGCGCAGCTGGGGCTCGGAGAGGAGATCGAGCGCACCGGCCGGATCTCGGAGGAGAAGCTGGAGGAGACGGCCCTGACGGCCGCCACACGCGTGCGCCGTGCGCGCAAGCTCCGCTGCGCGGCGATCGAGGTGCTCGTCACGTCCCCCGGCCGGCAGGCGGCAAACGGGCGCGAGCTGCTGGGGCGGCTCGCGGACGCAACCGGGGCGCCGACGCGCGTGGTGACCGCGCAGGAGGAAGGCGAGCTCGCCTGGCGCGGCGCGGTTGCGGCTGCGTCCGACCTCGCGTCAACGGTCGCAGTCTGCGACGTCGGTGGCGGCTCGGCACAGATCGTCGTCGGCTCGCTCGCGACCGGGCCGGCGTGGGTGCGATCAGTAGACATCGGGTCGCTGCGACTCACTCGTCGCGCCTTCCGCAACGACCCTCCGACCACGTCGGATCTCGATCGCGCCGGCGACGAGATCGCCGCTGCGTTCGAGGATCTAACGCCCCCACTACCGCTCGCTGCCCTCGCGGTCGGCGGAACCGCGCGCGCTCTGCGCCGCATCGAAGGGGACGTGCTCGGCCCCGACGAGCTCTCGGCCGCGGTGGTGGAGCTTCGACAACAGACCTCTCGCCAGACCGCGAAGAAGTACCGCCTCGATCGCCAGCGTGCGCGAACGCTCACCGCCGGTGCGTTGATCCTCGCGGAGATCCAGCGCCGGCTCCGCGTGCCGCTGCAGATCGGCCGCGGCGGGCTACGAGAAGGCGCGGCACTCGTGCTGCTCGACGCGACCGTCGCGGCTACCGGGTAGCCGGGCGCAGGCTGCGCTTTCGCCCGGGTGAGGGGAACGGCGCTTCGCGCGAACCGCGCGCGGGCTCGGCCCGCGCGCTCCCGGGGTGGTCCGCGGTTGTCGTCAACGTGCGGCGCGGCGATGCTACGCGTCGCCGCCTCGCATCAGTTCGCC
>JBKPGW010000102.1:0-2260 GCA_046729555.1 Actinomycetota bacterium | reverse complement strand
ACTGGTCGGCGCGCGACCTTCAACGTGAAGAGATGAAGGTCGGGCTCGGCCCCTCCAAGGGCAAGGACTTCGCCACCAGCCTCGGGCCGATCGTGGTCACTCCGGACGAGTTCGACGGCAGCGGCGGCGTGATGATCGCTCGAGTCAACGGCGAGGAACGCTCACGGGGAGAGCTCGGCGACATGCACCACTCCTGGGCAGCGATCGTGGCGCACGCCGCGCGCGACACCCGGCTCAATCCGGGCGACGTGCTCGGGTCGGGCACGGTCGGCAGCGGCTGCATCCTCGAGCACGGTGACGGCCGCTGGCTGCGGCGAGGCGACGTCGTCGAGCTCGAGGTCGAGGGGATCGGGATCCTGCGCAATGTCGTCGCTTGACTCTCCCCATGGGGAAGAGCGCATCGTGACCGTCGACATGGAGCACCTGATCCCGATCGGCGAGTTCGCGGCTGCGTCCCGGCTCTCGCAGAAGGCGCTGCGCCTGTACGGCGAGAACGGCGTCCTGCCGCCGGCTTGGGTCGATCCCGATACCGGCTATCGCTACTACAGGTTGGAGCAGTTGCACACCGCGGCGCTGATCGTGTTGTTGCGGCGCGGCGGGATGCCGTTGGCCGGGATCCGCTCGTTCCTGCGCAACCCGTCCGTCGAACGGCTCGAGGAATACGAGCATGACGTAGACAACGAGTTCGCCGATCGGCGTCGGGCGCTCCGATACATCAAGCGGATCCTGAAGGAGGAGCCCATGTACGACGTCCTCACCAAGCAGGTGGGCGAGCAGCCCTACGTGAGCCGCACACAGCACGTGCTGGTGCCGGAGCTCGAGTCGTTCATCGTGCACACGTTCCGGGAGCTCGGTCGTCACGCCGCCGACGACCCGGGCTTCGTTCTCTACCACGGGCCTGTGAATACCGAGGAGGACGGTCCCGTCGAGGTCTGCGTCCCGACGGCGAACGGGGACAGGCGCCTGCCTGCCGGCGAGATCGCCTTCACGGAGATCAGCGGCGAGCAGTGTCAGTTCCCGCAGATTCTGGGCGCCTACGAGGCCGTCTACCGCTGGGCGAAGGAGAACGGCCGCCAGGCGAGCGGTCCCGCGCGCGAGATCTACCTGCGCGGGCCCGGGGCGGACGAACAGCTGCAGATCGCGGTGCCGCTTACGTAGAAGATAGGACCGTGGCGGAGGTCGCGGTCGTCGGTGCGGGAATCATGGGGTCGGCGACGGCGTATGCGCTCGCGCGCGATGGCCGTGACGTCGTGCTCCATGAGCAGTTTCACATCGGCCACACGCGCAGCTCGAGTCATGGGCGCTCGCGCATCGTGCGGCTTGCGTATCCCGAGGTCGAGTTCGTCGAGCTCGCGAAGGAGTCGTTCGCGGGCTGGCGCGTGCTCGAGCGGGAAACGGGCGTGGAGCTGCTGGAGCTGAACGGGCTGCTCGAGCTCGTCGAGGATCCCGCGCAGGGCTCGCGCGACGCGCTCGAGGCGGCCGGCGCCGAATACGAGTTGCTCGAGGCGGAGGCGGCTCGAGCACGCTGGCCGGTCGGCGTGCCCGAGGGCTGGACGGCGCTGTTCCAGCCCGAGGCCGGGATCGTTCGCGCCGACCTCGCGCACCGCGCGTTTGTCGACCAGGCGGTTGCGCACGGGGCGCAGCTACGGGAGGAGTCCCGGGTCAAGTCGCTCGACGACGTCGATGCAGATGTCGTCGTACTCACCGCCGGGCCGTGGGTTTCGAGGTTCGTCCCGGACCTGCCGGTGCGGGTCACCCGCGAGACGGTCGCGTATTTCAGACGTGACGGCGACCCGCTGCCGTCGGTCGCGTGGCTAGACCCGGTCACACGCGGACACGCGCTGTACTCGCTTCACGATCCGGTCCACGGCCTCAAGGCCGGCGCCCACCACGCCGGCGCGGTGGCCGATCCGGACGAGGAGGGTCAGCCCGATCCGCAGCTCGTCGAGCGTGTCTCGGAGTGGGTCGCACAGACGTATCCGGACGCCGACCCAGAGCCGGTGGCCGCGGAGACCTGCGTGTACACGACGACACCGGACGAGCACTTCATCCTCGAGCGGCGCGACCGCGTCGTGATCGGCTCGGCCTGCAGCGGCCACGGCTTCAAGTTCGCGCCGGCGGTCGGGCGACGGCTGGCTCAGATGGCCGTCGATATCCTCTAGCCGTGCCGTTCTACCAGCGTTTGGGCGACGTCCCGAGGAAGCGCCACATCCAGTTCCGCGACAACGGAACGCTCCTGACCGAGGAGGTCATGGGCATG
>JBKPGW010000101.1:0-6781 GCA_046729555.1 Actinomycetota bacterium | reverse complement strand
CCTCGAGCACACGACGGCAGATCAACAGCCGACTGCTCGGACAGGTCCGATGATGAGCCTGCAACTTCATCCGGTGCCCTCCTCTGGAGCTGGTGGCTTCGACACCCCCAGCCTCCAGAGAGGCCCGGATGAACAACGTGCTTAGGAACTACAGCTAGGCGCCCAGCCCGACGCCGAGTTTCTCTTCCGCGCCAGACCAGTAATACCGCTCATGTGCGAGGCGTGGCGGACCATCGAGCAGCTTCTCCCACGGCGCAAAATAGGGGGAGACCGCGGGATCGTCGACGAGCTCGTTGACGATCCACTCCACCTCCGGCGCCTCGAAGACGAAAACGAGCTCTCCCGCGCTCAGATATGCGGCGTGTCGGTCGAGCCGCGCTCCGGCGGGATCGAAAGGTGGGCCCTCGCGAAGCAGCACTTCTGCCTCGTCATGTGCGTCGTCCCTGAGTCTGGCGACGATCATCAATCGATTCATGACTCCTCCGTTGGTCGCGATCCAACCCAGCGTGCCGCGATGTCCGTCGGCCGGCATCGGGGCGACCGCGGTACGCGTTACGGATTTACCGCAGGCTTGTGCTCGAAGATCACGAGCACGCTCAGGTGCTCGTACGCCGTGAAGCGATGGTCCGCACCGGCCTGGACAAACACGGCGCTGCCCTCACGGACCGGTACGTCCTGTCCTTCGACCTGGAGGACGCCTCTGCCCTCGAGAACCACGTAAATCTCGTCGTCTTCGTGCGGCTGCTGCCGGTCGGGCTCTGGGGCAACCAGGACGTAGACACCGAGCTCGAGACCAGCGGATTCGTGAACAACCTCGTAGCCTCCGCCGCCTTCGCTGAGGCGCTTCTGGGCAGCGCGGATCTCGAAGGGGTGCATGAAGCCACGCTACTTCAAGGACATCAGCCGATGCAGAACGTGGAATCCACGCGCGCCTCGCGTGCGGATTTCCCGCAAGCCGGCTGCGCCCGGACGCTGATGCGGCGGAGCGCCCGCAGGGCCATCCTTCGACCATGCGAAGAAGAACCTACGCAGTCTGGTGGCGGGAAGAACACGGCCGGCGCCACGCCGGAAAGCTCGAGGTCGGGTACCTCCATCTGGTCCTCGCCGCCAACGCTTCGGAGCGCCTCGCGATCCCGCTGACCGAGATCGTCTCGGTCGAGTACGCGCGTGGCGAACTCACGATCTTGCGTCGCCACGACACGACAGTACGAATCGGGAATCTCGATGGACCTGGGGTGCTGCTCGAGTTGAGCGACACGCTCGCGGCATAAGCCGCAGGCTGGCCGAAAGGGTACGGGAGAATCACGATCCCTCGTGCTCGGCTTTGACGCTCCGTAACAGCTGCCCAGATGCGAAGTACGAGCTCTCCGCAGATTCACAGCGTGTCCGCGGCTTTCTCTTAGAGCCTCACGGCACCGTGAGGCAAAGGCCCGAAACGCGGGCCGACTTCGAAAGGAGACCGTTCGTGTTAGACACCCTCAAGAAGCCGCTCGCGGTCATCGCGATGGTGGTCGGCGTCGGCTTTGGCAGCTACGGCATCGCGTTCGCTGCCTCAGGCTCGTCCTCGAGCTCGACGAGGACGGCCGCAGCGCAGAACCCGTGGGGCAACCAGCGCAGCGACGAGACGCTGCTGACCGGCACGACCGAGCAGAAGGTCAGAGTCGCCGCTCTCGCCGAGGTCCCGGGCGGCACCATCGTCCGCGTCGAGACCGACGCCGACGGCCACGCCGCCTACGAGGCCCACATGACGAAGGCCGACGGCACGCCCGTCACGGTGTACGTCGACAAGTCGTACGACGTCGTCGGCGTCGAGAGCCGCTGACCCGGACCCGAACGTTCGCGCCGTCTCAGGCGGACCCGGGAGGCGGCGCGGGCGACGGGAGCGGCGGTAGATCCAGGTCGGCCTCTGAGTCGGCCTCGATCAGATCGGCCCACTCATCGCCCTCGAAGTAGTCGTTGACGATGTCCTCTGCGTTCGACCCCGGCATAACGGCTCTACGAATGAGTCGGCCCCGGAAGGGAGGGGGAGAATCCCTCGTCCGGGGCCGACGGTCCGCTGCTAGGAGCGGAGGGAGAACGAAGATCTAGGCGGCGCGCTCGAGTCGCTCTTCGACGCGCGCTCGGGCGACGATGTGGTCGCGATCGCCGAAGCGGAGGGCTGCTTTCAGCGTGCGCTCCTCGTCCCAGAGGTGGTCGAGCTGGTTACTCAGACTCCTGAGCTCGGCGGCCGCGGCCGGGTCGTAACCCCGCGAAAGGATCTGCCACAGCTCGGTCCGCCGCTCGCTCGTTTCCTCGATCTCCTTGTGGATCTGGGTCAGGGTCATGCCTCTGAAAACGCAGACCGGTCACGCCTCATTCCCGGGGGCCGAGGAGGAAGACGAGGAGAGCCGCCGCGCCCACGACCGCGGCCGCGATGGCGATGACGTTGAGGGCCGTCACCATCAGCCGTAGCCCAGCTCGCTGAGCCGCTCCTCGTCCAGGCCGAAATAGTGGGCGAGCTCGTGCAGGACGGTGACCCGGATCTCGTGCTCGAGCCGCTCCGGGTCGTGGCCGAAGTCCGCCACGAGCGGCCGGCGGTAGATCGTCACCTTGGCCGGCATGTAGGGCGCTTCCTCGAACAGCCCGAGCAGGTCCGGCTCGGCGGCGTTCTCCTCCTCGACCACCACCGCGACGTTCTCCAGCCCGCGGGCGAGCTCTGGCGGCACTGCGTCGAGCGCGCGCCGGACGTGCTGCTCGAACTCGGCCATCAGTAGGACGGGCGGAGTGGCCGCCGCTTGGCGACCAGGTACACGGTCAGGAGGCCGAACGCGAACCCGCCGATGTGCGCGAAGACGGCGACGCCCCCCGTCTGGTCGGGATGCGTCAGGCCGAACCCGCCCTGCCACAGTTGCAGGGCGATCCAGATGCCCAGGAACCAGATCGCCGGAATCTCGCGCAGGAAGATCAGCCCGAAGAAGATGACCGTCAGCACCCGTGCCTTGGGAAGCAGCAGGAAGTACGCGCCCAGCACGCCCGCGATCGCGCCGCTGGCGCCGATGTTCGGGATGCTCGCGTCGCGCACCGTTCCGAAGCTCAGGGTGACGAACGTCTGCAGCGCCGTCGCAGCGATGCCGGCGGCCAGGTACCAGAGCAGGAAGCGCACCTTTCCGAGCGCGTCCTCGACGTTGTTGCCGAAGATCCAGAGGAAGAGCATGTTGCCGAGGATGTGCTCCCAGCTGCCGTGCATGAACATCGAGGTGAACGTGCTCTCCCACCACGAGAGATGATGGGACGGCTCCCCGGTCACGACCTGGACGCACGGCCCCTGAACGGAGCACGGGTAGTAGCCGTCCTTGAAAACGTGGTAGTCGACGCCTCGGCCGCCGAGCTCCCAGAACCAGACGATCGCATTGACCACGATGATCCCGACGGTCAGGACCGGGAACGTCCGCGTCGGGACGTTGTCGCGGAGGGGGATCACCCCGGGGTTCTTACCGGATCACGAGCGCCATCAGCGCTTTTTGCGCGTGCAGGCGGTTCTCGGCCTGGTCCCACACCGCTGACTGGGGGCCATAAAGGACGTCCTCGGTGATCTCCTCGCCGTAGTGCGCCGGCAGGCAATGCAGGACGACGGCGCCGCCGCCCGCACGCGCGAGCAGGTCGCCGTCGATACCGTACCCGCCGAGGTCGCGGAAGCGCTGCTCACGTTCAGCGTCCTGGCCCATTGACGTCCAGACGTCGGTATAGAGCACGTCGGCGCCCTCAACGGCGGCGCTTGGGTCCTCGACGAGCTCGACCGACCCGCCGGCTCCGCGCGCGATCTGCACCGCTTCCTCCGCTGGGCGGTAGCCGGCAGGCGTCGCCGCCACGAAGTCCATGCCGAGCTTCGCGCTCGCGACCATCAGCGACGCGCAGACGTTGTTGCCGTCGCCGAGGTAGACGACCTTCAGTCCCTCCAACCGTCCGAACCGCTCCCGAATCGTCATCACGTCGGCGAGTGCCTGACACGGGTGCGCGCTGTCCGTGAGACCGTTGATGACCGGGATCGACGCGTGCTCGGCGAGCTCGTCGACGTCTGACTGCGCGAACGTCCGGATCATGATCGCGTCGAGGTAGCGCGACAGCACGACCGCCGTGTCCTTGATCGTTTCGCCGCGACCAAGCTGCAAGTCCCCGGCGGCGAGATAGAGCCCGGTGCCGCCGAGCTGGTAGATGCCCACCTCGAACGAGACCCGCGTCCTGGTCGACGGCTTCTGGAAGATCATCCCGAGCGTGCGGCCGGGGAGGAGGTGGTGCGGTTGGCGGGCCTGCTGGAGCCCCTTAAGCTCGTCGGCGAGATCCAGCACCTCGACGAGCTCGTCGGGGCTCCAGTCCGCGACCCGCGTGAACGAGCGCCCCTTGAGGCTGTCGGTGACCGCGGCCATGGTTTGGCCGCGATCCTACTCGGGTATTCTTTACACCAACAGACTTAGGTTTTATCCTGATAATCGAGTCAAGTTAGTGAAAGGAGGAGAAATGGCCACTCTGGTTCGATGGGAGCCGTTCCGCGAGATCGCGGCGCTCCAGAACGAGATGAGTCGTTTCATGAACGGCCTCCTCGAGGGCAACGGGCGTACGAATCAGGCCTGGGTGCCGGCGCTCGACGTCTGGGAGACCGAGAACGAGGTCGTCTACGCGGTCGACCTACCGGGCATCCCCGAGGAGAAGATCTCCGTGGAGCTCGACGACGGCGCCCTGACCATCGGCGGCGAGCGTGACCGCACCGAGGAGGAGCGGGACGATCGGCTTTACCGCTACGAGCGGCGTTACGGGTCGTTCTCGCGGACGGTCGGCGTGCCGCAGGGTGTCACCGAGGACGACATCTCGGCCGAGTACAAGCACGGTGTCCTCGAGGTCCACGTGAAGAAGCCGGAGCAGCCGAAGCCGAAGCGGATCCAGATCGGCTCGGGCGCCGGCTCCACGATCGAGGGCAAGTCCGAGAAGAAGTAGCTCCGTTCCGGAGGAGTAGCGACAGAGGGCGGCGAAAGCCGCCCTCTGTCTATGCGCGACCGCAAGGCCTGGCTTGCAGGCGGAGTCGTCGTGCTCCTCGTGCTCGTGATCGCGCGAATCGACCTGACCCACACCCAGGACCAAATCCCGCCGTTCCCGCCCCAGGGGGAGCGCACCCGGCCTCGGTACGAGGAGATCCAGCGCCTCGACCACGACTTCGACCGCAGGGCCTGGGCCTACGGCGGCGTTGCGGCCGTCGCAATGGGGATTGCCACCGCCGTTGCGCTCTCGAGGAGCTCCACACTCGAGGGGCAGCGGCGCATCTTCAGCGAGGCGGGAGTTGCCGGAGTCGTGCTCGGAGTGGCGGGTGTAGCGCTCCTTTGGACCTCGCGCGGCATCGAGCCGCCGCTTAGGAGCGGTCTTCGCGCCGTGTCTGATGTTGCTTGCCGTCGCCGCGCTCGGAGGAGGCGCAGCGCGGCTCCAGCGCCCGCCACCTGCCGAACGTGGGGAAGCGCCCGAAGCCCGAGGCCTGAGGGGCGTCGTGGTCGCGGCGCTGCTGTGCACCGCTGCGACGATCGTCTTCGCCTACGCGTACGCGAGCCAACAAGACGCGAGCTGTGACTCACCGCCGACGGGCACCGTGTGGACCTCACTCGCCGCGTGGGCCGCAATCAGTACGACGATCGCCGCGGTCCTGCTCGGCCTGACCGGGCTCGCCGCGCGCCGCTGGTTCGTGGCGCTGATCTGCCTGGTCGTCAACCCGGCCGCGCTGCTGTACATGCTGCTGAGCAGCGGCGCGCTCTGCTGATCGGCGCCGCTTCTAGACTCCCGCTCCACGCAATGTGACCTCCTCATCCGCGGCGGAACGCTTTACGACGGGCGCGGTGGGCCGCCGGTCGAGGGCGACGTCGCGATCAGCGGCGACGCGATCGCCGCGGTCGGGCGACTCGGCGACTGGCGCGGGCGCGACGAGCTCGACGCGAGCGGCTGTGCGGTCGCGCCGGGCTTCGTCAACATGCTGAGCTGGGCGACCGAGTCGCTGCTCGAAGACGGCCGCGCGCAGAGCGACATCCGCCAGGGCATCACGCTCGAGGTGATGGGCGAAGGCTTCTCGATGGGCCCGCTCACGGAGCCCATGAAGGAGGAGCTCGCCGCGCAGTCGTTGCTCGGCCTCGAGGTCACATGGACGACGCTGGGCGAGTACCTCGAGCACCTCGAACGACGCGGTGTCTCTCCGAACGTCGCCTCGTTCGTCGGCTCAGCGACGGTGCGCGAGCACGAGCTCGGCTCCGACGACCGGCCTCCCACCGACGCCGAGCTCGCACGCATGCAACAGCTTGTCGCCGACGCGATGCAGGAAGGCGCCGTCGGGCTCGCCGCCGCGCTGGTCTACGCGCCGGCGTTCTACGCCGCGGCCGACGAGCTGATCGCGCTCGCGCGTCCGGCGGGCATGTACATCACGCACCTGCGCAGCGAGGGAAACGGACTGCTCGAAGCGCTCGAGGAGTTCATCACGATCGTGCGGAGCACCGGGGTCCGTGGCGAGCTCTACCACCTCAAGGTCGCGGGCAGCGCGAACTGGCACAAGCTCGGGCCACTGATCGAACGCGTCGAGGCCGAGCAGCGAAGGGGCCTGGAGATCACGGCGGACATGTACACATACACCGCAGGGGCGACCGGCCTCGACGGCGCGATGCCGCCGTGGGTCCAGGCCGGCGGGTTCGAGGCCTGGCGCTCGCGGCTGACGGATCCGGGCGTGCGCACGCGCGTCGCGGCGGAGATGGAGGCCGAGACCGACGACTGGGAGAACATG
>JBKPGW010000100.1:0-7506 GCA_046729555.1 Actinomycetota bacterium | reverse complement strand
GACCCCAGCAGTTGACTGCGGGAACGCCGGGACGCTGCTGCGCCTGCTGACGGGAATCCTGGCCGGTCAGTCCGGCCGCTTCGAGCTGAAGGGTGACGAGTCTTTGAGCGCGCGCCCGATGGATCGCGTTGCCGAGCCGCTGAGGCGGATGGGGGCGCGCATCGAGACGACCGATGGGCACGCGCCGCTCGTCGTCGAAGGCACCGACGCGCTGAAAGGGATCGAGTACGTGCTTCCCGTCGCGAGCGCGCAGGTCAAGTCCGCCGTCCTGCTCGCCGGCCTCAACGCCGCAGGAACCACGACCGTCGTCGAACCGTCGCCGACGCGCGACCACACCGAGCTGATGCTCGCTGCCGCCGGCGTCAGCGTCCGCCGCCGTCCGAGCTCCGTCTCGATCGAGCCCGCGGGGCGCCTTCAGCTCGGCGAGGTGACCGTCCCCGGCGACTTCTCGGCTGCAGCGCCCTTTCTCGTCGCCACGACGCTCCTCTCCGGCTCCGAGCTGACCATCCACGACGTCGGTCTGAACCCCCGGCGCACCGGCCTGCTCGACGTGCTGGAGCGCATGGGCGCGCGCATCACTATCTTCAATCGGCGCAAGGCCGGCGGCGAGTGGGTCGGCGACATCGAGGTGCACTCGTCGGAGCTGACCGCTACGGACGTCGGCGCCGAGGAAGTCCCGCGCCTCGTCGACGAGCTGCCCCTGTTCGCGCTGGCCGCGGCCGGCGCCCGCGGCGACAGCCACCTCACCGGTGCCGCGGAGCTCCGGGTCAAGGAATCGGACCGCATCGAAACCGTCACGAATGGGTTACGGGCACTTGGCGTCCGCATCCGCGCGCGCGACGATGGCTTCGACGTGAGAGGCGTGCCCGCGCGGCCGATCGGGGGCCGGATGTCGTCCGACGGCGACCATCGCATCGCCGTCCTCGCCGCCGTTGCCGGCCTCGTCTCGCGCGAAGGAGTGGAGGTCAGGGACGCCGACGCGGTCGCTATAAGCTTCCCCGGGTTCTTCGACCTCCTCGACTCGGTCTCCAAACGATGATCGTCGCCATCGACGGCCCCGCAGGGGCAGGAAAGAGCACGGTCGCGCGGCGTCTCGCCGTGCGGCTCGGCTTCCGCTATCTCGACACCGGCGCGATGTACCGCGCGGTGACGTGGCTGGCCATGCAGCGCGGGCTGCCGCTCGGGGACGGCGCGCCGCTCGGCGAGCTCGCTGCCGCGAACCCGGTCACCTTCGACGAGGCCGGCCGCGTCTCGATCGCCGGAACGGACGTGACCGCATCGATCCGCGAAGCGCGCATCGACCGGCAGGTGCCGGTCGTCGCGCGTCACCCTGACGTGCGCGCCGTCATGCGTGAGCGCCAGCGCGAGCTCGGGCACCAGGGCGACGTCGTGATCGAGGGTCGCGACATCGGCACGGTCGTCGCGCCGGACGCGGAGGTGAAGGTGTACCTCAACGCAGACGTCTCGACGCGTGCGCACAGGCGCCAGGCCGAGCGGCCCGACATCGGGGGCGACGCGCTCGCAACCGACCTCCGGATCCGCGACGAGAGCGACGCCGCCCGTATGCGGCCGGCGGACGACGCGGAGCAGATCGACACGACCGACCTCGAGGTGGACGACGTCGTCAGCCGGATCGAGGAGCTCGTGCAGCAGCGCCTCGCCGGCTCGCGGACATGAACCGCACGCAGCTCGCCTGGTTGTTCGGGCGGCCCTTCTTCGGAGGTCTCGTCCGGACCTTCGCGCCGCTGCGTGCGTACGGCCGCGACCGCATTCCGGCCAACGGTCCGCTGGTGTTCTGCTTCAACCACTTCTCCTGGCTCGACCCGTGGGCGTTCGGCTCCGTCGTGCCGCGGACCGTCTACTACATCGCGAAGCAGGAAGCGCACGACAATCGGATCATCGGGCCGTTCATCCGCGTCTTCGGGACGTCGCCCGTGCGTCGCGGCGAGTCGGACCGCGAGGCGATCCGGATCATGCGCGAGATCGTCCGCCGGGGTGACGCACTCGGCATGTTCCCCGAGGGGACGCGGCAGCAACGCGAACCGGGGCCCGTGCGCGCCGGCGCGGCGATGATCGCCGTGCAGGAGCAGGTGCCGGTCGTCTGCGCCGCGATCCACGGCACGCAGGACTGGAAGCTCGGCAACTTCCATCCTGTCTCGATCGCGTTCGGCGAGCCGCTCGACCTCAACCGCCACCCGCGCAACTCGCAGGGCTACCGCGCGGCCGCCGCGGACATCCAGCAAGAGATCAGGCGGCTGTGGGAGTTCCTCGTGGCAGCTCACGAGCAGGGCCGGCCGCGTGTTGCGATCCCGCCGGCGTGAACGAACAACAGCCCCTGCTCGGTACCGTCGCGATCGTCGGCTTCCCGAACGTGGGCAAGTCGACGCTCGTGAACCGGCTGACCGGCTCGCGCGCCGCGGTCGTGCACGAGCTCTCCGGCGTCACCCGCGATCGCAAGGAGCTGGTCTGCGAGTGGGGGACGAGCAGGTTCCTGCTGATCGACACCGGCGGCGTCGACATCGCCGATCCGTCGCCGCTGACCCGGTCGATTGGGGCGCAGGCGCGCGAGGCGGTCGCGCAGGCCGATCTCGTGCTCTTCGTCGTCGACGCGCGTGCGGGCATCACGCCGGGCGACGAGGAGGTGGCAGACATCCTGCGGCGCGCGAAGAAGCCCGTGCTGCTGATCGCGAACAAGATCGACGACCCCGCGCAGGAAAGCCTCGCGCTCGACCTGCACCGGCTCGGGCTGGGCGAGCCGATCCCGATCTCCGCGCTGCACGGGCACGGCGCCGGTGACTTGCTCGACCGCATCGTCGCGGAGCTTCCGGGCACGGGCCGCGAAGAGATCCCGGAGACGGCCATCCGGGTTGCGATCCTCGGGCGGCCGAATGTCGGTAAGTCGTCGCTGCTGAACGCAATCCTCGGCCGCGAGCGCGTGATCGTGTCCGAGACGCCGGGAACGACGCGCGACGCGATCGACACGGTGTTCGAGCGCGGCGAGCGGACCTTCGTCTTCGTCGACACGGCGGGCATGCGGCGCAAGCGCCGGCATCGCCAGGGCATCGAGTACTACTCGGAGCTGCGCGCGCTCGACGCGGCGGAGCGGGCGGACGTGGCGCTCGTCCTCATCGACACCTCGGAAGGCCTCGTCGAGCAGGACTTGTCCGTTGCGGACGTCGCGCGCAAGGCGCAGTGCTCGACGATCGTCGTCCTCTCGAAGTGGGACCTGACGACCTTGGGCATCGAGGACATCCGTCCGGAGCTGGAGCGTCGCCTCCGCCAGCGCCCGCCGCACGTCGCGGTCTCCGCCAAGACGGGTCGCGGGATCGAGCGGCTGCTCGACATGATCGAGCGCCAGTTCGACAAGCACACCGCCCGCGTGCCGACCTCGGAGCTGAACCGGTTTCTCGCCGAGTTGCGCGAGCGCCGGCAGGCTCCGTCACGCAACGGCAAGCGGCTCAACCTGCTCTACGGCGCACAGGTAGCGACGCGCCCGCCGCGCTTCCGTTTCTCCGTCAACGACCGGCGGCTTGTGACACGCGACTACGGCTACTGGGTGGAGAACCAGCTGCGCGAGCGGTTCGAGCTGGAGGGCGTGCCGGTGACGATCGACTTCATCCCGCGCTGAAGCTGATGTGGAGGATCTTCGACACCGTTGCGAAGCCGGCGCGCTCGTAGATCCGCGCTTCCGCATCGCCCGCCGCCATCAGGAACACGCCGTCGTTTCCGCGCGCATGCATCTCGCGGGCGAGTCGGCGTGTCATCGCCTCGGCGATCCCGCGGCGGCGAAAGGCCGCGCGCACGCCGATCGACGTCAGCTCCGTTGCGCCCTCGTACGGGCCTATGCAAAGGCCGCCGCCCGCCGGCTTCCCCGTCGCCGCGTCGCGCGCGAGCACGATCAAGCCTCCGGCCTCCAGCGTCCGGCGCAGGCCGTCGACCGCGCGCTGTGGGGCCGGGCCGTTCTCTCCGTACGCCTCCCACTGCGCGGTCGCAACGCCGCGGAGCTCGTCGTCCGAGACCGCCACGACGAGCTCGATTCCCTCGGGGTCCGAGCCACCGCTGCCGCCGGCGTACGTCATCAGCGGTAAGCGGCCTTCGACCTCGAAGCCGGCGGACAGCAGCGCCGGCTCCACAGCGGGCGCGAGCGAGGGGATGTACTCGAGCCGCGGTTTGCGCGCACGCGTTCGATACGCGTCGACCAGTCGCGCGACGTCTTCGGCGGAGGGCGCCGCACCGTCGTCCGGAATCGCGTAGTTCAAGTACGGATTGTCGTCGAGCCGGTTGAACGTCGCGAGGAACGGGCCGATGCGCTCGTGGTCGCGGCCCCGCGGCGCCGCCACGCGCAGATACGCCTGGATCCGTTCGAGCTGGCCCGCGGTGAGATTCTACGGCCGTGAAGATCGTGGTCGTCGGCGGCGGCTCGTGGGGGACGGGCTTCTCATGCGTCCTGCTCCACCGCGACCACGACGTCACGCTCGCGTGTCGCGACCCCGAGCAGGCACGCGCGATCGCGGCGACGGGACGCAACCCGCGCTACCTGCAGAACGCCGACCTGCGCGGGATCTCAGCGACCACGATCGAGGAGGCGCCGGTCGCGGACGCCGACCTCGTCGTCCTCGCCGTGCCGAGCCGTGCGTTCGCACAGGTCGCGGCGGCGCTGCCCGGCGACAATCCCGTTCTGAGCCTGACGAAAGGGCTGGATCCCGGGACCGGCGAGCGGCTCTCGACCCGCGTAGAGGGTCGGCCGGTCGCCGTCCTCTCCGGCCCGAACATGGCCGAGGAGGTGGCGGAAGGGCTTCCGTCCGCGACCGTGATCGCGAGCGAGGACCACGACCTCGCCGAGGAGCTCCAGCAGGCGATCAACTCGATGATCTTCCGGGTGTACGTGAACGACGACCTCGTCGGCGTCGAGCTCTGCGCCGCCGCGAAGAACGTCATCGCGCTCGCCGCGGGCGGCGTCGACGGGCTTGGGATCGGGGACAACGCCAAGGCCAGCCTGATCACGCGCGGCCTCGTCGAGATGGCGCGGCTCGGGGAGGCGGAGGGCGCCGCGCCAGAAACCTTCTCCGGCCTGGCGGGGATGGGCGACCTGATCGTCACCTGCTTCTCCGGCTACGGCCGCAACCGCCGCGCCGGCGAGCTGATCGCGCGCGGGGCGACCGCCGACGAGGCCGCCGCGGAGATCGGCCAGGTCGTGGAGGGCCTCACCACTGCGCCGGTCCTGCGCGACCTCTCCCACCGCCTCGGCGTCGAGCTTCCGATCACGGAAGGGGTCTGCCGGGTTCTCGGCGGCGAAAGCCTCGACAACCTGCTCGCGAGCCTGATGGGCAGGGTGCCGACCGCCGAGTAGCTCAAGGAGTTACGGCGCCCGGCCGATTGGGCAAAAGTGCACCCGATGCGCTGGCTGATTGGGGTCCTGGCCGCCACGGCGTTGCTGGCCGCAGGTTGCGGCGGCACGACGGCGCAGATCGGATCGGGCGCGAGCAGCATCATCCCGGCCTCCGCGCCCGCCTTCATCGCGTTCGACACCGATCCCGACTCGGAGCAGTGGCAAACGATGAACGCCCTCGCGGACAAGTTCCCCGACAAGGAGAAGGGCCTCCGCGAACTCAAGAAGGAACTGCGCAAAGACCCGGGCGTCGAGTGGGAAAAGGACGTGAAGCCCGCGCTCGGCACGGAGCTCGACTTCGTCTGGCTCGACTTCGAGGACGACGGAATGAACTTCGTCGGCCTGATGCAGCCGAACGACGAAGCGAAGTTCAAGCAGCTCGTCGCGAAGATGAACGCCTCCGAGCCCGATCCATCGGAGAAGGTCGTCTACGAGAAGTTCCGCGGCTGGCATGTGATCGCCGGCAAGCAGGCGACGATCGACCGCTTCGAGCAGGCCAGCAACTCCGAGGCAAAGTCGCTCGCCGACGACAAATCGTTCAAGCAATCGATGGATCGACTCGGCGAAGACTCGGTCGTGCGGGCGTACGTCAATGGCAAGTTCCTGATGGACCTCATCCGCCGGTACGGCGGCCCGCAGGTACGGCCGTATCTCGACAAGGTCGGAACGCTTGACTGGATCGCGACGCGGTTCGGCGCGACCTCCGAGGGCATAGGCCTCGACGCGATCGTGCACGGCACGCCCGGGAAGCTCTTCGCGGGCGCACCGGGCTCGGGGACGTTCGAGCCGAAGCTGCTCGGCACGGTGCCGAAGGACGCGCTCCTCTACCTCACCTTCCACGGCACGAAGGGGATGTTCGACGGGCTGCAGAAGAACTCGTTCTTCAACGCGCCCGAGTTTCGGGAGTTCGCGAAGCCGCTCAAGGATCTCGGCCGGATCCTCGAGGGCGAGAACGCGATCTATGTCCGGCCCGGCAATGCCCGCTCCCCGGACGTTCCGTTTGCAATTCCGGAAGTCACTCTCGTTTCAACGCCGAGCATGGACGGCGTTGCGATTCTCGACCGCTGGGTGAAGCACTACACAGGGACGCCGCCGCAGGCGGACAGCGTCGACGGCACATCCGTGCACGCGATGGCGTCGAATGGGCTCGGCCTCTACTACGCGACCGTGGATGGCAAGTTCGTCGTGACCGACCAGCCGAGCGGCATTCGCGGCGCCAAGAACGGCGGCGAGTCACTGTCCGACAGCGAGAACTTCAAGGCGGCCAAGGACGCGTCCGGCCTTCCGGACAAGACCTACGGCTTCCTCTACGTCGACATCAGCAGCAGCATCCCGTACGGCGAGAAGCTGGCGCAGCAGCGCGTGCCCGCCGAGATCGCGCGCAACCTGAAGCCGCTTCGCTCCGCGGTCGAGTACGCGGCCTCGAGGACGCACGAGCTGCAGGTCTCGTTCTTCCTGCTGCTCAAGTAGCCCGGTAGGTAGCCTTCCGCGCCATGGCGGCGCGCGAGTTCCTCTTCACCTCCGAGTCGGTCACCGAAGGGCATCCGGACAAGGTCGCGGACCAGATCTCCGATTCCGTCCTCGACGCGGTGCTCGCGGGCGACCCGGAGGGGCGCTGCGCCTGCGAGACGCTGATCACGACCGGGCTCGTGGTCGTCGCCGGCGAGATCTCGACGGACATCTACGTCGACATCGCGAAGCTCGTCCGCGAGCGAATCGGGGAGATCGGCTACACCCACTCGGAGTGGGGCTTCGACGCGACGACGTGCGGCGTGGTCGTGGCGATCGACGAGCAGTCGCCGGACATCGCGCAGGGCGTCGACTCCTCCTACGAGGTGCAGCACGACCCGGGCGACGACGATCCGCTCGACCGGATCGGCGCGGGCGATCAGGGGATGATGTTCGGCTACGCGACCAACGAGACGAAGGAGCTGATGCCCCTTCCGATCATGCTTGCGCACAAGATCTGCAAGCGGCTGGCCGAGGTGCGCAAGGCGGGCGAGCTGCCGTACCTGCGGCCGGACGGGAAGGCGCAGGTGACGATCCGCTACGAGGTCGACGACGAGGGGCACCAGCGTCCCGTCGAGATCGAGCGCGTGCTTGTCTCGACGCAGCAT
>JBKPGW010000099.1:0-3975 GCA_046729555.1 Actinomycetota bacterium | reverse complement strand
GTGCCGATCTGCGCGCCGAGCTTGTACTGCTGGAGGTCGGCGCTCGACTGGGCTTGTGCGATCTTCGTGCCCCGCTTCGCGACGACGGCCTGGTTGACGTTGTAGTAGGAGTCGCTGAAGGTCACGACCTCGGCGCGTGCCGGCGTATAGGAGATCTCGTTGATGTCGAAGTCGAACTTCTTGGGCCCGGGCGCGAAGGAGGTGTTGAAGGGGACGACGATCCACCTGACCTCGTTCTTGGCGAAGCCGAGCTTGCCGGCGACCGCGTAGGCGACCGCGCTCTCGAAGCCCTGGCCCGAGTTGGGGTCGCTGACCTTCCACGGCGACTTCTCGGAGCCGCCGAACCAGGGCGGGTACGCGGGGTTGTCAGTGCCGACGGTCAGCTGGCCGGCGTTGACGAGATTGAGGGCGGCCTTCCCGCAACCCGTCGTCGTGCTCGGGGACGATTTCGAGCTCGAGCCGCCGCACCCGGCGAGCGCGAGGACGAACACCAGAGCGAGAGATCGCCGCACGAGGCGACACTACCAGCCGGATGGCGGTCTCCAATCCCGAAAAAGTCTTCTTCCCCAAGCCCGGGTTGACCAAGGGCGACCTCGTCCGGTACTACCTCGACGTCGCCGACTGCGCCCTGCCGCATCTGCGGGGTCGGCCGTTCCACATGGTGCGCTACCCGAATGGCGTGGAGGGCGACTTCTTCCACCAGAAGCGCGTCCCGGCCCACCCGGACTTCGTCGGCGAGCAGTTCGTGCAGTTCCCGAGCGGGCACTCGACCGTCTTCGCGATCGTGAACAACAAGGCGGCGCTCGGGTGGGTGATCAACCTCGGCTGCATCGAGCTCCACACGTGGCACTCGCGTGTGCCAAAGATCGAGAAGCCCGACTACCTGCTGATCGACCTCGACCCCTCGCGTGACGGCCAGTGGCCCTACGTGCGTGAGATCGCGCTCGTCGTCCACGAGGTGATGGAGGAGCTCGGCCTGGCCGCGTATCCGAAGACGTCGGGCGCGACGGGACTGCACATCCTCGCGCCGATCAAGCCCGAGCTGCCGTACCCGGACGTGCGGCGCTTCGCGAAAGCGCTGGCGGAGGAGGTCGAGCGCCGCGTCGGCGACCAGGAGGTGGCGACGACGACCTGGCGCGTCGCCGAGCGGAAAGGCGTCTTTGTCGACTTCGGCCAGAACTCGCGCGACAAGACGATTGCCTGCGCGTACTCGGTGCGGCCGACGCCGGACGCCCGTGTTTCGGCGCCGCTGCTCTGGGACGACGTCGCGGACGTCGACCCGGCGGCTTTCACGATTCCGACGATGCGCGAGCGGGTTGCGGCGGTCGGCGATCCGATGGCCGGGATGTGGCGGCGGAAGCGCTCACTCGTGCCGCTCTTCGGGAAGCTAGGCCTGGACGCGGCGGTGCGCCCGTAGAGCAAGCTTCAGCCCTCCGTACAGCTCCTCGATCGGATGCAGCACGATCTCGTCTTTTCTTCCATGCTGCTCCTCGGCTGTGATCGGTCCGCGCTTGACGAGCTGACGACTCAGCGCCTCGTTGCCGACGAGGATGTGAAGCGGATCGGCCACGCGCGTTCCGGAGGGCGTCGCAATGAGCCCGTCGAAGAGGACGAAGTCGGTGGTCAGCCAGCGGTGACCTGCCACGTCGCGGTTGCCTGGCGGGCGCGGATAGTCCCAGCACGCCGCATCGTCGGGATGGAGACGATGTCGTTGCTGCCATGCCTCCTCGAACGCGCCTTCGGCTGCAAAGACGATGAAGTCCACGTCACTGAGGTCGTCCGCGTCGCCTCGGGCGAATGAGCCGAGGATTAGGAGGCCGAGGAACGGCGGGCCGGCAGCGGCCTCAGCAAGCTGTAGGAGACGCGACCATTGGCGCAGACGCTCTGCTGCCTTCCTCCCCGGCCAGTCGTTGATCAAGCCTCTAGGAGGCTCTCGAAGGTCGGATCGTTCGCGCGTCGTGGCGGACGAACCTCGCGCCACGTGCACTGCTTCGGATACTTGTCGTCGCGGAAGCGGAGGAAGCGCGAGCCGTGGCGGAAGCGGTTGCCCTGCACCTTGTCGTAGCGCACCTCGGCGACGAGCTCCGGCCGTACGGCGGACTCCGCGAGCTCGCCGGTCCCCCACCGGTTCGGCTCCGAGAAGCCGCGGTCGGGCGCGCCTTTCAGCAGCGGCTCGATTCGTTCGAAGATCTCCTTGTGCTTGCTCGCGGCGACGGCCGCCGAGCCGACGTAGTCCATCTTCCCGCTGTCGTCGTACAGTCCGAGCAGCAACGTGGCGATACGTGTCGGCTTCTCCTTCCAGCGCACGCCGACGATCACGCAGTCCGCCGTCTTGAACGGCTTCACCTTCAGGACACCGTCGCGCGAGCCCGGGAGATAGGGCAACCCGAGCCGCTTCGCGATCACGCCGTCGAGTCCGGCCGCTTCGAAGCTGTTCAGCCATTCCTGCGCCTCGTCCGTGTTGGGGGTCGTCGGCGAGAGTCGGAACCCGTCGGCGACACGCTCGAGCTCGGCGCGCCGGTCTTCCAGCGGCTGTTTGTGGATCGGCTTGCCGTCCCAGACGAGCAGGTCGAAGACGATGAACTCGGCCGGGATCTCCGCGGACAGCTTGCGCACCCGCGACTCGGCCGGATGCAGACGCATCTGCATCGAGTCGAAGTCGAGCACGCCGTCGCGCGCGATCACGATCTCGCCGTCGAGCGCCGAGTGGGGCGGCAGCAGGTCGCCGAGCGGCCGCAGCTCCGGGAAGTAGCGCAACAGCGGTCGTTCGTTTCGCGACCAGAGCGCCAGCTCACCGCCGTCGTTCTCGAGGACGCCGCGAAAGCCGTCCCACTTCGGCTCGAACTGCCAGCCGTTGGACTCGGGCAGCTCCTTGACGAGCTGAGCCTCCATGGGTGGGAAAGGGACGTTTGGTCCGGGCACTCCGCGAGAACCCTACTCAGCGTGGGGCAGCTCGACGGCGTCTGGTCCGTTGAGCGCGTTTCGGGCGCGCTCCCGCCTCTCCATGGCTGCGTGAAGCGGATCCACGGCGCCCGCGGAACGACGGAATTTCCGCATTTTCCGGGCATGCCGTTCGAGGTGCGGGGCCTCGAGTTGCACTACCGTGGACCGTTCGGGCTGCTCGTTGACAGGCTCGAGCCGGAGAACGGCGGCTACTTCGGCCGGGCGACGCTGTTCGGCCGCGAATTCGGTCAATTCACCTTGAGGAGGCTGGACGCAATGGGACAACTGGAGGAGCAGCTGATCAAACACATTGACGAGGCGCACGGGCTGGAGCAGAACGTGCTGCGCATGCTCGACGGGATGATCTCGACCACCGACGACCCCGAGATCCTCGATGCGCTCGAGTACCACAAGGTGCAGACGCAGAAGCACGCCGACCGCATGGCAGAGCGTCTCGAGGCGCACGATGCGACGCCGTCGGCGGTCAAGCAGATCGGCGGTGTGCTCGGCGCGCTGGCGAAGATGCCGCTCGACTTCGTGCGCGGCGAGAAGGCCGGGCGCAACGCGCGCGATGCGTACGCGACGGAGCACCTCGAGATCGCGGGCTACGAGCTGCTGCGCCGCATCGCCGAGAAGGCCGGCGACGAGGAGACCGCGCTGGCGGCGCAGGAGATCATCGCCGAGGAGCAGGCGATGGCGAAGCTGATCGAGGCAAACTGGGACAAGTTCGCCGAGGTGTCGCTCCGCGAGGAGGGCATCACGGTCTAGGTGCGGCTCGAGTCGTTCTGCAGGATCTCGATGCGGCATGCGGACGCGAGCTGGCATCGGGAAAGCCGGGACGCCTTAGTTCAACCGCTGGGGTCAGACCCCAAGGGGTCTGACCCCGAAGGGTCTGACCCCAGCAGTTCGGTTGTTAGTTCAGCCAGGGGGCGAGGAAGCCCTCGATCTCACGGCAACCGCGCGGCCGCTCCAGCCGTCCGGCGACCGACTTTCCCTCCACGACGACGAGCGTCGGCAGCGTCTGGATCCTGA
>JBKPGW010000098.1:0-3304 GCA_046729555.1 Actinomycetota bacterium | reverse complement strand
AGTCCGATCAAAGACAAGCGCGAGGAGGAGCACGGTGGTCGAGCACACGATGGACGTGGCGAGCTGGTTGCGCAAGCAGCTCGAGGAGGCATCCCCGGATCTGTTGCGGGCAATGGTGAAGGACTTCGCGGAAGCGTTGATGGGCGCGGAAGCGGAGGCGGTCTGCGGCGCCGGCTACGGCGAGCGCTCACCGGAGCGGGTCAACATCCGCAACGGCTACCGCGAGCGGCCCTGGGACACGCGGGTGGGGACGATCGAGCTCGCGATCCCGAAGCTGCGACAGGGCAGCTATTTCCCCGACTGGCTGTTGCAGCCCAGGCGGCGCGCGGAGCAGGCGTTCGTGTCGGTGATCGCCGACGCCTACCTGGCCGGCGTGTCGACGCGGCGGGTGGAGAAGCTGGTGCAGCAGCTGGGCGTCGAGCGGATGAGCAAGAGCCAGGTCTCGCGGCTGGCCAGGTCGCTGGACGCGATCGTCGAGGACTTCCGCACCCGCCCGCTCGATTGCGCGCCCTACCCCGTACCTGGTCTTGGACGCGCTCGAGGTCAAGTGCCGCGAGGGCGGCCGCACCGTCAACGTCTGCGTCGTGCACGCCGTTGCCGTCAACCGGGATGGCTTCCGCGAGTCGCTCGGCCTCGATGTCGTCACCTCCGAGGACGGCGCCGCCTGGCTCGCCTTCCTGCGCTCGCTGGTCGCGCGCGGCCTCGCCGGCGTCAAGCTGGTGACGAGCGACGCGCATCCTGGGCTCGTCGACGTGATCGCGGCCACCTTGCCCGGAGCGTGCTGGCAACGCTGCCGCACGCACTTCATGCGCAACCTGCTGACGCGGGTGCCGAAGAGCGCGCAGGGCTTCGTGGCGACGATGGTGCGCTCCATCTTCGCCCAGCCGGACGCCGACTCGGTGCGCGAGCAACACGTCCGCGTCGTCGCCCAGCTCGAGAGCCGCTTCCCCGAGGCGGCCGCGCTGCTGGAGGAGGCGGGCCCCGAGATCCTCGCCTTCACCGCCTTCCCCAAAGAGCACTGGCGCCAGCTGTGGAGCAACAACTCGCTCGAGCGCCTGAACAAGGAGATCCGCCGCCGCACCGACGTCGTCGGCATCTTCCCCGACCGCGCCTCGATCGTCCGCCTGGTCGGCGCGCTGCTCGCCGAACAGAACGACGAATGGCAGGTCGCGCGCCGCTACATGAGCGCCGACTCGATCGGCAAGACGCTCAACGCCGAGAGCGAATCGAGCGCGGCGCTCGCGATCCCCGCCGCGGCCTGAAATGAGCGCCGACCGACGAAAATCACCCGCGAGCGCGAAAACCGAGGCCACAGGAGCCTCTCTCCCGCCCTGCGAGCGATCGCCGCGACCGATCCATCACGCCGCAGACGCGGGTCCACCGACCGACGGGAGGTGACGAACAAACCGAGACTCACGACAGACCGTCAGGCGAGGACGATGCGCTCAACCTCGCACACCACTTGACGGGACGTGGCCGACGGAGTCAAGTCCCAGGACGTGGTGTAACTCGTCGGCTTGATCGTCGGCTGCTCAGGCTGCGGTGAGCGCGGGCACCTCCTTTTCGTCGTGCTCGCTCCCCTCCTCGAGGAGCGGAGCGAGCGAGTCGAGCGACAGGTAGCGGCGCCCGACTAGCCACTCGTCGTTCTGCTCGATGACGAGGCTGGTGGCGAGCCGGATCAGCGAGGCGTCGTCGGGGAAGATGCCGACGACGTCGGTGCGCCGACCGATCTCGCGGTTGAGCCGCTCCAGCGGATTCGTCGAGCGCAGCTTGCGCCAGTGGTCGACGGGGAAGGCGTAGAAGGCGAGCAGGTCCTCCTCGGCCCGTTCGAGCATCGCGGCTACCTTCGGCAGCGGGCGCTCCAGTCGCGCGATCGCGTCGCCGATGAGCTGGCGCGCCTGCTGGCCGGAGTCGGCGTTGAAGATCGGCCGGATCAGCGCGGCCAGCATCGGCTGCTGCTCGCGGCGGCTGTGCCCGAGCGCCTCGCGCAGGAAGTGGACGGTGCAGCGCTGCCAGGGCGACCCGAGCACCTGCGCGATCGCCTGCTTCAAGCCCTCGTGCGCGTCGGAGACGACGAGCTGCACGCCGGCGAGGCCGCGCTTGACCAGCGAGCGGAGGAAGTCGCGCCAGAAGGCTTCGCTCTCGCACTCGCCGTAGTCGAGGCCGATCACCTCGCGCCGGCCTGACTCGTGCACGCCCTGCGCGATCACGAGACACTTCCTGACCACGCGGCCGCCGTCGCGCACCTTCTCGACCTTCGCGTCCAGCCACAGGTACGGGTAGCGGCCCTCGAGCGGCCGCGTCCGGAAGGCCTCGACCTGCTCGTCTGTCTGCGGCGTCTCGACGCGGAAGGTCGACCAGCTGGTCGAGTCGCTTGGGCTGCGTGTGTCGCGGAGCGAGGTCTCACGGATTTGCGCCGGACTCGCCATACGCCTGCTGGATCACGCTCACCAGCGCCTGCTCCGAGCGGCGACGCGGCTCCAGGAACGAGGGGAAGTAGCTGCCGCGTCGGATCTTCGGGATCGCGAGCTCGAGCTCGCCGGCGCGCGGACGAGCTGTCTCCAAAAGCCTTAAGGCGCACTCTGCATTTGGGTTGATTCCAAGCATTGGTGCCGCCTCTTCCTACCGGACGATGCCGACGAAGTATCTGCGCGCCGTTCCGTCGGCGGTGGTCGCGGCCAGCGATCCCTTGAGCTGTTTGCCGCGGGCGTCGCCCGGGATCTGCCAGACGCAGCGAGCCATACCGGCGCGGAAGCTCCGTGCGCTCACCGGAAGCTTGCGCCCCGCGAGCGTCGCCGCGCAGCGCACGCGTGCGCTCGCGACCGCAGCCCCGCTCGCGCTGACCGCCATGGTCGCGTTCAGACGCTTGCCGGGCCGCGCCGGCCACGGCCGAAGCAGCAACGCGCCCGCACGTACGGTGAACTTCCGCACGACGCTGACCAACGTGGTCGTCCCCGCCACGCGGTCACGCACAAACACGTCGCCCCTCCCATTCGTGTCGCTCGCGACCAGATTCGTCGCATCCGAGTCGAACGCGACGAAGCGCCCGTCCGCGCTGATCGACGGCCAGCCACTGCCGTCGTTCGCCTGTGTGCCGCCGCTGGCCACGCTCACCCGCTCGGTCGTCCCCGCCACGCGGTCACGCACGAACACGTCAACCCATCGGTTCGTGTCGCCCGCGACCAGATTCGTCGCATCCGACTCGAACGCGACGAAGCGCCCGTCCGCGCTGATCCCGGGCACGGAGCTGTCGTCGTTCGCCTGCGCGCCGTCGCTGGCCACGCTCACCCGCTCGGTCGTCCCC
>JBKPGW010000097.1:0-3752 GCA_046729555.1 Actinomycetota bacterium | reverse complement strand
ACCTTGGGGTCGCGCAGGAGCGTTCGCCCAGGTCCGACATAGGCGTTGCGGCCCATGTCGAGCACATAGCCCGTATCGGCGAGTGTGAGGGCCCGGCGGGCATTCTGCTCGACCATCACGATTGCGATTCCACGCTGCTTCACCGCCGCGAGCTGCTCGAAGACGAGCTCGACCGCGTGCGGTGACAGTCCCGCGGATGGCTCGTCCAGGAACAGCACCTTCGGCCGGGTAACGAGCGCCCGCGCGATAGCAAGCAGCTTGCGCTGCCCGCCGGAGAGAGTGCCGGCCCGCTGACGGCGTCGCTCGGCGAGCAGCGGGAACTGCTCGTACATGTCGGCGACGGCCCGCCCCCGCTGCGCTCGCGGAAGGGAGACTCCGCCGACCTGGAGGTTCTCGGCAACCGACAGCGTCGGAAAGACGTTCGCAAGCTGCGGCACGTAGTTCAGCCCTCGCCGCGTCAGCTGCTCCGGTCGCAGTGCGGTGACGTCCTCGCCCGCAAACCGTACGCTTCCGGCTTCCGGGCTGAGGAGGCCGTAGACGACCCTCAAGAGGGTGGACTTGCCGGCGCCATTCGGGCCGATGATCGCCACGAGCTCCCCAGCCGACGCCGCCAGGGAGACACCTCGTAACACGAGCGCATCGCCGTAGCCGGCCTCGACCTCGGTCACCTCGAGCAGCGGTCCAGTCATGTCGACCAGGCCGCCCCGAGGTAGGCATCGACGACGCGTTTGTCGGAACGCACGTCCGCCGGTGTGCCGCTCGCGATCACCCGGCCCTCGTTCATCACGATGACGCGGTCACTCGCCTCCATCACGATGTCGAGGTCGTGCTCGACGAAGAGAAACGTCATCCCGTCGTGGGCACGCAGCTCAACCACGTGCTCGAGCAGTTGCCGGCCGAGCACCGGATTGACTCCGGCCATCGGCTCGTCGAGGAGGACGAGCCGAGGCTGGGTCATCAGCACCCTCGCGAAGTCGAGGAGCTTGCGCTGCCCGCCGGAGAGGACGCCAGCGTAGTCCAGGGCGTGCTTTTCGAGCCGGACGAGCTCGAGCAGGTCATGCGCACGCCGCCGCGCACTCCGTTCGTGCGCACGAGCGCGGGCGGGCCGGAGCAGCAGCCCACTCAGCTGCTCGCCCGGATGGCGGGCAGCCGCGAGCAGGACATTGTCGAGCACGGACAGACGAGTCAGCGCGCGCGGCACCTGAAAGGTCCGGACGAGCCCAGCGCGGGCGATCCGATGGGATGGAGTACCGTCGATGCGGCGACCCTCGAACTGCACCGTTCCTCGCTCGGACGAGAGAAATCCGGAGACGACGTTGAACAGCGTCGACTTGCCGGCGCCGTTCGGGCCGATCAGCGCGGTGATCGAGCCCTGCTCGACGTCGAACGAGGCGCCGTCGACGGCCCGGAGCCCTCCGAAGGTGCGGACGACATCGCGGACGGCGAGGATCGGCACGCTCACTCGAGCACCATCTCTCTTCTGCTTCCGAAGATGCCCTGTGGCCGGAAGAGCATCAGCCCGATGATCACGAGCCCGATAACGATCAGGCGCAGATAGGCCCGCTCGGTCGAGTCGAGCAATGAGAAGGGTGGGAAGTCGAAGAAGCGGGTGCCGGCGAAGATGACGCCGAAGACGATCGCCCCGACCGGCACCGTCCAGGCTCTGCCCAGACCGCCGAGGATGACAATCATCCACGCGAAGAACGTCAGCAGCGGGGCGAAGTCGTCAGGGCTGAAGAAGCTGAACTGCCAAGCGTAGAAGAGCCCCGCGATCGCTCCGAGCGCGGCACCGACCACGAGCGCCTGGAGCTTGTAGGCAAAGACGTTCTTTCCGAGCGAAGCGGCCGCATCCTCGTCCTCGCGGATCGACTTCAGCACCCGGCCCCACGGCGTCTTCATCATCAGCCAGACGGCGGCCACCGCGAGCAGCGCGACCGTCCAGACGACGATGAGCATTGCGACGTCGCCGCCGACGTGGAGGCCGCGCTCCACGCTCCCAAGGAAGCTGCGCCACTGGCCGTCATACTGAGCGGTCCTGCCGATCCCCGCCAGGTTGATCGTCCCCTGCGAGCCGCCGGTCAGCCTGTCCTCGTTCGTGGCGACGTACCGCAGGATCTCGCTGAAGGCGATCGTCGTGATCGCGAAGTAGTCCGCTCGGAGACGCAGCGTCGGCAAGCCCAGCAGAGCGCCTCCGAGCATCGCGAGCAGCACCCCGCATCCAGCCGCGAGCCACATGTTCAGCTCCTCCTTCACGACGAGGATCGCCATCGTGTAAGCGCCGATGCCCATGAAGGCAACGTGACCGAAGTTGAGCAGCCCGGCAAAGCCGAACTGCACCTGCAGGCCGAGTGCGAACAGCGTGTAGATCCCCGCGACGATTCCGACGAACGACCAGAAGCCAAAGCTGGCGATCGTGCTCAAACGACGCGCGCCCTCCCGAACAAACCCTGGGGGCGCAGCAGCAGCACGAGCACGAGCGCAGCGAAGGCGACGACGGGTTTGTACGTTGGGTTGACTCCACCGGCGATCTCAGTCCAGGTGGACAGCTCCATCGCGAGCCCGAGTGCGAGACCCCCGACGAGTGCTCCGTAGACGTTGCCGATGCCGCCGACCACGACGGCGGCAAAGATCGGTAGCAGCAGCGTGAAGCCGAGCTGTGGATCGAAGGAGGTCTGCACCAGCCCGGCGAGCACACCTGCAAGTCCGGCCAGCAGGCCGGAAACGATCCAGGCGGCCAAGATCACCCGGCCGGTTCGCACGCCGGCCACGGCGGCGAGCGGAAGGTTATCGGCGAGGGCGCGCATCATGCGGCCGATGCCGGTGTTGGCGATGAGGAGGCCGACCAGCACGATCCCGACCGCTGCGACCACGATGGCGATTCCCTGCGCACCCGACAGCCTGACGCTGCCGATCACGTAGACCTTGTACGGGTCGACCGCATACGTCCGCGGCTGTGGACCCGCTACGAGATAGATGATGTAGCGGAGAACGAGCGCGAGGCCGACGGAGACGAGAAAGAGGCTCATGACGCCGGCGCTCTTCGCGCGAAGAGGCCGCCAGAGTACGAGCTCGAGCGCAACCGACAGGAGAGCCGTGGCAGCCATCGCGAGGACCGCCGCAGAGACGATCGGCAGTCCGAGCTTGACGTTGAAGAGAATCCCCGTGAAGGCGCCGAATGTCATGTAGTCGCCGTAGGCGAAGTTGACGAGCCGCAGGATCCCGTAGACGATCGAGATGCCGGCCGCCGCGAGCGCGATCACCGACCCGGTGACGAGGCCGTTAGCCAGAAGCTGCATGAACATCCGGCCGCACTCTCGCCGAAGGGTCCTCGTCGTTCAACTGGGCTCGCTGATCCCTCTGACAGAGATCTGTTGTTTGCACGTACACACGCGCGCGCGAGTATCAGATCCCGGCGGGCCGTCGGTGCGGGCGATCAAGCTGGTGCGGGAATTCGGACCGGACCGGATCTACTCGCCGGTCGACCGAGCTGAGAGAACCCTCACAGATCGGAACCGCTTCAAATCGCCTTTGCACGCAGCTGAGGCTTGAGGGCCATGGGCCGGCCGTTATCGCACCCAGGAGGTCGCCGGTTCGAGTCCGGCTAGCTCCATTAACGAAACCGCTGCCGACCGCAGCGCGATCCGCATCAGGCGCCCGGTACCACCTCTGGCGGCCGGACCGACTCCGGATGGGCACGCGGTTGGCCGGTGGAATTGGCTCGGCGACCGACGAGGTACCAGGCCTCAACCTCG
>JBKPGW010000096.1:0-1773 GCA_046729555.1 Actinomycetota bacterium | reverse complement strand
GAGGACGCGGGGTTCGAGACGCTGCTTCGGGAGCATCGGGCCGCCTGGGCCCGCCGCTGGGAGACGGCCGATGTGATCGTGGACGACGACACGGAGTTGACGTGCGCCGTGCGTTTCGCGCTCTTCTGCCTGATGGCCAGTGTCCGCGACGACGGTGAGGCCGCAGTCGGCGCGCGCGGGCTCTCGGGGCCTGGTTATCGCGGCCACGTCTTCTGGGACGCCGATGTCTTCGTGCTCCCCTTCCTCGCCGCGACCCATCCGCCCGCGGCGCGGGCGATGCTCGAATACCGACTCCAACGTCTTCCGGCCGCCCGGGCCGCCGCACGGGAGCTGGGACGGGCCGGCGCACGCTTTCCCTGGGAGTCGGCGGCGACCGGCCAGGACGTCACGCCGCGGCTCGCGCGGCTGCCCGGGGGGAGCGTTGTGCCCATCCGTACCGGTGAGCTCGAGGAGCACATCACCGCCGACATCGCCTGGGCGGCTGTTTGCTACCTCGAGTGGACCGGCGACACTTCGTTCGAGCCGAGTGCGCGCGAGCTGCTGCTGGAGACGGCGCGCTATTGGGCTTCGCGCATCCGGTTGGACGGCGAGGGGCGCGCGCACATCTACGGCGTGATCGGGCCGGATGAGTACCACGAGCCGGTCGACGACAACGCCTTCACGAACGTGATGGCGCGCTGGAACCTGCGCCGGGCCGCGGCGCTGGCGGCCCAACCCGAGCGCGAGCGGTGGCACCAACTCGCCGAAGCTCTCGTCGATGGCTACGACTCGGGCACCGGCGTGTACGAGCAGTTCGCCGGCTTCTTCGGCCTCGAGCCGCTCATCATCGCCGAGGTGGCACCACGACGCCCGATCGTCGCCGACCTGCTGCTCGGTGCCGAGCGAGTCGCCGGCGCCCAAGTGATCAAGCAGGCGGACGTTCTCACGCTCCACCACCTCGTGCCGAACGAGGTTGCACCGGGCTCGCTCGGTCCGAACCTTGACTTCTACGAGCGGCGCACCGCACACGGAAGCTCGCTCTCGCCCGCGATCCACGCGGCCCTGTTTGCTCGCGCCGGGCGTCCCGACGACGCTTTGGCGCCGCTGCAGCTGGCCGCGCGGCTCGATCTCGATGACCTGACGGCGACCACCGCCGGCGGCGTCCACCTGGCGACCATGGGCGGCCTGTGGCAGGCGCTCGCGATGGGCTTCGGCGGTGTGCGTCCAGACGGCGAAGTGCTCGCCGTCGACCCGCATCTGCCGGCTGCTTGGAACGGGCTCGAGCTGCGCGTCCGTTTCCGCGGCGTGCCGTTGCGTCTCCGTGCCGAACACGAGCTCGTCATGGCGGACGCCGATGCACCCGTGGCGATCCGCGTCGGCGACGCGCCGGCGGTCAGCGGACGGCGGCTGCGCTGGACGAGGGCAAACGATTCGTGGAAGGTGTGCTCATGAAGGTTCTGGCCGCGCTCGATCAGACTGCGGCAGCGCGCCCGGTCTTGGCGGCAAGCCACGAGATCGCGCGCATGTTTGCAGCAGAGGTTTCGGCCGTGCACGTGTTGCAGGACGGCGCCGAAGGCGTGCGACAGCTCGCGGCGGCTGACCGAGTGCCCCTGGTGGAGCTCGTGGGCCCCCCCGCTCCGACTCTCGCCCGCGCGGTGGAGGAGGACGACGACACCGTCGCGCTCGTCGTCGGCACACGGGCGCGCCCACACGGCGGGCGGGAGATCGGCTCGACGGCGCTCGAGGTGGTCACGACCGCGCACAAACCGGTCTTCGCGATTCCGCCCGAGCTGC
>JBKPGW010000095.1:0-60437 GCA_046729555.1 Actinomycetota bacterium | reverse complement strand
GACATGTCACCGAGACGCCGCGGATCATCGAGGAGCGACCGGATCACGTCCGGCGCGCGCCCCGCTTCGCGCTCCGGCACGACGACGGCGGCTCCCGCCTGTCCGAAGTAGCGCGCGTTCTTCGTCTGGTGGTCGCCCGTCGCAAACAGCCCAGGGATCAGCACCGCAGGCTTTCCGGCGGCGGCCAGCTCCCAGACCGAGCCCCCGGCACGCGCGAGCGCGAGATCGCACGCCCCGAGCGCCGCGCCGAACTCCTCCGTGAAGGCGAACAGCCGGTAGTCGGGACGAGTCACGCGCGGCGCGAGCTCGTCGTAGTCGCGCGTGCCGCACAGGTGCAGAACGGCGGGCCCTGTCGTGCCGAATGCTTCGAGCGCCAGCTCGTTCAACAGCCGCGCTCCCAGCGAGCCGCCGAACACGAGCAGCACGGGTCCCACCTCCGGCAAGCCGAACAGGCTCCGCGCCTCGGTCTGTGCGACGACGCGTGAACGGGCGGGAATCGGGCGCCCGGTGACTCGATATTTCGGGCCCTCGCGTCCGGCGATCGGAAAGGACAGGAACACGCGCCGCGCGAACGGCGCCGCCAGCCGGTTGGCCAGCCCGAGGTGTGCGTCCGCCTCGAGCAGCGCAGTCGGGATCCGCTGACGCGACGCGGCGTAGATCATCGGCCCCGCAACGTAGCCACCCCCGCCGAGCACGACGTGGGGGCGACGCCGGCGCAGAATGCCGGCGCAGGCCCTCGGCGCCCGCGCGGCGAGCAGCAGTGCGCGGACGAGTGCCGGTGACGGGCGGCGCGGCAGCCCGGAGATCCGAAAGGTGTCGAGCTCGTAGCCCCCTTCAGGAACGAGCCGCGCCTCGACGCGATCGGGCGACCCGGCGAACGTCACGTGCACGCCGCGCCGTTGCAGCGCCTCGGCGACCGCGAGCGACGGCGCGACGTGTCCCGCCGTCCCCCCGGCCGCGATCAGGCACCGCAGCTGCCGCCCTTCCTCCACTGCCGGCGATGTTAAGGAGGACGCCCACCGCAAGCAGCGTGACCACGAGGCTCGAGCCGCCGTAGGAGATGAAGGGCAGTGGGATTCCGGTCAGCGGCGCGAGGCCGAGCACCGCCGCGAGGTTGATCACCGCCTGGCCGGTGACCAGCGCGACGACGCCCACCGCGAGGCGTTTGCCGAACGGGTCCTTACAGGCGAGCGCGACCCTGAGACCGGCCCATGCGAAGGCGACGAAGGCACAGAGGACGGCGGCGACCCCGACGAGCCCGAGCTCCTCGCCGATCACGCCGAGGATCATGTCCGTGTGGGCCTCGGGCAGGTAGTTCACCTTGGCGACGCCGTGGCCGAGCCCGACCCCGAACGTCCCGCCCGACCCGAGGCTGATCAGCGCCTGCACCGTCTGGAAGCCCGCGCCCTGCGGATCCTTCCACGGATCGAGGAAGCTGAAGATGCGCGCGCGCCGGTAGGGCTCGAACCAGATTGCAAGCAGGCCGAGCGCTACGACAATGCCGCCGGCGGACGCAAGCGTGGGTGCCGGCGTCCCGGATACGAGCAGGACGCCGAACAGGACGACGACGAGCGAGATCGCCGTGCCGAGATCCGGCTCGGCCAGGATCAGCACGCAGAAGAGCCCGAGCAGGAGCCCGATCGGACGCCAGAGGTCGCGGAGCGTCCGGGGCGCCGGGCGCCGGCAGAGGTACGCGGCCGCCCACACCGCCATGGCGAGCTTGGCGAGCTCGGACGGTTGGAAGGTCGCAGGCCCGAACTCGATCCAGCGCCGTGCGCCGTTGATGCGGGCGCCGACCACGAGCACCGCGAGGCAACCCGCCAGCGCGGTCAGCACGAGCGCCGGCGCGAGCAGGCGCAGCCTCCGGTAGTCGAAGCGCGAGGCCAGCATCATCAGGACGACGCCGAAGAGCGCGTAGCCACCTTGCTTTTTCAGGTACGACATCGGATCGGTGCGCGCGAGCGCGGCAGGCGCCGACGTCGCGCTGTACACCATCACGAGGCCGAACGCGACGAGCCCGAGCGTAATCAGCACGAGCAGATGCGACTCGATCTGCCCCTTCTTCACCACAGGTCTCCGACGAGCCGGCGAAAGGTGTCGCCGCGTTCCTCGTAGTCGCGGAACTGGTCGTAGCTCGCGCACGCCGGTGACAGCAGGACGACGTCGCCCGGCTCCGCCTCGCCTGCAGCGGAGCCGACGGCCGTGGCCAGGTCGCCCGAGCGCCGATACGGACGGCCGGCACGGCCGAGTGCGGCGGCGAGCTGGTCGCTCGCCTCTCCGACCACGTCGATCGAACGCACGCTGGGCGGCAACGACTCCGCCAGCTCGTCGAACGACTCGCCCTTGAGCGAGCCGCCGAGGATCAGGCGCAGCGGCTGGCCGGCATAGGCGTCGATGCCACGGCGGGCCGCGCTGGTGTTCGTCGCCTTCGAGTCATTGACGAACCGCACGCCGTCGATTTCCGCGACAAGCTCGAGGCGATGCTCGACGCCGGGAAACGTGCGCAGTGCGTTCGCGATCGCGTCGTCGTCGATTCCGGCGGCTCGTGCTGCTGCAGTCGCAGCGGCGGCGTTCTCCCGATTGTGCGCGCCGGGAAGGAGCGGCCCGGCGGGCAGGTCGTCGCCCGCGTCGAACTCGACGTGCACGGCCCCTCCGGGAATCGGCCCGAAGTCCCGCGGGACGACGGCGAGGTCCGCCTCGGTCTGGTTCTCGAAGATGCGGAGCTTGGCGGCGCGGTAGTCGTCATAGGTTCCGTGCCGGTCGAGGTGATCCGGCTCGAGGTTGAGCAGGACGGCGATGCGGGGACGAAAGCGGTGCACGTCTTCGAGCTGAAAGCTGGAGAGCTCGCACACGATCCACGTGTTGTCGTCGAGCGTTTCGTCGAGCCCAGTGACGGGACGGCCGACGTTGCCCGCCACCGCGACCGGCTTCTCGGCGGCGCGGAAGATCGCGCCGAGGAGCTCGCTCGTCGTCGTCTTTCCATTCGTCCCGGTGACTCCGATGAACGGGTTGCGCAGCAGGCGGAATCCGAGCTCGATCTCGCTCCAGACGGGGATGCCGCGGGTGCGCGCGGCCGTGGGCAGCGGTGACTCTCCCGGCACGCCCGGGCTCTTGACGAGCAGGTCGACTCCCTCGAGCAAACGTTCCTCCTCCGTCCCCAGGTGGACTTCGACACCCGCCTCGGCAAGCCTCCCGACATCGACGTCGGCCGAGCGGTCGACGCCGACGGTCGGCACGCCGCGCCGCGCGAGTGCGAGCGCGGCGGCCTGGCCGGAGCGAGCCAGGCCCACGACGAGGGCTCGGTGCGGAAGCCTCATGGCTTTCGCGCGGTGAGGTACAGCTGCGGCCACTCGCGGCGGATACTGCCCGCCTCGCGCATCGCTGCGGCGAGCCGCGCAGCGACATTCGCGGGAAACCGCTCCTCCCACGTCTCCAGGAGCGAGCGGCGTCCCGGGGCGCCAACGGTCGTCAGCATCCGCTCCGCGCCCAGCTCCGACTCGCCGAGACGCAGGTCCGTCGTCACGTCGACGAAGCCGGCGGCGTTGAAGATTTGCTCCAGATCACGTTCGTCGAAGTTCAACATGGGGTCGCTTGGATCCTCGTACGTGGCGCGCTCCCACTCTTCGACCTGCTCCTGCAGCTCCCCGAAGTCGACCGCAGCCGAGAGCCGTGTGTTCCGGCTGTTGATCGGTTCGAAGATCGAGACTCGTCCACCCTGCTGGAGGACGCGGAAGAACTCGCGCGCCGCCTCCGACTTGTCGTCGACGTAGATCAGCACCGACCTCGTCACCACGACGTCGACGCTCGCGTCCACCAGCGGCAGGACGTCGGCCGTCCCGACGAAGTAGAAGACGTTCGGAGCACGGCACACGCGACGCAGCTCCTCGAGCGCGTCGACCGAGACATCGACCGCGAAGACGTCGCCGTCGGGTTGCACCTGCGCGGCGGCCGCGATCGTCAGCAGGCCGGTGCCCGTACCAACGTCGAGGACGGTGTCACCCGGCCGCAGCCGCGCATTCGCGAGGACGGTGTCGCGGAACGTCGCCAGCTCGGCGAGCAGCTCCTCCACCTCCTCCTCGGAACGGCCCTCGAAGCGCGTCCGGATGAGCCACTCCGCCCACTGGTCGAGCTCGCCGCTCAGCGCCGGAAGAAGGTGAAGTCGCGGTAGAAGAGCGCGAAGCCGACGGCGCACAGGATCGCCGTGACGATCCAGAAGCGCACCATGATCTTCGTCTCCGACCACGCCTTCATCTCGAAGTGGTAGTGAATCGGCGCCATCAGGAAGACGCGCCGCTGGAAGTACTTGAAGGAGATCACCTGCACGATCACCGAGAGCGCCTCGATCAGGAAGATGCCGCCGATCAACACGAGGAGGGAGATCGTCTTCGTGAAGATCGCCATCGCCGCCAGCGCCCCGCCGATCGCCATGGCCCCCGTATCACCCATGATCACCTCGGCGGGAAACGCGTTGTACCAGAGGAATCCGATCACGGCCCCGATCAGCGCCGCGCCGACGATCGCCAGGTCGAGCCGGCTGTCGAAGCGGCCGCCCGGATTGCCGGAGCGGATGTACGTGACGACGGAGATCGCCGTGAACGTGATCAGCGCGATGATCCCGGTCCCCGCCGCGAGCCCGTCGAGTCCGTCGGTGAGGTTCACGCCATTCGCGGTGCCCGCGATGACGAGGAACAGGAGCACGTACCAGCCGTAGGAGAGTTGGATGTTCCAGTGGACAACTGGAATGAAGACGCTGGTCGGCAGGTGCTGGTGGTCGGCGGCGAAGCCGACGCCGACCGTGATCAGCGCGAGCAGCACAAGCTTCCAGCGGCCCCGCAGGCCGAGGGAGCGGCGATGCGTCAGCTTGATGAAGTCGTCGAGGAAGCCGATCGCGCCGCACCCTAGGGTCACGAACAGGACCGTCAGCGCCGGCACCTTGTACTTCGACACGGCGAGGAACGCGACCGTCGCGACGACGAGGATGAGCAGCCCGCCCATCGTCGGCGTTCCCTGTTTGAGCCGGTGGCCTTCCGGCATTTCCTCCCGGATGTGCTGGCCGAATTCGTTGCGGCGCAGGAACGCGATGAACTTCGGACCGACGACGATCGAGACGATCATCGCGATCACCCCGGCGGCGAGGACGCGGATCACGCGGTCGCGAGCTGTGTCAGGGCCGCAGCCACCGCCTCGAGCCCGACCGCGCGCGAGGCCTTCACGAGGACGGCGTCGCCGGGCCGGACGACGTCGCCGAGCTCCCGTACCGCCTCGTGGACGTTCGCCACCCAACGGCCGGGCACGCCGTGGTCGAGATAAGCGCGCGCGAGCTCGCCGACGGCGAGCAGCTCGTCGATGCCGAGCTCGGCCGCCGCGGCGCCGATCTCGCTGTGGTAGTCGGGAGCGGTGCGCCCGAGCTCAGCCATCTCGCCGAGGATGGCGACGCGGCGGCGGTCGCCGGCACGCTCGACCAGGTAGGCGAGCGCGGCACGCATCGAAACCGGGTTCGCGTTGTAGGCGTCGTTGATCAGCAGGCCCCCGCCTGGCAGCTCGTCCTCGTCGCCGCGCCAGCGTGAGAAGTCGACGTCGACGCTCGCCGGTCGCGGCAGGCCGAGCGCGTCGAGCGCTGCGAGTGCAGTGGCGGCGTTCTGCGCCTGATGTCGCGCGGTGAAGTTGAAGCTGACGCCGCCGAGCTCCGTGCGGCCGCCCACGATGCGGGCGGCGGGGTCGCCGAGGCGCACGACGTCGATGTCGTCACGTTCGACCGGGAAGCCGGCCGGGACGATCGCCGTCCCACCCGCTGGGAGTGCTGCGACCAGCTCGCCTTTGGCCCGGCGGACGCCCTCGAGCGAATCGACGAGCTCGAGGTGGACGGGCCCGACGTTGGTGATCACGCCGATATCGGGCTGCGCGATCTCGCAGAGAGCGGCGATCTGCCCGAAGCCGCGCATCGCGAGCTCGAGGATGCAGGCCTCCGTGTCACGTTCGAGCCGGCAAAGGGTCAGCGGAACGCCGACCTCGTTGTTGTAGCTGGCCTCGGCCGCGATCGTCCGGGCGGAAGGCATGCAGAGGGCGGCGAGGATGTCCTTCGTCGACGTCTTCCCCATCGACCCGGTGATACCGACAACCCGTGCGGAGCTCCGCTCGCGAACGGCGCGGCCTATCCGGGCGAGTGCCGAGAACGCGTCGTCGGGAACGAGCGCGGCCGCGGCACCTCGTTCGAGCGCTTCGGCGACGTATTCGGAGCCACTGCCGATCGCGACGAACAGGTCGCCCGGGGTGATCCGTCGAGAGTCGACCTGGACGCCTGTGATTTCGTCAGCGCGACGCTCGAGGTGGCCGAGCTCGGCGAGTGTCGCCATTTCCAGCGGGATCACGCAGGCGCCCTCAGCCGGCGCAAGGCGTCGCGCGCGACCTCGCGGTCGTCGAACGGAAGCTTGCGGCCGCCGATCTCCTGGCCCTGCTCGTGGCCCTTGCCGGCGATCACGACGACATCGCCCTCGCGCGCCGACTCGAGCGCGCGCTCGATCGCGCGCCGGCGGTCGAGCTCGACGTCGAGGTCGAGGCCGTCGACGACGTCGGCCGCGATCGCGGCCGGGTCCTCGCTGCGCGGGTTGTCCGACGTCACGAGCGCGACGTCGGCCAGCTCGGCGACGACCTGTCCCATCAGCGGACGCTTCTCGCGGTCTCGGTCGCCCCCGGCGCCGAAGACGCAGATGACTCGCCCCCGGCCGAGCTCGCGCGCCGCCTCGAGCGCCGACTCGAGCGCACCGGGCGTGTGGGCGTAGTCGACGAGCACCGTGAACGGCTGGCCCTCGTCGACCGTATCGAAGCGCCCGGGTACGCGCTCGACGGCTTCGATGCCCCGCTTGATCGCAGCCTCGTCGACACCGAGCGCGCGTGCCGCCACGGCAGCCGCGAGCCCGTTCTCGACGTTGAAACGGCCGCGCAGCTTGAGGTCGATCCCAGTCAGCTCATCCGCCGGCGTGAAGGTCAGCGCGTCCGGAATCTCCGCGGCGAGGCGCGCACCGTATTCGTCGCCGACGTTGATGACGGCTCTGGTCGCCTGCGCGAAGAGCCGCCGCTTTGCCTCGAAGTACTCGTCCATGCTGCCGTGAAAGTCGAGGTGGTCCTGCGTCAGGTTCGTGAACACGAGCACCGCGAAGCGGGTGCCGTCGAGCCGGCTCTTCACCGACGCCATCGAGGTCGCCTCCATCACGGACACACGATTGCCTCGGTCGAGCATCTCGCGGAAGAGCCGCTGGAGATCCACCGACTCCGGCGTGTTGAGCCCGACGGCGCGCACCTCCGTGCCGACGCGCCGCTCGACGTTCGTCAGCAGGCCCGGCCGTTCCCCGGCCGCCGCGAGGATCGACCAGAGCAGGTACGCCGTCGTTGTCTTGCCGTTCGTGCCCGTGATCGCGGCGACCGGCAGGCGGGCGGTGGGATCGCCGAAGAACTCGACCGCGGCACGCGGCATCGCGCCACGAACGTCGGGCACAACGAGCTGCGGCACGTCGACGTCCAGCCGCCGCTCGACGACGAGGGCGCTCGCGCCGCGCGCGACGGCATCCGCAGCGAACTCGTGGCCGTCGGCGTTCGCACCGGGGATGCAGAAGAAGAGTGCGCCGCGCGGCACCTCCCGTGCGTCGTAAGCCAGCTCGCGGATCTCGACGGCAGCGCCTCCAACGACGTCGGTCGGAGCGAGCGCAGCAATGAGCCGCTCCAGCTGCATATCGCCGGGGAAGTCTAGTGGCGCGTCCCGAGGGCATTACATGTACACCCGCGAAACAGGGTCCCACCACGCCCGCCCACCGACAGCCTACGACGGAAGCTGTGACGTGTCTGGGGCGCGGACGTGGCGAAAGTGTGACGAGGGTTAGCCCGTGGGACCGTCCGGCGGGACCTCCAGGTACTGAAGGTCGAAGCGCGCGATCTGCTGGAATGCGGGAGCCGCTACGACGCCGCCCCAGATCGCGCCCTGCGGCTCGTCGACCGTGACGAGAACCACGAGGCGCGGTCGCGATGCGGGGACGATCCCGACGAACGACGCCACGTAGCGGCCGGTGGCGTAGCCGCCGTGCGCGTCGGGCTTCTGCGCCGTGCCTGTTTTTCCGGCGACCTGATATCCGGGCATCGCGGCGTATTGCCCGGTGCCCTCCGCAACGACGTCCTTCAGCATCAGCATCAGCTCGTCCGCGATCTGCGAAGAGACGAGGCGGCGGCGGTACAGCGACGGCCGGCCGCCCCCCGCGACATGATCGACAAGGTGCGGTCGCGCCCAGATGCCGCGGTTCGCAATCGCGGCGTAGGCCGCAGCCATCTGCACGGGCGTGACGGCGATTCCCTGGCCGATCGGGACGTTGCCGATCGTCGAGCCGGACCACTTGTCGGGCGGGAGGACGATGCCGGGACTCTCACCCGGAAAGTCGATTCCGGTCGTGCGCCCGAAGCCGAAGCGGGAGATCCACTTGGAGAGGCGCGTGCGTCCGAGCATCTCCGCGAGCTCGATCGCCCCGATGTTCGAGGAGTGGGCGAGGATCTGTGCGACCGAGTAGTCGACCGTGCCGCGCTCCTCGGCGTCGTGGATGACACGGTCGGCCACGTGGAGCGAGTACGGCAGCGTGAAGCGCGTCGCCGGGGTTACGAGCCGCTCCGACAGGGCCGCCGCGACCGTGATCAGCTTGAACGTCGAACCTGGCTCGTACGTATCGGTGACCGTCCGATTCCGCTGCAGGTCGCGCGGAGCTGACGGAAAGCGATTCGCGTCGTAGCCGGGTTGCACGGCCATCGCGAGCACCGCACCGGTGCGCGGATCGAGCACGATCGCGCTCGCGCTCCTAGCGTGCCACTTGTGCACGGTCTGGCGCAGCACCTGCTCGGCGTTCGCCTGGATGCTGTGGTCCACCGTGAGGAAGACGTCGCGCCCCGGCGTCTCCGCGCGTTGCTGCTGGACGTCGAGCACGCGTCCGCTCGGATCCTTCACGATCGTCTCCCGGCCGGCGCGGCCCGCCAGCGGGCGGTCGAACTCGAACTCGAGACCAGAGAGACCGTTGCCGTCGATCCCGACGTAGCCCAGCAGCTGCGCCGCGACCGACCGCTGCGGGTAGCTGCGCCGCTCTTCCGGATAGAAGCCGAAGCCGGCAAGCCTGAGCCGCTGCAGCGACGCGGCCCGGGCGGGATCCGCCTGCCGCTCGATGTAGACGAATCCGCGCGAGCGATCGGCGAGCTGGGGGTAGATGCGGTCGGCGTCGAGCCCGAGCGTCCGCTCGACCGCGACGGCCGCGGCGCGCGGATTCGCGATCTGCCTCGGATTCGCGTACACAGTTGTCGCACGCTCTCCGAGCCCGAGCTCGACGCCGGTGCGGTCGTAGATCGTCCCGCGGCCGGCGGGCAGTGCGACGGCCTCGCGATGCTGGGTCTGGCCGAGGCGCGAGAGCGACTCGGCGCGCACGCCTTGGAGCCACGTCGCCCGCAGCAGCAGGCCGCCGAACGCAAGCATCAGCGCCGCCAGCAGGAGCCGGATCCGCCGGTTGACTAGGCGGTTCACCGGCGTGCTCCTCCTAGTGCGGCAGCGTTACGTAGGACCACTGGCCTGGTGCCGCCTGCACGTATCCCAGGCGCTTTGCCGCCAGGCCCTGGATCCGCGGCGCGGACGCCGCGCTCGAGAGTTGCACGGAGAGCGCGGCGTTCTGCGCGCGCAGGTTGGCGCGCTCCTGGCCAAGCCGGTCGAGCTTCATGTTCAGTCGCAGCACCGCGACGTTCAAAGCGACTACCCCGGCGAGCAGCGCGGCGATGATGCCGATCCAGAAGATGCCGCCGGCGACGCGCCGCTGGCGCGGGACGGGCCGCGGCGCGGAGCGCGGGCGCGGTTGCGGCCGTTCTGCTTCGGCGGCCCAGGTCGCCACTCAGACCTTCACTCCCACGCGGAGCCGCGCTGACGAGGAGCGCGGGTTCGCGGCGGTCTCGCGGGCGGTCGGACGAATCGCTTTGCGTGAAAGAGAGCGAAGCTCGGGCTCCTTCCCGCACACGCACACGGGAAAGTCGGGTGGGCAGTCGCAGCCGCGCTCCAGGTCGCGCATGAATCGCTTGACCAGCCGGTCCTCGAGCGAGTGGAAGCTGATCACTGCGAGCCGGCCGCCCGGGCGCAGCATCGAAAACGCCGCCGGCACGGCCGCTTCGAGCGAGCCGAGCTCGTCGTTCACGGCGATACGCAGCGCCTGGAAGACGCGCTTGGCCGGGTGTCCGTCGCCGAACCGCGCCGGCGCGGGGATCGCACCCTTGATTGTCTCGACGAGGTCACCGGTGCGCTCGAAGCGCTGTTCCTTGCGCCGCCGCACGATCGCGCGCGCAATCTGGCGGGCGTAGCGCTCCTCGCCGTAACGCTTGAAGATTGTCGCGAGGTCGCGCTCGGCCGCCTCGTTCACGATGCCCGCCGCCGTGACGTCCGCTGACGGATCCATCCGCATGTCGAGCGGCGCGTCGACGGCATACGAGAAGCCGCGCTCAGGCCGGTCGATCTGCATGGACGAGACGCCGAGGTCGAGTAGGACGGCATCTGCCTCGACGCCGTTCTGCGCGAGCTGCTCGATGACAACGGCGAAGTCTCCGCGAAGGAACCGTGTCTGCACCGTGGCACGCTTCGCGAGGCGATCGAAGTACGCGCGCGCGCCCGGGTCTCGGTCGATGGCGATCAGCTTGCCGCGCCCGGCGAGGTCGGCCGCGAGGAGTGCGGCGTGACCGCCGGCGCCGAAGGTGGCGTCGACGACCGTTTCGCCCGGCTGCACGCAGAGGAGCTCGCGCACCTCCTCGGCGAGAACGGGGACGTGGTCAGTCGCGCTGGTCTGCAAGGCGTTCGGCAACATCCTCCGCGCTCCCTTCGACTTCGGCCAGCTCCTTGCGCCAGGCGGCGCGGTCCCAGATCTCGAGCCGGTCGTGGACACCCGCGACGACGACCTCCCGGCCCAGCTTCGCGTGCTCGATCAGCTGGGCGGGGATCATCACGCGGCCCTGTTTGTCGAGGTCGGCCTCGGCCGCCCCGGAGAAGAAGAACCGCTGGATGCGCCGCCCTTCCGGGCTGAGCGGATCCATCGTGGCGAGTCGAGACTCGACGAGTCGATCCCAATCCGGACGACGGTAGGCGTACAGGCAGCCGTCGAGGCCTCGCGTGACGACCACACCGTCCTGGAAGGCTTCTCGGAACTTGGCCGGAAGAGTGAGACGGTTTTTGTCATCGATGGTGTGGTCGTGTGCGCCTAGAAGCATCCTGGGGCCGGATCGAGGTTACCACTTCGCCCCACTTTAAACCACCATTCCCCACATGTCCACCCCAGAAGGGGGATTTTCGGGGCGCTCAGGGAGCGGTGAGCTGGGCCTCGTACGGGCCCCGACCGGTCATGACGGCTGCGCCGCAACGCGCCCCGAGCGCCACGGCCTCCTCGATGGCGTCGCCTCGGGCCAGCGCGAAGGTCAGCCCGGCCGCGAAGCAATCGCCGCAGCCGTAGGCATCGACGACGGTGCCAGGGACGGAAGCAGGCCGAAACGGACCTCCCGGCTGGACCCAGCCGCCGAGGCCGCCGGAGGTCGTGACGACGATCTGGGGCGCCGGCTCGAGCTCCCCCGGGTGGTAGAGCTCTCCCTCGTCCTCACCGCTCCCGACGAGGACGTCGAGCTGCACACTCGCCTCGCGGAGCGTCGCGAGCTCCCGGGCGGTCGCCACCAGCACGCGTGCCAGGCGTGCGTGGTGCAACGCCTCCGCGTCGCCGCTGACGAAGTAGACGGCGTCGAGGCCGGCGAGCTCGCGCCAGGGCAGCCGGCTGTCGCCGCCGTGAGGACGCAGCTTCTCGCCGAGCACGGTGATCGTCCGCTCGCCCGTCTCATCGACGAACGTGAACGCACGGCGGGTCGGCTCCCGCTCGGGGATCGCGCGGAGCTCGACGCCAAGTCGGCCGAGCTCGGCCCGGGAGCGGCGCCCGAGCTCGTCCGCCCCGAGCGCGGTGAAGAAGAGGCACGACCCGGCGAGCCGCGCAAGCTGGACGGCGGCGACCGCCCCGCCGCCGGCCGGTTCCTGCCAGGTCTCCAGAGCGTGGACGATCTCCCCCGGCCGCGGCACGGCTTCGACGCGGGCGAATTCCACCCATTCGACGTGCCCCACGACCGCAACTCGCATCGACCGATCCTCACACGTCTCGTGTCTGGCACGTTTCAAGATGTCGCCGATGACGCTGCCGCCGTTCGAACGCTTCTACGACGAGCACCGCGAGGAGATCCACGCGTTCCTCGTGCGCCGCCTTGGGCGCGAGCGCGCCGAGGACGCGTTCCAGGAGACGTTCCTGCGGGCGCTGCGCGCCTATCCCAAGCTACGGCACGGCGAGCATCTCCGTGCGTGGGCCTACACGATCGCGAGCAGGATCGCTATCGACGAGGATCGCCGGCCCCGAGCCGACGCCGAGTTGCCCGAGCTCTCGTCGCTGGATGGTCGCCCGGCGTTCGCGCAGCTCGAGCACCTCGCCGACGAGCTGCCGCCGACCGAACGAGCCGCCGTCGTGCTCCGCTACGGCTACGACCTCGACTACGCCGAGATCGGTGCGGCGCTTGGATCGAACGCAACAGCCGCGCGCCAGGCGGCGTCTGCCGGCATCCGCCGACTGCGACGAAAGGAAGCCCAGTGAATCCCGTCTCCCCCGAGCTCGACCGTCGATTCCGCGACGCTGCGGCACGCGAAAGCCTGCTCGACGTCGCCTATGACCTCGTAGACACGCCCGTCGGCACGCTGCTCGTCGCCGCGACTGAGCGTGGTCTCTGCCGCATCGCTTACGACGCCGAGCCCGAGCAGGAGCTCGACCGGCTCGCCGGCGCGTTCGGCGTGCGGGTGCTGCGTTCGGCGCTGCCGATCGATCCCGCCCGGCGACAGCTGGACGAGTATTTCGAGGGCAAGCGGCAGCGTTTCGACCTCGCCGTCGACCTCGCACTCCAGGCGGACTTCAACCGACGGGTCCTGCGTGAGCTCGCACGCGTCCCCTACGGAGAGGTCGTCACGTACGGCGAGCTCGCGGCACGCGCGGCGAGGCCGCGCGCGGCGCGCGCCGTCGGGACCGTCATGAATCGCAATCCGCTGCCAATCGTTCTGCCCTGCCACCGCGTGATCGGTGCGAACGGCAAGCTCGTCGGCTACGGCGGCGGTCTCGACCGCAAGGAAGCCCTGCTGCGGCTGGAGGGCGCGCTCCTCTAAGGCCAGCGCGGAGCGCGTGTCTCTGCGCTGGGCGCCTCGAGCCAGTCGTCGCGCGTCGGCGCGAACACGTCGAGCACGACCGCGCCCTCCGGCCCGACATGAACCTCGTGTGGAACGGTGCCCGGGATCGACCACGTCTCACCTGGGCCGAGCTCGCGCGACTCGTCGCCGACGCGAAAGACGAGCGAGCCGCTCAAGCAGATGCCGAGCTGCTCGTGCTCGTGACTGTGCTCCGGAACGACGCTGTTCGGCTCGAGCTCGATCACGCCGAGCGTGATGCGGTCGCCGTGCACGATCCTGCCGTGCACGCCGTCCCAGATCCGCTGCAGCTGGAGGGACGAAAGGTTGGCGAAGGCCGACACGCGGGCGAGCCTACATCAGCCTGTAGCCCACCCCCCACACGTTGATGACGACGCTGGCCGCGCCCCCCGCCGCCAGCTTCCGCCGCAACCGCGACGCGTGCGAGTCGAGCGTGCGGGTCCGTCCGAGCGAGCGGAAGCCCCAGACCTCGCGCAGGAGCTGCTCCTTGGTGAACACGCGCGTCGGATCCGTCATTAACTTGAGCAGGAGCTCGTACTCCTTCCCGGCGAGCGGGACCGCGACCTCTCCGACCGCAACCGTGCGTGTCGCGAGGTCGGCGGTGATCGTCCCCGCGCGCCGGATCTCGTGCGGCGAGGGTGCCGTACGGCGCAGGACCGCACGGATTCGGGCCAACAGCTCCTCGTAGGCAAACGGCCGAACGAGGAAGTCGTCGCAACCCCGTTCGAGCGCGCGCACGCGGTCGACCGCGTCCGACTCCGGCTCGCCGAGCACGATCACCGGGACGTCACCGTGACGCGCGCGAAACTCCTCCACCGCGGCACTGTCGCCCAACAGGACGAGATCCGGTCGCGCCGCTTCGTCCACGACCTGAAACCCGTCGCTCCTCAGGTGCCGCTCGAGAAAGGGCTCCGGCTCGGCCAGCAAGAGTGCGGTGGACATGCAAGCGAACGTAGCGCCACGAACGACGACGGACTAGATGTCCTTTCGCGCAAAAGCGTGACGAACGATCTACAGCCGACCGCTTAGGACGACGTTCCTTTCCGCGAGGAAGATCGCCGTCAACCCGACGACGAGCAACAGCAACTGCACGAAAGGCGAAACAACGGCGCCCACCGGAATCGTCCCGAGAGCGAGCACCGCCGCAGCGCTGCGCGTCGCGAGACGATCGAGTACGAGCCTCCAGCGGAAGAGCGCGTCGCAGGCGCAGTAGAGCGCAACGCCCCCGCCCAGCAGGGCCGCGCGTGTCCACGACAGCTGCGTAAAGGCATGCGCCGTGGCCTCGCGCTCCACCGCGCCGCCCGCGACGATCCCGAGCAGCATCGGCAGGTGGCCGTAGCCGAAAGCGAACAGCGCCGCGCGGGAACGCGGCCCGAGCCCGAGCGCCGTGAGCGCGCGCTCCGCCGGCTCGAGTTCGTCCCCGAAGTAGATCCACCAGAGGCAGGCGCTCAGCGCAAGACCGACGGCCGCGATCAGGACGAGCGGGACGTCCACAGGGAGATGGGCCGCGCCGAAACCGAGCGCGACGACGGACTCACCGATGGCGACGATGACGACGAGCCCGTGGCGCTCGACGAAATGCGCCGCACCGATCATGAAGCTGCCCTCGCGACGCTGCGCGGCCGGCACGAGCCATTCGAACAGCACGGCCGCGCCCCAGAGCACGCACTGCACCGCGCCGCCCACCGCGCCGCCCGCGACGATCAGCCCCGCCGCGAGCAGGTTGTAGGGCGCGAGCGTGACGATCGCCCGCGTGATCCCGACCGCAGACGAGCGCGTGAACAGGATCGTGTGCACCGCGACGATGACGAGGTAGGCGAGGCCGAACGCGAGCCCGGTGCGGGAAAAGGCGTGTGGGATCGCGAGCGCGAGGACGAGGTAGCCCGCCATTCCGCCGAGCAGGAGCAGACGCCGGGTGCCGGTGTCCGCGCGCACGGCGTTCGTCAGCCACGCGTAGCCGCCGTACATCCACCAGATCACCGCCAGCATCACGACGACCTGTGCGAGCGCCGTCGCGTTCGGCGAGGCGAACAGCACCGTCGTGAGCTGCGTGATCGTAAAGACGAAGACGAGGTCGAAGAAGAGCTCGAGCGTCGTGACGCGCTCGATCCGTTCGTCGGCCTGACTCACGTGAAGGGCGGTAGGGCTAGAGCCGGCCGCTGCGGACGACGCCCCACAGCAGCCACATCCCGAGCAGGCCGGAGAAGGCGAAGCCAAGCACCGAGATGATGTTGATGCCGAGCACGTGCGGGCCCGCCTTGGCGAAGATCCCGATCAGGCTCGAGCCGATCAGGCCGCCCGCGACGAACATGGCGATGACGAGGCGGTTGAAGACGACGTCCATGCGGTTGAGCAGGTCGTCGAGCCCCTTGTGGACGAAGCCGACCTCGATCTGGCCGTCACGCACCTGCTCCAGCGTGTCGTGCAGCTGATACGGAAGCTCGAGCGCCATCTGTCCGAATCGGAGCGACTCCTTGCGCGCCCGCGCAGCCATCCGGCGAGGCCCGAAGCGCTCGAGCAGCAACCCGCGCGCGTACGGGCGAGCCACCTCGAACACGTTGAAGTCCGGATAGAGGTCGATGCCGACGGAGCCCAACGTCGCGATCGCGCGGTCGAGCAGCAGAAACCGCGTCGGCAGCCGCAGGTTCATCGAGTAGATGAGCTGGAACGCCTCCCGGATCACCTGCAGTGGATCGATCTCCGCGAGGCTCGCGCCGTAGTAGCGGTAGTAGATCTCGCGCAGCTCGGCGAGGAACTCTTCCTCGCGCTCCTTCGGGTAGCGAACGCCGAGATCGGCGAGCCGTTTCGGCAGTGCCTCGACGTTCTCCGACGCGGCGTCGATGAACAGCCGCGTCAGCTTCGACAGGTCGTCATCCGTCAGCTTTCCGACGGCGCCGAAGTCGACGAGACCGATCTGGTCGGCGCGGCCGAGCACGAGGATGTTCGCCGGATGTGGATCGCCGTGGAAAAAGCCGTGCCGGAAGATCATCGTCATCCACGTCTCCGCCATCAGGGAGGCGAGGTCGCGACGTTCCTCGACGGCCCACTCCTCCGGGTGGATGTCGGCGACCTGCGTTCCCTCCAGCCAGTCCAGCGTCAGCACGCGGCTGCGCGTGTAGCTCCAGAAAACGCGCGGGACGCGGACGTGCGGATGGCCGGCGAAGTTGCGGTGGAAGGCGTCGGCGTTGCGCGCCTCGAGCCGGTAGTCGAGCTCCTGGCGGATCGAGCGCGCGAACTCGTCGACGAGCTGGCGCGCGTCGATGAAGTCGAGCGCTCGCACACGCTCCTTCGCGATGCGCGCGGCCTGGTAGAGGAGCGCGAGGTCGGCCTCGATCTGGCGCGGCGCGCCCGGACGCTGGACCTTAACGGCGACGCGACGGCCGTTCGGCAGCATCGCCCGGTGCACCTGGCCGATCGAGGCGGCGGCGACCGGTCGCTCCTCGAACTCGGTGAAGAGCTGCCCGACGCTGAGCCCGAGCTCCTCCTCGACGACCTTCTCGACGTCCGCCAGCGGGAACGGACGCACGTCGTCCTGCAGGCCGCGCAGCTCCGCGATGATGTCGGGCGGGAGCACGTCCGGCCGTGTGGACAGCAGCTGGCCGAACTTGACGAACGTCGGGCCGAGCTCGTCGAGCATCTCGCGGAGGTGCTGTCCTCGCTGCGACGGCTGGCCGTCGACCTCGAGCCGCGGCGCACGCCGCGGGAAGAGGTCGGTCAGGCGGTGGGTGTCGAACCAGTAGCCGAAGCCATGCCGGACGGCGACCTGCGCGATCTCCGACAGGCGTCCGAGGTTCCTTGTGGCCGGTTGAGCCATGGGATCAGTGTTGCACTTGCGCGGCGCTACACCTTCACGGCGGAGCGGCGAGCCCACGGCCCAGGGGGCGTCAGCAGGGATTCCACCTGCAGGTAGGCGAGCCCGACCACTGGGAGATCCGCGAGGGACTCGACGCACAGGTAACGCGGCCGCCACTCGGGATCGAACTTGCGGCTGAAGACGAGCAGCCGCTCGAGCTGAAAGACACGATCGCCCGCGCGCAGGGCTGCGCGCACCGCCGTCCGCAGCCGGTTCCCGTGCGCATCACCAAGGAGGTCGGCGAAGACGCAGAAGTTCAGCGAGATCTCCTCTGCGTCGTGCCTCCGCGCCCAGAGCAGAACGCGGGCGATCAGGTACTCCATCAGGCCGTTCGGCGTCTGCGGATCGCGCCGCATCGCGCCGAGTGAGAACCCGCGGCAGCTCGGCACGAGATGGAGAAAGCCACCAACACGGCTTCCCTGTCGCGCGACGGCGAAGAGCGTCTCCGGCTCGCGAAAGAGGTCGTCCATCGCCATCGAGAAGCCGCGCTCGACATTCCAGCCGCGCCAGACATCGGACACGCGTTCGAGCTCCGCGCGCAACCCTGGATCGACTGCTGCGGCGCCGACGACGGAGAACTCGTAGCCCGCGCGGTCGAGCCTGGCGACCGATTGCCGCACCTTGCGAATGGCGCGTCCGTCGAGCGAGAACGCCGCCGGCAGGACGACCGCCTCGTCCCCAATCTTGATCACCCGCAGACCAAGCCGGCGCGCCAGGGGCAAGAGCTCGCTGCGGACACTCAGAAGCGCGAGCCGCCAGCCGTGCGCGTGACACACACGCCGGAACTCCGCCAGCAGCTCGAGGAACTCCTCCTCAGCGCCGATCGGTCCGCCGCTGACGAGCGCCGAGCCCCCAACGACCCTGTAGGCGAGAAAGCTTCGCCGCGTCGGCGAGAAGAAGTAGCTCTTGTCCCTGCGCAGGCTGAAGAAGTCGAGGCTGTCGTCCCCGAAGCGGCGCACCAGTGCGCGCACCAGCCTTCGCTCCTCGGCGGGTTGGCGAACTCGTTCCGAGACGGGGCGCAGCCACAGGTAGAGCGCACGCGCGCCGAGTACCAACGCCGTTGCTGCGAGCAGGTCCTCCCAGCGGTCGGCCTCGATGCCTCGCACTTCGAGGAGGGCGGCAAGTGCGCCGACCGAGACGAGCGCGGGGGCAGTGGCGAGCAACGGGCGGACCGAGTGGGGGTCACCCGGGACGTCGAAGCGAGCACGGAATTTGAGCAGCGCGACGAGCAGCACGAAACCGAGCGTCGCCTCCTCCACATCCAGGCCCTTGGCGAGGTGGGCGATCGAGATCCCGGTGACAAGGGCGACGGCCAGGTGCCAGGCACGACGGCGCCGGCGCACGAGCAGTCGTGAGAGCCAGACGAGCGCGAGGCCGAAGGCGAGCGCCAGGATGCGCGCCGCCCCTGGAACGCCGGGCGGCAGGACGCCGCGGACGAAGTCGGAGCGGTTCGCGAACTCCGGCGTCAGGGCCGATGCGATGCCGACGAGGCCCACGACGACGGCGGCGATTCCGAGCGCGACTTCGCCCCGGACGATCCTCGGCGGCACGAGGCTCAGCGTAGCGCCGTTTTGAGACACGGCCGGCCGGGACCCGTCTGCTGCCTGGCACCACCCGGGAGATGAAAAGGGGCTAGTCCCGAGGGGAGGGGAGCTGCGGCGGCTGGGTCTCGACGAGGCGCAGGCGGTGCTCCAGCTGGGCGACACGGAGCTCGAGCTCGTCCCACTCCTCGCGCGTGACGAGGCCGAGCTCGCGGAAGGCGCCGTTCAGCGTGGCGCCGGCCCGCTCCCCCACGCGCACCGCATCACCGCGCCAGCGCGTCGTCGCCTCGTCGATCCAGGCGCGCACCTCTTCCCGGCTCATGCCGCCGCGAGACGCGAGGGAGTCGGCCAGCTCGTCCGCGCGTTCCGCCGTCAGCGCAACCGCGCCGACGAGCGCGAGTGCCAGGCGCCTAACGGGCTCGTCCATGTGGACGCGCGCGCCGTCGCTGCCGGCGACGCTCCCGCTTCGCCTGCGCCGCAGCCGCCCCGCCGTCCGCGCCGTCGACGGTCGAAACGGGCGCGAGCGCGGGCGCCGGCTCCTCCGCCGCCGCCTCCTCGGCCTCCTCGAACTCCGCCTCGAGCCTGGCCTTCGTGACGGTCACGTCCTTGCGCCGCGCGAAGTCCGGCTCGTGCTCCTTCCAGATCGTCAACAGCGGCGCGGCGACGAAGATGGACGAATACGCACCAGACGCGATGCCGACCATCAGCGCGAACGCGAAGTCCTTCAGCGTGTCCCCGCCGAACAGGAGCAGCGCCCCGACCGGCAGCAGCGTGATGAACGACGTCGCCAGCGAACGGCGGATCGTCTCCCACAGCGACACGTTCGCGATCGTCGCGAACGACGAACGCCGCATGATCGGGATGTTCTCCCGGATCCGGTCGAAGATGATGATCGTGTCGTAGATCGAGTAGCCGAGGACGGTCAGGATCGCCGCCACCGTCGAGCTGGTCACCTCTCGTCCGAGCAGCGCGTAGATCCCGATGCAGATCAGGACGTCGTGCAGCATGGCCGCGATCACAGGCCCGGCGAACTTGAGGTCGAACCGGATCGCGATGTAGAGGACGACGAGAAAGAGCGAGAAGAGGATCGCGATGATCGCCGACTTCGCGATCTGCCGGCCGAAGCTGGACGAGACGGTGGTCGCGCCCGGCGCCGTCGTCTGCAGGCGGTCCTCGAGCGCACGCGTGACCGTTGTCAGCTTCGGTCCGCTGAGCGCCTTCGTCCGGATCTGGAAGCTCTTGTACCCGCCGTTCGTCGAGGCGCCGCGGCCCTGGATGACCGCGTCGGCGTAACCCTGCGCCTTCATCACCTCGCGGACGTCGCCCGTCGTGTGCGCGGCCGGCGTCTTGAACGTCAGTTGGGTGCCGCCCTTGAAGTCGATGCCGAGGTTCAAGCCGCGAATGCCGAGCGCGCCCGCGCCGAGGACGAGCACCATGCCGGAGATCGCAAACCACAGATAGCGGCGCCGCATGAAGTCGATCTGCAGCCACTTGGCGGTCTGCTGCCCGTGCGCGCCCATGAAGCGCGGCTTGTTGAACCAGGAGAAGCCGGCGAGCAGGCCCAGCATCGCGCGCGTCGCCGCGACCGCGGTGATCAGCGAGATCACGGTGCCGATCAGCAGCATCAGCGCGAAGCCCTTCACCTGCGCCGTGGCGACGGCGAAGAGCACCAGCGCCGTGATCGCCGTCACGACGTTCGCGTCGAGGATCGTGTGGAAACCCTTCGCGTACCCAGCGGAGATCGCAGCGCGCACGGACTTCCCGGCGCGCACCTCTTCCTTGATGCGTTCGAACACAACGACGTTCGCGTCGGCGGCCACCCCGATCGTCAGGATCAGTCCCGCGAAGCCCGGCAGCGTCAGCGTGACGTGGAACAGGAGGATCGCCGCATAGAGAAACGCGGCGTAGATGCCGAGCCCGATCACGGCGACGAGCCCGAGGAACCGGTAGAGCAGCAGCAGGAAGACCGCGACGACCAGCAGGCCGACGAGGGCCGCCTTCTTCGCCTGGTTCAGCGAGTCCTTGCCGAGCGTGGCCGAGACGTCGGTGCGCTCGGCGGTCGTGAACGTGACGGGCAGCGCACCCGTCTGCAGCACCAGCGCGAGCTTCTTCGCGTCACCGAGCGAGCCGCCGCCGAGGTCGATCTGCGCGCCGTTGTCCCCCGGGATGCCGTCCGGGTTGCGGCGGAAGTCGATGTACGGCACCGACTGGACCTCGCGGTCGAGCACGATCGCGAAGTGCTGCGCACACCGCAGCACGGCCTCCTGGCTGTTCTGTCCCGCGCACGCGGTCGCACCACGCTGGGCCTCGCGCCGCGTGATTTCGTGGAAGACCTTCTTGCCCTTGCCGGTGAACTGCATCAGCACGACCGGCTGATTCGATTGCGGGTCGATGTCGGCACGTGTGCCGGAGAGCTTCAGCTCGCCGCCCGTCATCTCCGGAATCGGGTTGTCCGGGAAGTCCTTCACCTCGTGGTGCTTGAGGAGGTAGAAGACCTTCTTCGTCGTGATCCGCTGCGTGCTGATGCAGTTCGACGGGTCGGCCTCGTAGTCGCAGCTGACGACCACGGTGTTCTGCGGGACGGCCAGGATCGTCCAGTCCTTCGGGATGTGCTTCCCGAGCCCGCCCTTCGCCTCGGGGTTCTGCACGATCTGGCTCTTGAGCAGCGCCTGCTTGGTCGGCGTCGGCCCGGCCTTGACGACGTTCTTCGGGTTGAAGAGGTACCACTGCGACGGCGTGCCCTTGTCGGCGAGGTCACGCGTCTGCTGAGCCGAGAGCAAGCCGAAGAGGCTGCCGGTCGCCACGGGCAGTCGCTGCAGGCCGGTCGTGACCGAGGGCCCTGTGAGGTCCGCCTCGAAGTCGTAGAACTCGAGCACCGCGGTCTTGCCGATCAGCTTGGCCGCGGACGCCGGGTCGTGAACGCCGGCGAGCTGGATCACGATCTGATCGGAGCCCTGCTTGCGGATCTCCGGCTCGGAGACGCCGAGCTTGTCGATCCGGTTCCGCATGATGTCGATCGAGCGGTTCAGGTCGTCCGCGGTCAGCTTGTGGCCTTTGGGCGGATTCGCCTTCAGCACCACCTCCAAGCCGCCCTGCAGATCGAGGCCCAGCGTCGCCTTACGGTGCACCGGGGAGCCCGGCACAGCGAGCAGTGCCACCCCGGCGAGGGCCGCGACGATGAACGCGAGCAGAGTCAGATGTCGGCGCCGGTCGGACACGAGCTAAGGAAGGTTAGCCGGGGTTTCCTCCTCGAGCTCTTCCGGTTCCTCGGGCTCGTCCTCCTCCTCGGAGAGCACACCCGCGATCGCGCGTTTCGCGATCCGAACCTCGACGCCGTCGGCGATCTCGACCCGCGCCTCGTCGTCGTCGAGCGCCGTTATCGTCCCATAGAGGCCGCCGGCGGTCACGATCTCCTTTCCGACGGCGAGCGAGTCGACCAGCCGTTGCGACTCGACTTGCCGCCGCCGCTGCGGCCGGATCAGCATGAACCAGAACAGAGCAAGCAGGACGAGGATGAAGATGTAGCTGCCCACCGGGCCTCCTCACACGGTTGCGACGGCGAGCCGGCCGAGCGCCTCGGCCTTGAATGCCGCGAGCCGGCCCTGCTCGATCGCCGCGCGCGCATTCGCGGTCAGTTCCAGCAGGAATCGTAGATTGTGGAGGCTCAGCAGGCGCAGGCCGAGCAACTCCTGCTGGTTGATCAGGTGCCTGATGTACGCGCGCGAGAAACGTGCGCACGCCGGACATGTGCAGTCCTCGTCCAGTGGGCGCGGATCGCGCGCAAAGCCGGCGTTGCGCAGGTTGAGGCGTCCCTCCCAGGTGAGCGCGCTGCCCGTCCGCGCCGTCCGCGTCGGAAGGACGCAGTCGAACATGTCCACCCCGCGCTCGATCACCTCGAGCACGCCCTCCGGATCGCCGATGCCCATGAAGTAGCGCGGCTTCTCGGCCGGAAGCAGGTCGGCGGCCCAGGCCGTCGTCTCGAACATGACGTCGCGCACCTCGCCGATCGCGAGCCCGCCGAGGGCATAGCCGTCGAAGTCAAGCTCCGACAGCTCGGCGATCGAGCGGCGCCGCAGCTCCGGATCCGACGCTCCTTGTGCGATGCCGAAGAGGAGCTGGCCGTCGGCGCGCGGCGCGGCGCGCTGGCGCGTCGCCCAGAGCGTCGTGCGACGCACAGCCTCCGCGAGCTCGGGGCGGTCGACGTCGACCGGCGGACAGATGTCGAGGCACATGGCGATATCGGACCCGAGCTTTGCCTGGCACTCGGCGACGGACTCCGGCGTGAAGCGCGCGAGCGCGCCGTCGTAGACGGATCGGAATGTGACGCCTTCGTCGTCGACGGCGGCGATCGTGTCGCGCAGGGAGAAGACCTGGAAGCCGCCCGAGTCCGTGAGAATCGGACCGTCCCAGCCCATGAAGCGGTGCAGGCCGCCCAGCTCGGCGATCAGGTCCTCGCCCGGGCGGAAGTGCAAGTGGTACGCGTTGCCGAGCAGGATCGTCGTGCCCAGCGCGCGCAGCTCGTCGGGGTCGACGGTCTTGACCGTTGCCTTCGTGCCGACGGGCATGAACGCCGGCGTCGGCATGTCGCCGTGCGCAGTGCGCAGGACGCCGGCGCGCGCGCCTCCGTCAGCTGCGCCGACTGTGAACCGGTCGCTCATAGATGCTCATGTTCCTTCCGCCGACGACGAGGTCGCCGCGATGCTCGAAGCCGAGCTCTTCGTAGTAAGCGCGGATGCCCGGATTGTCGCGGAGACAGTCGAGCCGCAAGAACTCGCGACCGGACGCTGCAGCGGTTGCATCCGCCCATTCGACGATCCGGCGGCCGATACGCTGCCCGGCGCACGCTCGCCGTACGGCGAGCTTGTGCACGTACGCCGCGTCGGGCGGGCGCTCGCCCCAGTACTTCGAGTCGTCCCACAACAGCGTGACCGTCGCGACGGTGTCGCCGTCCAGCTCCGCGACGTAGACCTCGCCGCGCTCCACGGCAGCCTCGAGCTCGTCGTGCGGGAACGGCAGTGGCCACTGGTCGTACCCACGTTCGCCCACCCACACGGTCGCCTCGTCCAGCAACTGGGCGACGACGGCCACGTCCTCTGCCTGGCACCGGCGGACGTTCACAGGACGAGCATCGCATCGCCGAAGGAGTAGAAGCGATAGCGCTCATCGATCGCGAGCCGGTAGAGCCGGCGCGTCTCCTCCACGCCCGTGAACGCCATGACCAGCGCGAGCAGTGTCGAGCGTGGCAGATGGAAGTTCGTCAGCAGCGCGTCCGTGCGCCAGAACTCGAACCCCGGCGTGATGAACAGGTCCGTCCGGCCCGTCAGCGGCCCGCCGCGTGCCAGCGTCTCGAGCACGCGCACGGTCGTCGTCCCGACGGCAAGAACGCGCGGTGCAGCTTCGATCCGGTGCCAGGCATCGGACGTGACCGAAAACCGCTCTCCGTGAAGCGGGTGCTCGCTCAGGTTCTCGACGGCGACAGGTCGGAATGTGTCGAGCCCGACGTGCAACGTCACCCGCTCGACGTCGAGGCGACGCAACACGTCCTCCGTGAAGTGCAGCCCTGCCGTGGGGGCGGCCGCCGACCCCGCCTCGTCCGCGTAGACCGTCTGGTAGCGCTCCGGATCGCCGAGCGGCTCGGTGATGTAGGGAGGCAGCGGCGTCTCGCCGTCCGGCTCCCCGTGCAGGCGCAGCCGCCACCGCCCCTCGCCGAGATGCTCGAGCAGCTCGACCGGCCCGTAGCGCGCGCCCGCACGCAGGCGCCGCGTCGGCCGTGCCAGCCCTTCCCAGAGCCCGTCCTCGTCGAGGCGCTCGAGCAGGAGGACCTCGCCGCGCGGCCGGTCGATCGGGATCCGCGCAGGAACGACACGCGTGTCGTTGATCACCGTGAGCGCGTCACCGAGCACGTCCGGCAGGTCTGCGAACCTCCGATGATCCACCCGCTCGGACACGCGATCGTAGACCAGCAGGCGAGACTCGTCGCGGCGCGGCACGGGATGCTGCGCAATCAGCTCCGGCGGGAGGTCGTACTCGAGCTCCCTCGTTTTCATCCGGCGCCAACGGTACCCTTGTGGCCAATGGACGACGGCGCGATGGAGCGCGCGCAGGAGCGGGTCGAGCAGCGGGCCGACGGCGCCGCGCTGGACGCCATCCTCGTCCGCGCACGCGAGCAGATCGAAGCGCTCGCGGCCGCGACCTCCGCGTTGGAAGAGTCGCTCCCCGGCCGGGTCGAGGACGCCGTCCGCGGCCAGGCGCAGCCGATGGGCCGGAATCTGGCCGAGCTGCGCGGCCTCACGAACCAGCTGCTGCGCCGCCTCTCGGCGCTGGAAGGCGACCTGCTCACCGAGCGGAACGCCCGGGTCGACGATCTCGCCTTGCTCGTCGACCTCGTCTCCTCCGGGTGGAAGGGCGTCGACGCGCGGCTCGGCCGCATCGAGTCCGTCGTCAACCGGCTCGAGCAGCTGCAGGACACGCGCGGCGCGATCGTCTACCGGATGGAAGACCGCCGCCCGGACGCGGCCACGTCCTAGGTCGCAGCCAGGATCACTGCCGCGCAGACCGCCCAGCCGGCGATGCAGAGCAGGATGGGCAAGTCACGCAGGAGCACCTCCTCGGGCTCCTCGCCCAGGTCGCGCCGGTGCATGAGCAGCTGGTAGCGGAAGACGCCGAAGACGACGACCGGGATCGTCACCATCATCGCCTTCGAGTCGCGTGCCGTGAACGTGTACAGGCAGTACGAGATCACCGTCGACGCGGCGACAATGGCGACGAGCTGGTCGACGAGCGCGAGCGAGTAGCCCTCCAGTACAGGCCGGCCCGGTGTCGCCTCGGCGCCCACGAGCACGAGCTCCCCGCGGCGCTTCGCCAGCGCGAGGAACAACGCGAGCAGGGCCGTGCAGAGCAGGAGCCACGGCGAGATCCGCACGTCGACAGCCGCGGCGCCGGCCGCAGCGCGCACGACGAAGAGCCCGCCGATCGTCATGACGTCCAGCAGCACGACGTGCTTCAGCAGCAGCGTGTACCCGGCCTGCAGCGCGAAGAACGTGGACAGGAAGAGGATCGACGCGAGTCCGAGCGGTGCGACGAGGAGGAACGCGCCGAGGATCAGCAGCGCCGCCATCGCCTCGGCGAGCCGTGGTGAGAGCTCGCCGCGCGCGATCGGACGTGCGCGTTTGACGGGATGCTCGCGGTCGTGCGGCGCATCGCGCACGTCGTTCACCAGGTAGCTCGCGCTGGATGCAGCGCAATACGCGGCGAAGGCAGCCAGTGCCTCCCCCCAGCGCGACACGTCGCCGAGCTTGGCCGCGAAGATGATCCCGGCGAGCAAGAGCAGGTTCTTCGTCCACTGCCGTGGCCGCAGCGAGACCAAGGCGGCGCGTGGCACGGACCGCCGCTCCGGCAGCTCGACGACCTGTGCCGGCACACTCATGGTCGGAAGAGACTAGTTGCCTTCGGCCGGCAGGACGAGCTCGAAACGGCTGCCCTTGCCAGTCTCGGACTCGAGCTCGATGCTCCCGCCGAGCGCGGCCGCCAGCTCGTGCGCGATCGCGAGCCCGAGGCCGGTGCCGGAGTCGTCGCGTGACCAGAACGGACGGAAGATCCGCTCGCGCTCGTCCGGTGGCACTCCGGGCCCGTTGTCGTCGACGGCGACGGAGATCCGGCCGTTCGAGGCCGCCAGCTCGAGCTCGACCCTGCCGCCGTCCGGGGTCCAGCGGAACGCGTTCGAGAGCAGGTTGGAGATGATCTGCAGCACCCGGTCGCCGTCCGACACGATCGTCGGGCTCGCATCGAAGCGCTTCTCGTACTCGATCCCGCGGCGCCGCGCCTCCTCGCCGAACGCGGCGTACGCCTGCTCGCAGAGGCGCTCCATGTCCACCTCCTCCGCCAGCAGCGTGAAGCGATGCGCCTCCAACTTCGCGAGGTCGAGCACGTCGCCGACGAGCCGCTCGAGCCGCGTCGTCTCGCTCGCGATCATGTCGAGCGACGCCGCGCGCACGGCAGGATCGGCGGCGATCCCTTCGCGCAGCGCGTCGACGTGACCGCGGATCGCCGTCAGCGGCGTCCGCAGCTCGTGCGACACGCTCATCAGGAAGTTCCGTTCTCGCTGCTCCGCCTCCCCGAGTCGTGCCGCCATCTCGCGGAAGCGCTGTGCCAGGTGCCCGACCTCGCCACCGGGCGGCACGTCCGGCACGTCCACGTCGTAGTGACCCCGTGAGATCTCGTCCGTCGCATCGGAGAGCGCGAGCAGCGGACGCGTGATGCGCCGCGAGAGGTACCAGGCCAGGAGCCAAGCGACGAGGATCCCGCCGAGCGATGCGGCGGCGAGGCGTTTGAGCAGCGGCACCCAGCGTCGCGTCAGCTCCGTCTTGGGCGTCGCGACGATCAGGTCGCCGAACGCCGGGCCTTTCGGGCTCAACCTGAGCGGGCGCGCGACCGCGAGGTACCTGCGCTCGTCGCCCGGTGGCGTGAACTCGAACGTGATCGTCCGGCCGGACCGCCAGTCGATCGTCGAGTTCGGCAGCCGGTCGAGTCCGATGCTCCCGTCCGGCACTGGGTCGACGCCGATGTAGAACAGCCGGTCGCCCGTCGCGCGCTCGAGCTGTTTCGCGATGCGCGGCACCTCCCCGGTGTTGTTCGCCGTGATCGCCTGGCGCGCGAACACCTCCGTCAATCCGATCGCCTCACGCCGCAGCTGTGCCTTCGAGCGGGTCAGCACATAACCCTGGAACAGGCGGAGCGCAATCAGCGCCGCGATCACCCCGCTCACGACGATGCCGAGCAGGAAAACAGCCGGCAGCCGGAAGCGCAGCGATCTGAGCATCGGCCCTTACACGGTAGCGCTAGGCGTTGACCGCATCCCGCGCGGGGCCGACCTTGTAGCCAACGCCCCACACGGTCACGATCGGCGAGGCCTCGCCGAGCTTCCGCCGCAGCTGGCGCACGTGGACGTCCACGGTGCGCGTATCGCCGGCGAAGGTGTACCCCCAAACGCGCTCGAGCAGCTGGTCGCGGGTCAGCACGAGGCCGCGGTGGTCGAGCAGCTCCCAGAGGAGGTCGAACTCCTTGGGCGCAAGCTGGATCTCCTGATCGCCGACCTTGACCTCACGCCGCCCCGAGTCGATGACGAGGTCGCCGTGCTTTAGGACGGCGCTCTCCGGCTCCTTCCGTTCGGGCGCCGCGCGCCGGAGGATCGACTTCACACGCGCGACGAGCTCGCGCGGGTTGAACGGCTTCGTCATGTAGTCGTCGGCGCCGACCTCGAGGCCGATGATCTTGTCCACGTCCTCGTCGCGGGCCGTCAGCATCAGGATCGGCACATCCGACTTCTGGCGAATGCGGCGGCAGATCTCGATGCCGTCGATGTCCGGCAGCATCAGGTCGAGGACGATCAGCGAGGGCTGCTGGCTTTGCACCGAGGTCAGCGCATCGGTGCCGTTCGTCGCCGTGCGCACCTCGTAGCCGGCGTTCTTCAGGTAGAGCGAGACGAAGGACGCAATTGAAGCCTCGTCCTCGACGACGAGCACCGATTGCGTGCTACTGCTCATGACGTGTTAGGGGTTGGGGTTGATGGCCGACAGCGCAAAGGTAAAGAGGAAGTCCGGAATCGGACTGTAATCTGCGCCGTTGGTCGCGTACGTTCCGTCATCGTCGGTCCCCGCGCCGTTCAGCGTGACGTTCCCCTTGCCGACGAAGGAGAGGTTGATGCCGCGGCCCTTGACGACGACCTTGAACGTCCCGCCGATGTTGCGGAAACGCACCTTCGTGCCGCCCCATGTGGTCGTCGTTTCGTTGCGATCCTTCGACCACTCGTCCCCCGTGACGATCGGGCCTGTCCCGTCGCCGTCGATGGGGTCGCTTATCGTGACTCTCCCCTGCGCGAAGCTGCCGATCACGGCGCCATGGCCCTGGATCGTGATCACGCCGCGGCCATCCTTCACGGACAGCGTGCCGTCGTTCGGCCCTCGCACGCGCGCGGCGGAGCCGGCGGGCAGCGCCAGCGCGGCAGCGAGCACGGCAAAGGTGAGGAGTCGCCTCATCGGGAATCAGTATCGGCGTTCGACTTGTGCCCTGGATCATTGGAAAGTAAGGAAACTGTAAGTGGTCGGAGGAGCCCGTGAGCGCCGTGCTCCTGGCAGCGCTCGCACTCGGTCCGGCGCTCCAGGATCTGCACGTGACGAACGGCGACCGGCCGTTCGCGGGCGACCGCCGGCTGCTGACAACAGTCAGTCCGAACGGCGACGGTTTTCGCGACGCGGCCTTCGTCCACTTCCGACTCACGCAGCCGGCCCGGGTGCGGCTCGACGTCGTCGCGACGAACATGGCGCGGGCGGGCAGAACAGCCACGTCCTCTGTCTGGCACACCACGCGGGCGTTCGGGGCGGGACCGGGCGCGCACGTCTGGCACCCGGCGCGCTCGACGCAGCCGCGCACGTACATCCTCCGGCTCCGCGTCGGCTCGCGCGTTTACGGAGCGTACGGCCCGGGCGGCCGGCAGGACGCGCCAGTCGTGCGCGTGCAGGGCATCGACGCGGCGTTCACCCAGCGCAGCTACGCACCGGGCGAGTCGGCAGAGCTTCGCCTGGCCACGGATGCGCAGGTGCTGCGCCTGCAGGTGTTTGCATACCAGTCTCCGGGCCGTCCCAGCGAGCAGGACACTCGCACGAGCGGGCTCGCGAAGACCGGGCCGATCCGGATCGACTGGAGCGCGCATCGCGACCGGCCGGCGCTGCTGCGCGTCGTGCGCGCCGGCGACTGGCCGAGCGGTCTGTACTTCCTGCGCGCAACGGCCGCGGATGGTCGCGTCGGGTACGCCCCATTCATCGTGCGGCCGCGGCGGCTCGGAACGCACCGCGTCGCCGTGGTCCTCGCGACCAACACCTGGGCCGCGTACAACTTCGCCGACGCGGACGGCGACGGCTGGGGCGACTCGTGGTACGTGACCGGGCGTCATCGCAGCGTCGATCTGAGCCGTCCGTTCCTGGACTTCGGTGTGCCGTTCCGCTTCCACGACTGGGATCTCGAGTTCATCGCGTGGCTGAATCGGACGGGCCGCACGGTCGACTTCCTCTCGGACGACGATCTCGAGTCGATCACGAGCGGCGACGAGCTCGCACGGCGCTACGACCTCGTCGTCTTCCCGGGACACGAGGAATACGTCACGCGTCACGAATACGACGTGATCGAGCATTACCGCAACGCCGGCGGCAACCTCGCCTTCCTCGCGGCGAACAATCTCTATCGGCGCGTCGACCGTGTCGGCGCCACGCTCGTGCGCGGGGCGACCTGGCGCGACCTCGGTCGCCCGGAGAGCGCCGTCGTGGGCGTGCAGTACGTCGGATCCGACCAGGGGCAACACCAGGCTGGGTACACCGTGACTGGCACCGCCGCCGCACCGTGGGCGTTCGACGGCACCGGGTTGGCCGACGGCGACGTGTTCGGTCAATACGGGATCGAGATCGACGCTCGCACTCCGGCGTCGCCGCTTGGCGTCCAGCTGCTCGCACACATCCCAAACCTGCTCGGCGCGGGACGCACCGCGGAGATGACGTACTACGAAACGGCCGCAGGGGCGAGGGTTTTCGCCGCGGGCGCGATCAACTTCGCCGCCTCCCTCAATAACCCGTCTGTCAACCGTCTCCTGACGAACGTGTGGGGCCGTCTAACCGTCCCGTAGGAACACGTCCCATGCCCGGCACCAGAGGGGGCACGCAGGACCGTCCGATGCCCCGGCGAAGATGCGGGCGGTGGTGGACGAGACCCGTTCCGAACGGACAGCGCGGCTGCTCGTCGCGCGGCTCGAGGCTGTCGCCCGCGTCGCGCCGGGGCTCCGCCATCCCGAGGCCGAGCGGCTCGTCGAGCTCGCGTCGGTCGCGACGATGCGTGCGGTCGCACTGGAGCTGATCCAGGCGGAACGGGCCGAGGCCATCTGGCGTGACGCCCACGTACGGCACCCGCAGCTGCCGCAGGTCGAGATCGTCCTGCCCGAGCGGCTCGCCGCCTAGTACGTGTAGAAGCCTGCGCCGGACTTCCGGCCGAGCTTGCCCTCCTGCTGCATCCGCACGAGCCGCTCTGGCGGTGCCATGCGGGGCTCGCCGAGCTTGCCGTGGAGCGCGTCGGACGCGTGCACGTGCACGTCGATTCCGATCAGGTCGATCAGCGCGCACGGCCCGAGCGGCCAGCCTGCGCCGTTTGTCATCGCCTTGTCCATGTCCTCGGGTCGCACGTCTGCTTCGTCGAGCACGCGGACGCAGTCGTTGAGCAACGGGATGAGGATTCGGTTGACGATGAAGCCGGGCGTGTCGTTGCAGTGCACCGGCTGCTTGCCGGCGCGTTCGGCCCACGCGTAGGCGGCGTCGACAGCCTGGTCCGAGCTTTTCGCACCGCGGACGATTTCGACCAGGGGCAGCACCGGCGCGGGATTGAAGAAGTGCATGCCGACGACACGCTCCGGTCGCGTCGCCGCTGCGGCGATCTCCGAGACGGAAAGTGCCGACGTGTTCGTGGCCAGCACTGCGTCGGGCCGCGTGACGCGGTCGAGCTCGGCAAAGACGTCGCGTTTCAGTTCGAGCTCCTCGAGCACTGCCTCGATCACGAGGTCGCAGTCGGAGAGATCCTCGAGCTCGGTCGTCAGTGCCAGGCGGGCGACCGCCTCGTCGCGCTCTTGCTGCGAGAGCCGTCCCTTCTCGACGCCGCGGCTGAGGTAGCGGTCGATCGTCGCACGGCCTCGCTCGCCGAGCTCGGCGCTGACCTCCCGCCCAATCGTCTCGAACCCGGCCTGGACGCTGAGCTGCGCGATGCCGGCGCCCATCGTGCCGAGACCGACGACGCCGACCTTGCGGATCTCGCTCAAGCCTGCGCGAGCACCCAGTGGAAGGCGATGTCGCCGTGGCCGGGCTCGTGCTGGACGATGACCTCCTCGCGCAGTGGCTCGAGCCCGCAGTCGCGGAGGAGCGGCAGATACGTGTCACCGCCGAGAGATGCAAAGAACATCGGCGCGCCGAGCCAGTCTCCGTCGACCTCCTCGCCCGCGCCGCCGGCGCCGAACGTCGCGAGCAGCAGGCCTCCGTCGTTGAGCCAGAGCGCAATGCGGCCGATGAGTTCGCGCTGCTCCTCGACGGGGACGTGGCCGAAGAAGTAGAGCGCGACGACTGCGTCGAGTGAGGCGGGCGCGATCTCGAGCTCGATCGCGTCGGCATGCACGAAGCTCGCCTCGGGCACGTGGTGACGGGCGAGCTCGATTTGCACTGCGGAGATGTCGACGCCCGTGACGCTGTGGCGCCGGGCCAGTTCACGGGTGCCAGGCACGCCCCGGCCGCAGCCGAGCTCCAGCACGTGCGCACCGTCGGAAAGCCGCGCGTCGAGCTCCCGCAGCCACTCGAGCGCGGGCGACACGACGCCGCCGGCCCATTCGGCGTAGCGCAATGCGATCGCGTCGTAACCGCGCGCAACGATTTCCTTCGGGTTGCGCACGACGGCCCGCCCTGCCATCTCCCCCACGCCGGGAGGGTAACGTCTAGAGCCGCTCGATGACTGCCGCAATCGCCTGGCCGAAGCCGATGCACATCGTGGCGATGCCGTAACGCGCGTCGCGCCGCTCCAGCTCGTTGACGAGCGTCGCAGTGATGCGCGCACCGGTCGCGCCGAGAGGATGGCCGAGCGAGATTCCGCCGCCGTTCGGATTCACGTCATCGGCGCGCTCCTCGAGGTTCGTGTCACGCATGAACTGGATGGCAACGGATGCAAACGCCTCGTTCACTTCGACCACGGCGATGTCGTCCCAGCCGAGGCCGGCGCGCGAGAGCGCAGCCGCGCACGCCTGCGGGTTCCCGTGCAGCATGCGATGCGGATCCACCCCGGCCAAGCCGAACGAGAGGAAGCGGGCGCGCGGCTCGAGCCGGAGACGGTTCGCCGCCTCCTCGCTCGCGATCAGCACCGCCGCGGCGCCGTCGCAGATCTGCGAGGAGTTGCCGGCCGTGACCTTGCCGTCGGGCACAAACGCGGGCTGAAGGGCGGCCAACGCCTCGAGCGACGTGTCGCGCCGCGGAGTCTCGTCGACGTCGAAGACGACCCCGACATGCGGGTTTGTCAGGTCGATCGGCACGACCTCGTTCTCGAAGCGGCCCTCGTCGATCGCGCGCACGGCGCGCCGGTGAGACTCGAGCGAGAACGCGTCGAGCTCCTCGCGCGAGATGTCCCACTCCTCTGCGATCACCTCAGCAGAGATGCCCTGCGGCACGATCTGCCAGCGGTCAAGCAGCTTGTCCGAGAGGTCGCCGCCGCCCGAGCCCATGGGAACGCGCGACATCATCTCGGCGCCGGCGGAGACGACGAGGTCGAGCTGGCCGGACCAGATCGCTGTGGCCGCGTTGAAGTTCGCCTGCATCGAGGAGCCGCACTGACGGTCAACCGTCGTGCCACACACCGACTCGGGCCAGCCGGCGACGAGCGGCACCATTCGGCCGACATTCCAACCCTGCTCCCCGATCTGGGTGACGCAGCCGAACTGGACGTCCTCGACCTCGGTGGGATCGACATCCTGTCTACGGACGAGTGCGTTGAGGACCTGGCCAGCGAGCTCGTCGCCGCGAATGGACGAGAGCGTGCCGTTGCGCTTGCCGATCGGCGAGCGGACTGCGTCGACGATCAGCGCCTCGGAGTGCCAGGCATGCATGCGGGTCTAGACTAGCTCCGTGGTCGCGTCACTCACCGAAAAACGCCTGCTGATCGGGGGCGAATGGATCGAAACCGGCGCCTGGGTGGATGTGCGCTCACCGTACTCCGGCGAGCTCGTCGGCCGCGTCGCGAAGGCGGGCGCTCCCGAGACGTGCCATGCAGTGGACGCGGCCGAACGGGCGATGCAGGAACCGCTCCCGGCGCACAAGCGGGCCGAGATCCTCGTCCGCGTCGCGGCCGCGCTCGGACGCCGCCACGACGAGGTCGCGACCCTGATCTCGGACGAGGCGGGCAAGCCGCTGAAGGCCGCGCGCGTGGAAGCGCAGCGCGCGATGTCGACCTACACGTTCGCCGCTGTCGAGGCACGCAAACTCGCCGGCGAGATGGTGCCGATGGACGCAGCCCAAGCCGGCGAGGGGAGGCTCGCGTTCACGCTCCGGCGGCCGGTCGGAGTGGTCGGCGCGATCAGCCCGTTCAACTTCCCGCTCAACCTCGTCGCGCACAAGCTCGCGCCCGCCCTCGCGGCCGGCTGCGCGGTTGTGCTCAAGCCGGCGAGCCAGACGCCGCTCTCCGCGTTGCTGCTCGCAGAGCTCCAGGAAGAGGCGGGACTGCCGCCGGGCTGGGTCAACGTCGTCGTCGGACCGGCCTCGGAGATCGGCGACGTCCTCGTCGAGGACGAGCGCGTCAAGCTGATCACCTTCACCGGATCCGGCGCGGTCGGCTGGGAGCTCAAGCGACGTGCCCCGAAGAAGCGCGTCAACCTCGAGCTCGGCAACGCGACACCGTTGATCGTGGCGGCCGACGCCGACGTGTCGCTCGCCGCGACGAAGGTCGCCCAGAACGCGTTCGCGTTCGCAGGACAGAGCTGCATCTCTGTACAGCGTGTCTACGTGGAGCGCGCGGTGTACGACCGACTCGTCGGCGTGCTCGTTCCGCTCGTCGAGGCGCTCAAGGTCGGCGACCCCGCCGAGGAGGACACGGACGTCGGCCCCGTGATCGACGAGAGTGCCCGCGAGCGAATCCTCGAGTGGATCGGCGAGTCGCGCGGCGAGGTGCTGACGGGCGGCAGTCTCGACGGCGAACTGATTCGTCCGACCGTCATCGCGAACCCGGCCACGGACGACAAGGTGTCCTGCGAGGAGGTCTTCGGGCCCGTGTGCACCGTCACCGCCGTCGACTCGCTCGACGAGGCGATTGCGCTCGCGAACGGCACGCGCTACGGATTGCAGGCGGGCATCTTCACGACGAGCCTAGACAACGCCCTGAGGGCGGCGCAGGCGCTCGACTTCGGCGGCGTCACCGTGAACGAGGCGCCGACATTCCGCGCCGACCAGATGCCCTACGGCGGCGTCAAGGATTCCGGCAACACACGTGAAGGGCCGCGCTATGCCGTGCGCGAGATGACCGAAGAGCGCCTCGTTGTTGTCGACCTCCCCTAGTTTCGGGCCAAGCCGGGCGGGAACTCCGCGCACATGATCGGCGTCGTGCTCGCGCTCATCGTCGTCGCGCTAGTCCTCTCCCTGATCGGCCTCTGGATCTTCTCGATCCCGGTCGGGATCGTCGCGGTCGTGCTCTTCGTGCTCTTCGTCGCCGGCTGGGGCCGGCGCACGGCGACGCGAGCACCGGACGCGCCCGCGTAGCCGTCACAGCCCGCTGTTAGATTGGTCGCCGTGGCGCGGCCATCGCTGCTCGCACATTTTCGCCGCAAGGAGCGGGGGACTGAGGCGGTGCGGGCCGCCGCCGGTCCGCCGCGGCGCTCACTGCCGCATCCCGGACAACTCCGCCGAGAGCGGCGCGCGCTCCTGCGCGTTCGCGAGGAACGGCTGCGCGACCTGGGCGGGCTGATGCTCGAGATGTTCCGGCGCGACCAGTTCCGTCAGGACCTGCTGATCGAGCGCTGCGAGGAGCTGGTCGTGCTGGATGAGCGACTGCAAGAGCTCGACACCTTGCTCGCAGCGTCCGCGTCGGCACGGCGCCCAGCGCCGGCGGCACGCTGCGCCTGCGGAGCGCCGATCGTGTGGGGCTCGCACTTCTGTGCGAACTGCGGCCGGGCGGTGAAGGCGACGCCGCCGGTAATCGCCTGCGCCAAATGCGGCGCGGCGCTGGCGGCCGAGGCGAAGTTCTGCGCGGTCTGCGGCCAGTCCGTCGGGGACGCGCCGGCTCCGGAGCTGCTCGAGGCGCTGCCGGCATCTGGACAGGACCGCTGGGAACAGTGAACGATCCGGCGAGGCCTCCCGCCGAGCGGGTCTGCCCTCGCTGCGGCGCCCCCCACGAGCCGGATCAGGAGTACTGCCTGGAGTGCGGGTACCGGCTGCGGCCGGCGCGCGGACTCGTCGGGCGGCTGTCCGGCGCCTGGCAGGAGCGCTTCGGCTGGTATCCGGGTGACTGGTTCTGGCGCGTCCTGCTCGGTTTCGTGATCGCTGTGGCCGGCGCCACCGCGGCGATCGTGCTCGCCGACGCGGGCGCCGAGAACAAGACGATCGTGGCGACGGAGGGCGGGTCCGCCCATACCCCGACGACGGCGCCTCAGACCGCCACCGTGACACTCCCCAGCGTTTCGACTCAGGCCTCGGGAGGGCCGCCCGTCACACCCACGAACCCGCCGCCGGCCACGAGCACGTCGGCGGCTCCCGGCTCCCTCACGGCTTGGCCGGCCGGCCGCAGCGGCTTCACGGTAGTCCTCGAGTCGCTGCCGGCGAGCTCCGGCCGCTCCCTGGCTCTGGAGCGGGCGCGCGCCGCCTCGCGGGCCGGGTTGCCCCAGGTCGGCGTCCTCGACTCCAGCCGCTACTCCAGCCTCCATCCGGGCTATTACGTGGTCTTCAGCGGGATTTACTCGTCGCGCGGGCAGGCCGAGACGGCTCGGGCGGCCGCCGCGGAGAAGGGTTTTCGTCTCGCCTACGCCCGCGAGATCACGCGGTAGCCGTTCTCATGCGAGGCAACGAGAGGGCCGACTTTGTAACACCCCCTCCGGTCTTATAGACTCCTCGGTGAACGGACGCCGCCCGTCGACGGTTTACCGCGACTTAACAAAGCTTTGCGGGGGATTAATGGGAGCCAGAGATACTGTGATTGAGGAGTACGCCGCTCAGCTTCAGGCTTGCATGTATCAATACTCGAGAGCCATCTACAGGTCGATTAAGGACCTGATCGACCCATACGTGGCGCCCGAGCTTCACCTCGAATACCGCCGCGCCGTGCTCGAGCAGTGCGAGCAGACGATGGAACGACTGGCGCGCGATCCGCTCTACTTCGCGAAGCCGGACCGGGCCCTCTTCCAGGACATCAGGCGTTACTTCCCGATCACGGCCCAAGCGGAGGTCGCCTGGGCGGTGCAGGAAGGCGTCGCAGCCGCCGTTGCGTTCATCGAGGAGCAGATCGAGGCTGGCGCGCTGGACGGCGGCGTCGCGCGCTGCCGGGCGACAACGCGCAAAGGGAAGCCGTGCCAGCGCACTCCGCTGCCCGAGCGCGACTACTGCCCCTCGCATCAGCATCTCGAGCGCTCCAAAGTCGCGGCGTAGCCGGGGCGCGACGCGCGGGCGCGCTCCGCGCAGAGGCCCTGTCCTAAGTAGCATGTTCGTCTGCGACGGCGGACGTGGCCTCCCGAGCCTCGTACGTCGCCTGGCACGTGACGGGACCGTCGCAACGTTGCGCCAAACCGCTGCACGCGCCCGTTTTCTCGCACCACCCGCGCTACCGTCGGCGGCGTGGGACGGCCACACCGTTACCTCGCCCCCGGCGCTTACTACCACGTCGGCACGAAGGGGAACAACGACGCCCCGATCTTCTGCGACGCAGACGATCGCCTTGCCTTCGTCCAGATCCTGAGGCGCGTTGTGCGCCGCTACGGCTGGCGCCTCCACGTCCGCTGCCTGCTGGGCAACCATTACCACCTGCTCGTCGAGACGCCGGAGCCGAACCTGTCCGACGGGATGCGCGACCTGAACGGGCAGTACGCGAAGGCCTTCAACGCACGCCACGGCTGCAAGCATCACGTCTTCGGCCAGCGCTTCTGGTCGAGGGTGATCGAGTCCGAGGAGCAATACGGCCACACGGTCGAGTACATCCTCAACAACCCGCTCCACCACGGCTTCGTCCGGCGGCTGGAGAACTGGCGCTGGACGTCGGCGCCCGCGGTCGGTGGGATAGATTCGCCTGGTGTCGCACGACACCGACAAGCTGATTCGGCAGCTGTCCCTGGTGGCCTATCTGATGGCCGAGCGGCGGCCGCTGACGGCACGGGACGTGAAGTCGAACGTCGAGGGCTATTCCGAGATGTCCGACGAGGCGTTCGCCCGCCGCTTCTACTCCGACCGGGCCGAGCTGTTGGCCCTGGGCGTCCCGCTGCAATCCCAACGCGACGAGTTCACCGGCGAGGAGCTGTACACGCTCCGCTCGGAGAACTACTTCCTCGACAAGCTCGAGCTGGACGACGACGAGCTCGCGGCCCTCCAGACCGCCCTGTACCTGCTCGAGGGAAAATTCGCGTATGCAGAGCCGCTCCGGCTCGCGCTGCAGAACCTGGCGCTCGGCCGTCCCGGCTTCGACGAGCCGGCGTCCGATACGGCCGTGCGCGTCGAGGTGCTCGACCCGGACTACACGCCCGAGATGCCGGGCCGCCTGGGCAAGCTCGAAGGGGCGATCTCGAAGCAACGCACGATCAAGTTCCCGTACTACTCGATCTCGCGCAATCGCCAGAGCGAGCGCACGCTGAATCCGTACGGACTGCTCTCGGACAACGGCAGCTGGTACGTGATCGGGCAGGACCTCGACCGCAAGGACATCCGCACCTTCCGCGTCTCGCGCATCCGCGGCGACATCCGCTTCGCCACGCGCCGCGAGCGTGACTTCCGCATCCCGCCTGACTTCGACATCGACGCCTACCGCGGCCGCCCGCCGTGGCAGATCGGCGACGTGATCGGCGAAGCGCGGATCGAGCTCGCCGGCGACACGGCCTGGTGGGTCGAGCGCGCTTACGGCAACGCAGGCCAGCTCGAGGACGGCGTCTTCGTCACGGATTACTCCTCTCTCCCCCAGCTCGCTTCCTGGATCCTCCGGCAGGACGGACGCGCGATCCCGGTCGAGCCCGACGAGCTTCGCCGCGAGGTCGCCCAGGCCCTCCGTGACGTCCGTGCCAGGCACGAGACCGGTCCGCCTCAGCTAGCTGTGCCCGCTCCGCCGCAGCGTCAGGACGGCCTCGGCGAACGGCCCGCGGGGCCGGTCGTGCCGGAACGGTTCGCCGTCCTGCAGGCGCTGCTCGCGTACCTGCTCGCGGCCTGCGGTGAAGGGACGGACGCGGTCATTCCGGCGCGCGAGATCGTCGAGCGCTTCCATATTCCCGAAGACCAGCTCGAGGAGCACCTGCAACTTCTGAACCTCGTCAACTTCGGCGGAGGCTGTTACACCGTCTACGCCGCGCTCGAGGGCGACGAGGTGCACGTCGACAAGGAGCTCTACGGTGACACTTTCCGACTCGCCCCTCGCCTGACACCGCTCGAAGCGCGCGCGATCCGCCTGGCACTCGAGTTCGTCGGGCCGATGATCGCGGCGGACGCGCACACGCCGCTCGACCGCGTGCGCAACAAGCTCGAGGAGACGTTCGGGCAGTTCGAGCTCTCGCAGACGCCGCAGCCGCGCACCCGCGATGTCGAGGCCGACCTCGTCGCGACGCTCACCGAGGGGATCAGGGAGCGGCGCCTGGTCGAGATCGAGTACCAGAAGGAAGGCGAGCAGACCTGGTCGCAGCGCATCGTCGAGCCGTACTCGCTCGAGCGAGAGCTCCCGAACTGGCGCGTGCACACGTGGGACCGCTCGCGTGACGCCGAGCGCAGCTTCCGGCTCGACCGGATGCGCAGCGCGAAGCTGACGCCTGACACCTTCGAGCCGCGTCCGGCCTTCGAGCCGCGCGGGCTGCGCGACGCGCGCACGGCCAAACTTCTCTACGCCAAGGGTGTGCCCGCGCGCTGGGCTGCGGAGCGCGGCGCGACTCTGCTCAAGGACGGCACCGCTCTCGCTGAGATGCCGGTCGGGAGCCCGGAGTGGCTGATCGGCGAGATCCTGAGCCAGCGCGGCGAGGCCGTCTTGCTCGAGCCCGAGGAGATGCGCCACATCGTCACCGCCCGCGCGCGCGAGCTCGCGAACGAGCTCGGCGTGTCGCGCCTGCGCGCCCGCGCCTAGCCAGCCGGCAGCTCGAGCCTGAAGACCGAGCCCTGGTCGGGAACGGACTCGACCTCGAGCGTCCCGCCGTGCGCCTCGGCGATGGAGCGGGCGATGAACAGGCCGAGGCCGGTCCCGGGCTTGGCGGTGCCGCCGCTCGAGCGGCCGAACTTCTCGAAGATCAGCTGCTGGTCCTCCGGCGGGATGCCGAGCCCCTCGTCCTGGACGTCGATCAGGACGTGTCCGTTGTCGGCAATCGCGCTTACGCGCACGCGCCCCCCGGCGGACGAGTACTTGACCGCGTTGTCCACGAGATTCTGGATCACCTGCCGCAGTCGTTCGCGGTCTCCGCGAACGTGCGGCAGCGAGCCGACCTCGGCGGTCAGCTCCACTTCGTCCTGTGCGATTTCGGCCGCCGCGACGACATCGCGGAGGAGCTCGGCAAGATCGACGTCGGTGAAGGTGAAGCTGAACGTTCCCGCCTCGATGCGCGAGGTGTCGAGGACGTCGTCGATCAGGGTCGCCAGTCGCGATGTTTCGTCGCCGATCAAGCCCAGGAACGCCTGTCGCTGCTCCGGCGTCAGCTCCCGCCAGCGACCTTGCAGCGTGCGCGCCGCGCCGATGACCGCGGCCATCGGGCTCCGCAGCTCGTGCGACACCAGCGATACGAAGTCCGCGCGCAGGGCCGACAGCCTCCGTAGCTCGTCCGCGGTGCTGCGCTCGGCCTCGTACGCACGGATGTTCTGAACGGCGGTCGCGACGAGCCGCCCGAGCAGCGAGACCAGCTCGAGCTCTTCCGGCGAGAACGCGTCCGCCTCGGCGCGGACCAGCCCGAGCATTCCGATCGTCCGCGGTCCCACCTGCAGCGGAGCCAGGACGCGGCTCCTCAGGCCGAGACCGACGAGCTCCTCTTCCTCCGGATACTTCGGCGGCTCCATCGAGGCGCGGTAGACGAGCTTGCCTTCGAGTACCTCCTCCAGCACGGACCCGCGCACGGGCCGCGCCGAGCCGGGCGGGAACACCTTGTCCGTGCCCCGGCCGGCCACCGCCATCACCTCGGCTCGCCCATCCTCGACCAGGACGAGCGTCACGCGTTCGAATCCGACGAGCCCGCGCAGCTCACGGATGAACGCGTTGAACGCGAGGTCGAGCTCGAGCGAGGACGCCAGCGCACGTGCGCAGCGGTTCGCGGCCTCGAGCACGTCGACACGCCGGCCGAGCTCGTCCCGGAGCGTCTCCGCCTCACCCGCGCGTGCCTCCGCCAGAGCGGCTTCGTGCCCGAGCCGCCTCACCAGCCAGCCGACGATCGCGCCGGTGATCAGAAAGACGCCGAACGGAAACGTCACGCGGTCCCAGATGAACCCGGGTCCGTGGTGAAAGTGGTGCACGCGCCACCACTCGGCGAAGATCAGGTAGGGCAGCAGCACGATCGGCAGCGCAACCGCACCCACCAGTCCGTAACGCAGCGCAGCCTCCACCACCACGAAGATCAGCGCCCACCTCGCCGGGCTGCCGTATTCGTACGAGTACAGCATCGCGTACGCGCCGATCACAGAGGCATCGAAAACGAGAGCCGCGAAGCCGACGACGCGCGGGTCGACGCGTTTGCTCGCGACGAACATCAGCACCGCGCCGGCGCCGAAGACGCCCGTCAAGAGCCACGCATACGCCTCGTACCCGGAGGGATACCCGGTGCTGATGAGGCCGACCTCGACGATGCCGAAGACGACCGCGCCCAGCCGCACGCGGGCGATCCAGACTTCGACCTCGCGCAGGCGGGCGAGGCGTGCTCTTTTAGCCGGCATGCCGCTCCTCGATTCGCGCCACGGCCCACGCCGCCTGCTCGCGCAGCAGCTCGTTACCGTCTGCGAGGTACGGCTCGGCGAGCGTGAGGTCGTGCGGTGCGCCGGTGTTGCCGAGCGCGACAAGTGCGTTGCGCCGCAGATACTGCGCGTCGTTGCGCGGCACGTACAGCCGCTCGTAGCGACGGCGAAGGGTGTCACTGTCCTCTTGCAGCCAATCCGCCAGGCGTACGTGCGGCTCCGCGTCGGTGGGAGCGTCCGCGCCCGCGCGTCGCTTCTCGATGCCGCGGTTCCAGGGACAGACGTCCTGGCAGATGTCGCAGCCGTACACCTGCGCGCCGAGGTGCTCGCGGTAGTCGTCCGGGATCGGTGCCGGCGCCTGCGTCCAGTACGAGAGACACTTCGTCGAGTCGAGCACGCCGGGCTCGTCCAGGGCTCCGGTTGGGCACGCGTCGATGCAGAGTGTGCACGTGCCGCAGTCGGCGTCGAGCGGCGACGTCGTCTCGACGAGTGCGGTCGTGACGAGCGTGCCGAGCACAACCCACGAGCCGTGGCGGCGCGTGATCAGCAACGTGTTCTTGCCGTAGAAGCCCACACCCGAGCGCACGGCGCCTTCGCGGTCGACGTGCTGGTTGGCATCGACGAGCACGCGAAAGTCGCCGCCGAGCCTCTTCCCGAGCTCGTCGAGGCGCTCGCGCAGCAGCGCGTAGGCGTCGTACCACGTGTAGCGCGGCAGCCGGCCCTCGCCGGACTCGAGGGGCGGTTCGGGCGTGTAGTAGCAGTGCGCCGCGGAGACAACCGTCCGCGCGCCCGCAAGCAAGGTCTCGGGATGACACGACACTTCCGGCTGCGCCATCGTGAAGCGCATGTCCGCGAAGAGCCCGCGGGCTTTCCGCTCGCGGATGTGCCGCTCGGTCTCCTCATACGCCGTGGCCGGCGCAGCGCCGACGACGTCGAGACCGAGCTCCTGGGCGAGCCGCTCAAGCTCGGCGGCAGTCATGTGGAAGATTGTGCCGGTGAAAGCCATCCGGATCCACGAGGACGGCGGGCCGGAGGTGCTCCGTTACGAGGACGCGCCCGATCCCGTGCCAGGCGAGGGACAGGTCCTGATCGAGTTGCGAGCCGCTTCGTTGAACCATCTCGACGTCTGGGTGCGCAAGGGACTTCCGTCCGTGCCGAAACCGCGTATCCTCGGAGCGGACGGGGCCGGTGTCGTCGTGTCAGGCGGAGGGTTCGCGCCGGGCGACCGCGTCGTGATCAACCCGGGCATCGACCACGGCGACGGGCACATCACGGTGATCGGCGAGCACACCGACGGGACGCACGCGGAGCTGATCGCCGTGCCCGCGACGCAGGTCTACCCGATTCCCGATGGCCTCGACTTCGAGGCGGCGGCTGCGTTTCCGCTGGTTTTCGAAACCGCGTATCGCATGCTGGCAACGAAGGCGGCGCTTGGCGAGGACGAGTGGGTGCTCGTCTGGGGAATCGGCAGCGGCGTCTCGACCGCGTGTCTCGCGATTGCAAAGGCGCTCGGCGCGAAGGTCGTCGCCACGTCCTCGAGCGCGCAGAAGCTCGAGTACGCACGCGAGCTCGGTGCCGACGCCGCTCTGAACCATGAGACGGAGGATGTCGTCGCCGCGGTCAAGGAGCTGACCGGCGGCGGCGCACACGTCGTTGTCGACCATGTCGGCGAGGCGACGTGGCAACGGTCTCTCGCTGCCGCGCGCGCGGCGGGGCGAGTCTGCGTCTGCGGCGCGACCACCGGGCCAAACCCGCCGGCGCAGCTCCATCGCATCTGGTGGAAGCAGCTCACCGTGTACGGCTCGACCATGGGCTCGCGCGCGGACTTCGAAGCTGCCTACGAGCTGGTCGCGTTGGGACGAGCGCTGCCCGTCGTCGACAAGGTCTTCCCGCTGGCGGACGCTGCAGCAGCGCACGAACGGCTCGAAGCCGGCGAGCAGCTCGGCAAGGTCGTCCTACGCATTCCGGCCTAGTCCTTTGCCTGGCACTCGAGCCAGCGCTCAACCTCACGCGGCGACCTGAGCCGGACGACGTCGACGGCGGGATATGTGGCGAATGCCTGCGGCCACTCCCGGCGTCGCCGGAAGTGCTGGCGGATCGCGTAGCCGACGAGCGAGTCGCGGCCCCAGAACGCGAACCGCCAGGTCTGCCGGTTGCCGTTGAAGAGGTCCCGCTTCGTCACGATGTCCTTCACCGCACGCCTGATCAAGCGGCGCAGCACGAGCGGCGGCGGCTGGTCGAGCCACACGATCGTGTCTGCGCGCGCAAACACGAGGTCGCCGAGCTTCTGTCGGTACGAGCCGTCCAGCACCCAGCCGTCAGACCGGTCCATCACGGCGACGACGTCGCGGCGGAAGTCCTCGTCGCTCGCTTCGACCCATCCAGGCAAGTGATGGAGCGCGTCCAGCTCCGTGTAGGAGACGTCCAGCCTCGCCGCCAGCCGCTTGGCGAATGTCGTCTTACCGTTCCCGCTGACGCCGACGACGGCGACGCGGCGCGCCATGGCTAGCCGATGCCGAGAATGAACTTGGCGTCGTCGGACATGCGCTCCGGGGTCCACGGTGGGTCCCACGTGAGCTCGATGTCGACGTCTTCGACCCCGGGCACCTCGCGCGCGACGCGGTTGATGTCCTCCTGGATCATCGGCCCCGCGGGACAGCCCATCGACGTCAGGCTGTGCGTCACCTTCACGCGCCGTCCCTGCACGGCGACGTCGTAGAGGAGCCCGAGCTCGACGATGTCCATCCCCAGCTCGGGATCCTCGACCTGGCGCAACGCCTCGTAAACCTCTTCCCTGGTCGGCATCGCCTCGAGTGTAGCTAGTAGCCCAAAAGCCGCACTTCCTCGCGCCGGTCGCGCGCGAAGAAGTGGATGCCGTCGATGAAGCGCACCCAGTTGCAGCGGGTGCACATAACGAGCGAGTGCGTCCGCGCCGAGTCGGCCAGGAAGCGCACGCCCCGCAGCAGGTCACCGTTCGAGACGCCGGTCGCGGCGACGATCACCTCGCCGGGCGCCAGTTCCTCGGTCGTGAACACCCGCGTCGGATCGTCGATGCCTGCCTCCCGCGCCTGCTCGATCTCCCGGCGCGAGGTCGGCCACAGCTGCGCCTGCAGCTCGCCGCCGAGACAGCGCAACGCCGCCGCGGACATGACCGCCTGACGCGTGCCCCCGATGCCGACGGCGAGGTGGTCGTTCGTGCCGCGAATCGCCGCGGAGATCGATGCGGTCACCGTCCCGTCCTGGATCAGCTTGATGCGCGCGCCCGACGCGCGAATGTCCTCGATCAGATCATGGTGGCGCGGCCGGTCGAGCACGATCGTGGTGATGTCGTTGGGGCGACGGCCGAAGGCGTCGGCGATCGCCTGCACGTTCTCGCCCATCGGCTTGAGCAGGTCGATCGAACCACGGGCCCGCGGGCCGACGGCGATCTTGCGCATGTACATGTCGGGCAGGTTGAGCAGTGAGCCGCGCTCGCCGACGGCGATCATCGACATCGCGCCGTTGCCGCCGCGCGCGACCACGCCGCGGCCCTCGAGCGGGTCGAGCGCGAGGTCGACGGGGTCGCCGCCCGCACCGATGGTCTCGCCCGCTCGCAGCGGCGACTCCTCGTCCGCGGAGCCGATCACGACCTGTCCTTCGATCGGAAAGTCGTCGAGCACACGTCGCATCGCCTCGGCTGCGTCCCGTTCGGCCGCCTCCTGATCGGCGCGCCCGAGCCACCGCGCGGCAGTCAGGGCCGCGCCTTCCGTCACTCGCACGTACTGCTCGCAGAGGCACAGCTGCGAAACGGGCGCCGGTGCCTCCGGGCTGCCCACCGCCTCCTCGACCGTCTCCGCCATCAGACCCGTTGTACCTGCTCGGCGCTCGCGAGCACCAATTCGAGCACGGCGTCGATCGCCGAGCGCATGTCGGTGTTCGTGATCACCGGGACGCGGTGGCGGTGCGCGCGCCGGACGATGTGGTCCTGGACGCGCCGGATGTCGTCGAGGCGGTCGATGTACTTCGCGTGCGGTCGCAGCCCGTCGAGGCCGGCGTCGCGAACCATGAAGTGGGTGCTGTGCTCCTCCTCGTCCTCGATCGCCAGGACGCATTGGACGACGAGCGCTCCCTCGATCCGAGGCAGCATGCCTGGCACCAGGTGCACGCCCTCCAGCACCATCGACCAGCCCTCCTCGAGCGCACGTTCGATCGCGGCACGCACGCCGACGAGCACGTTTCGCGTCTGCTCGAGGAAGCCCGCGATCACCGGATCCTCCGCCTGCTCCGGCTCGCGCAGGCCGGCCGCCGCCTCGAAGCTCGAGTAATGGATCGAGGGCATGAACTCCTGTGAGAAAAACGCGCGCATCGTCTGACGGACGAAGTCCGTCGAGGTGACGCGCGTGATCCCGAGCCGGTAGGCGGCTTCCGTGGCCACCGTGGACTTGCCGGTGCCAGTCGCGCCACCCACGAGGACGATGACCGGCAGGTCGAGCTCCTGCAGCTCCTGGAAGCGGCGCAGGCGGTCGATGGCGCGCGAGCCATCCGTCTCGCCGAGCACCTCCACTGCCAGCTCCTCGAAGCGCTCGAGCTCGACGCTCTGCTCGCCTCGCTCGCCCAGGTCCTGCTCGATCCGCTTCGCCAGCTCGTAGGCGCGTCCGATCGGGACACCGACGGCGACGAGCGCCCGCGACATCAGCCCTTTGGAGTACGGCTGGTGCGCGGTGCCGAGCGGGAGCGGCTCCGCGTGACGTGGATGGCTCATGCGCGCACTCCGGCCGGGAGAAGACTGAGGATCGCATCGTCGAGCCCCTCCGCGACGACCTCGTTGTCGGCGAAGACGATCTCGACGCCACGCTCCGCCGCGACCTCCGCGACGACGTCGATCGCCGCCGCCTTGATCTCGACGAGGTAGACGTCAGCGTCCGCGTGCGCGAGGTCCTCGCGAAGCCTGGCGCGGTCGGCCAGGTTGCGCGACACGGCGACGATCTCCGCATCAAGATGGTCGGTCGGCGCCGGGCCGGCGGTGAAGACGGCAACGCGCCGCCCCTCGAGCGGTGCCGCCGGACGCAAGCGCAGCTCCGCCTGCACGACGGGGATGTCCTTCAGCCGGCGAATCGGCTCGGGCTGCCCGCCGCCGACGAGGACGACGAGATCGGACACGAGCACGCGGTAGGCGTTGAGATACGCGGTTGGGTCATGTCCCATGCCTGACACCAGGATGCGCGCATCCGTCTCGACAGGCGGGATCGCGGCGCCGCTCCCGTCGAAGACGACCACGTCCGGCTCGCGCTCGGCCGCCAGGGCCGCGCCTTCGAGCACGTTCGAGGCCGTCACCGCCCCGGCGAGCCCGGCGCCTGCGCGCCGGCACCCGATCGTCACGACGCCGGCGAGCGCCGCCGTCTCGAGATAGTCCGACGCCGCATGCTCTCCAGCTCGGGAGAGCTCGAGCAGGGTCTCGACCGTCGGCTGCGTCTCCGCAACGACCGGATGCGCGGGCCCGCCACGGCCCATCGCAACCACCACCACCTGGCGGTCGCGGGCGAGCAGGCGCGCGACATGCCCGGTCAGGGCGGTTTTCCCCACGCGCTTCCCGGTGCCAGTCACGGCAAGCGAGGGCAGCGGGAAGGGCGCGAAGCGAGGCGGGTCGAACTGGAAGTCCGCACCCTCGTACCGCAGGCCTGCCGCAAGTGCGCGACTGGCCAGCAGGAACCGGTCCGGCGGAGAGAGCACCGGCTCGTCGGAGAGATCGACGACGACATCCGCCTGCGCGAAGCCGTCCTCGAGCTCGCGTAGCAGCGGGACGCCATAGTCGGCGTCGCCGCGCAGCTTCTCCGTACCCCCGGCGAGCCAGGCGCCGACGACCTCGTACGGCAACCCGGCGATCGCATCACGCAGGACCGGCGCGTAGTGCTCCCCGTCGATGACAACGACCGCACGCGTCATCGCCGCGAGGTCACCTCCCCCTCGATACGAGCCGTGTACTTCTCGAACTCGAGCGTGTCGGTCGCGAACTGGATGATCTTCTCCTGACCGTGGAACGGGTACTTGCGCCACACGTCCACGTGCGTCCCGGAGAACTCGATCACGTTGTAACAGGGCCGCGTGTTGCCGCGGAGGCGCAGGGACGAAACCGTCCCGGCATTGACGATGAAGAGGTCCTCCAGCCGCCAGGCGTACGGAACGTGCTTGTGGCCGGAGAGGACGAGGTTGACGCCGGAGCGCTGCAGGCACTCGATCGTGTCGCCGGCGTCGTAGATGACGTTTCGTTCACGTCCCGTGCCTGGCACCGGCAACAGGTGGTGGTGGCAGACGAAGATGCGCAAGTCCGCCGGTGCAGCGAAACTCTCCTCGATCCAGGCGTAGCGGCCGCGTCCGATCTGGCCATGGTCGAGGTCGGGCTCGGTCGAGTCGACCGCGACGACCGTGACGCCCCCGACGCGGGCGACCGAGTTGCGGTCGCCGAAGAGCTCCTCGAAGTGAACGTACCCGACGTTGCGCGAGTCGTGGTTCCCCGGAATGACCACGACGCACTGGCAGTCGATCCGATCGAGGTAGTCCTTCGCAAGGGCGTACTCCTCCTTGAACCCGAAAGTCGTCAGGTCGCCGGAGCAGATGACGATCTCGGGCTCGAGGTCGTTGACCTCCGTGATCGCGCGCTCGAGCAGGTTGGGAAGGAAGAACTGCGTCCCGCAATGCAGATCGGAAAGCTGCACGATCGTGAACGTGCCGTCGGGCGTCGCCATGTGCGAAGTCTAGGGCGTCCGGACCCACTGCTACTCTGAATTCAGGTGACGCTGGAAACGCCCGATTTCCAGGCATATCGTGGCCAGGAACCCCCGCGCTTCGCAAACAGAGCCGAGCTCGAGTGCGCGAAGGTCCTGGACTACTACGGAGTGCCCTGGCAGTACGAGCCGACCACCTTCGTCCTCGAGGAAGACGAGGACGGGCGTATCGTCGAAGCGTTCAAGCCTGACTTCTACCTGCCCGAGCAGGACCTGTACGTCGAGGTCACGGTGATGAAGCAGTCGCTCGTCACGCGCAAGAACCGCAAGCTGCGCAAGCTGCGCGAGCGCTATCCGGACGTCCGCGTCAAGCTGTTCTACAAGCGCGACATCGAGCGCCTGGCGGAGCGATACCGGCTCGAGCTCGCGTCGTAGCCTCCGGACCGCGTCTGGGGGGCGTCTACCTCTCGCGCGAGGAGCTGCAGACGCGTGTGCGCGAGCTGGGGCGGGAGATCGCCCGCGACTACGACGGCCGCGAGCCGCTGCTCGTCGCGCCGCTGAAGGCGAGCTTCGTCTTCCTCGCTGATCTCTCGCGGGCGCTGAGAATTCCGCACGGGATCGACTTCCTCGAGCTCGCGAGCTACGCGGCCGGCGCCGACTCGGGCGGCCATGCGCGCATCCGGCTGTTGAAGGACCTCGACACCGAGCTCGCCGGCCGGCACGTGCTCGTCGTCGAGGACGTGGTCGACACCGGCCTGACGCTCAACTATCTGTGCAAGACGCTCGCGCTGCGCGACCCGGTGTCGCTCGCGGCCGTCACCCTGCTCGACCGGCCCTACCGGCGGCTGGTCGAGGACATCCCCGTCCGCTACGTCGGCTTCACCGTCCCGGACGAGCTCTTCGTCGGCTATGGCTTCGACCTGGAAGAGCGCTACCGCAACCTCCCGGATCTCTACGTCCTAGAAAGTTAGGCTAGACTAAACTTCCAGGCGGGATGATGGCCACCCGCGTGGACGAGCTGGACCGGCTCCCCGGCGCCGGGGAGCACGTGCTCCGCGGCGGCCGGAAGTCGATCTGGCCGTTCCTCGGCCCCGCGTTCATCGCCTGTGTGGCGTACATGGACCCGGGCAACTTCGCGACGAACATCTCGGGCGGCTCCCAGTTCGGCTTCACGCTGGTCTGGGTGATCGTCGCCTCGAACCTGATGGCGATGCTGATCCAGACGCTGTCCGCGAAGCTCGGCATCGCGACGGGCCGGAACCTCCCCGAGGTGTGCCGCGAGCAGTTCTCGCGCCGTATGTCGATCGGCCTCTGGCTCCAGGCCGAGGTGATCGCGATGGCGACCGACCTTGCGGAGTTCCTCGGCGCCGCGCTCGGGATCAAGCTCTTGCTCGACATCCCGCTCTTCCCCGCCGCCCTGATCACCGGCGTGATCACGTTCATGATCCTGAGCCTGCAGCGGTACGGCTTCCGGCCGCTCGAGGCGGTGATCACGGCGTTCGTGGCGGTGATCGGGATCTGCTACCTGGGCGAGCTCTGGTTCGCGCACCCGCCCCTCGGGACGGTCGCGAAGCACGCGGTGGTGCCGGACTTCGCCGGCAACGAGTCGGTGCTGCTCGCGGTCGGAATCCTCGGTGCGACGGTGATGCCGCACGTGATCTACCTGCATTCCGCACTGACGCAGCAGCGGATCGTCCCGCAGAACGCGGACGAGGCGCGGACGCTCTACAGGTACACGCGCATCGACGTCCTGATCGCGATGGCGATCGCCGGGCTGATCAACATGTCGATGCTGGTCGTGGCGGCGACGGTGTTCTTCGGCAGCGGTCTGACGAACGTCGAGTCGCTGGAGGGCGCGCACCGGACGCTCGAGCCGATTCTCGGCGGCGCGTCGAGCGTGCTGTTCGCGCTCGCACTGACCGCGTCGGGCCTGTCGAGCTCGACCGTCGGGACGATGTCCGGTCAGGTCGTCATGCAAGGATTCATCCGGCGGCGGATCCCGCTCTTCGTGCGGCGGCTCGTGACGATGATCCCTGCGTTCGTCGTGATCGGGATCGGGCTCGACCCGTCGCGCACGCTCGTGATCAGCCAGGTCGTCCTCTCCTTCGGCATTCCGTTCGCGCTGATCCCGCTCGTACTCTTCACGAGCAAGCGGGAGGTGATGGGCGTGCTCGTCAATCACCGACTGACGATCGCGGCCGCCGTCGTCGTGGCCGCGATCATCAGCGGCCTCAACGTCTTCCTGCTGGCGCAGACCTTCGGCCTCGCCGGCTGATCACCACCTGTACCAGCGCGCCCCCTCGGCGCCGCGGACGAAGAAGCCCACTATCCACACGGCCAGCATGATCAGGGCGATCCACAGCAGGAGCTTCGCGACGGCCAGGCCGACGCCGCCGAGCACGAGGATCAGCAGCAGTATCAGCAGTACCAAAGCCACGAACGTCCTCCTTTCTCTGTCGTCGTGGATACAGGCAATTCCCGTGCACCCGATTACGAATCCCCGTCACTCAGGACCCGTCCCATGCCTGGCACCCAGAGCGACCGGCCGCCCCGGGGGAAGCGGCCGGCGTCGTCGGGAGACGATCTCTCCGTACTCGGCGCGACCCTGTCCTCGACTCCCGCTGAGTACGAATTACAAGTCGAAAACGGCCGCACGCCGGATCTGGTTACGGGCTACAGGTAGCCGAGTGGATCGACGGGGGTGCCGTTGATCCTGACCTCGAAGTGCAGGTGCGGGCCGAAGCAGTGCCCGGTGCAGCCGACGTAGCCGATCACCTGTCCCTGTCCCACCAGCGCGCCCTGGCCGACGGCGAACGAGGTCTGGTGCGCGTAGCAGGTGGCCATGCCGCCGCCGTGGTCGATGCAGCTGTAGTTGCCGTAGCCGCCCACCCAGCCGGCGAGGACGACCGTGCCGCCCGCGGCGGCATGGATAGGCGTTCCGGTGGGCGCGGCGATGTCGATGCCGGCGTGGAGCCTCCCCCAGCGGTAACCGAACGGGCTCACCACCGGCCCGCTCACCGGCCAGATCAGCCCCGCCGAGGAAGGTGACGAATCCGACGACCCCTGCGCCGCGGCGAGCTGCCCGCGAATTCGCGCATCTTCTGCTGCGGCCGCATTCGCCTCGGCGATCAGCTCGCGCTCCTGCTCCCGCGCCGACAGCAGCTGGCTCTTCTGGCGCTTCCGCTTGTTGGAAAGGCGGCCCTCGCTTGCGAGGAGCCGGTCGCGCACCTCGCGCTGCTGCGCCGTGCGTACGGCGACCACCTGCGTCTCGGAGTGAACGCGCGCACGCACGACCTTCGTCCGCTCGCGCGTCGCGTGCACCGCGTCGCGCGCCTGCCGAACGCGCGCCGCGATGTGCTTGTCCTGCTGCGCGATTGCATCGAGGTAGTGGATCCGGTCGAGGGCCTCCTGGAAGGAGTCGGATTCGATGATCACCTCGACGAGCGTCGGGTCCTGCGTCTCGTAGATGTCGATCATGCGCAGGTTCAGCTCGTGGAGTGCCTTCTTGTAAGCGCGTTGGAGAAACTGCAGGCGCTCCGTCTCGAAGGCGTAGAGCGCATTGAGCTTGTCCAGGCGCCGCTGGTGCAGCTCGAGATCGCGCTCGAGGATGGAGAGCTTCTGCGCGACGTCGCCGACCTTCGCCTCGAGTGAGCGGATGTCGGCCGTCAAGGCGGAGATCTGCTGCGTCAGCCGGGCCTCTTTCGCCCGGGTGGCGGCGATCCGATCCTGCAGCTCGCCGAGCTTGCCGTTGTCCCCCGCCGCCGGCGCCGCCAGGACAAAGCAGGCAGCGAGGACGATCGCGAAACAGCGCGCCATGGGCGGAAGGTTCGGCGGGACGTCGGACGTCCCTGCCGAAACGGCCTAGGTTGCCTTTTCCTCCGGGCCCTGAGGCCCCGGCTCGGGAATCACGGCTGGGCTCGGCTCGGGGATGATCGCGGGTTGCGGCGGGTTCCCCTCGTCGGGAGGCGGATATTGCTCCGGGATCACGGCCGGACCGCTCGGCTCCTGCTCACCGGGCGCCGCGGGCTCCTCGGGCAGCTCGACCATCTCGGTCGGCTGCCCCTCGAGCCGGCGCCGTCGAAGCCGGTCGTGTGCCTGCGCGATCACTGTCTGCATCTCGCCCTCCCTCTGCTGCGCGGCCCGATCGAGCTCTGCCACCCGACCACGGACGGTCTCGGCCGTGTGCTCGTCCCCACGGTACACCGCATCTCCCAGCTCGAACAGGAGCCGGGCCCGCAGAACGGCCACTCGCCTCAGCTCGCGCCGCAGGCCGAGCAGGCGTCTCGCGGCGCGGCCACGGGTGGCGACCGAGTCCGCGGCCACGCCCGCCCGCGCGCGAAAGGCACCAGTCTCAACGCTGACGAGAACGAGCAGGAGGGCCACGCCGAGGAGAATCAGCCCGATTGGCCAGTGGCCGGTCGCGAAGAAGAAGGCCGCGAGGAAGACGGCCACTGCAGCCAGCGCGAGCGCGAGGCGCGTCGGCGTGACGCCGTAATAGCGTGGCTCGACCCGCGCGATTTCGACTGGCACCGGGCCCGTCTCGTCCGGCGGCAGCTCGAGCACCTTCGTCCCGCCGGCGTCGACGGCCCGGCCGCAGTGGGGGCAGAAGCTGCTCCCCTTCGGGAGCTTCTGGCCGCACTGACCGCAGCTAGCCACCGGCGCGCAGGGTCTCGGCCGCGCGCTGCCGTAACACGCCGACCAGTTCGCGGTAGTCCTCGTCGGAGACCTTCCCGGTGCGGTGGTCGAACTCGAGCTCCTTCAGCGCCGCCAGCGCCCGGTCGCGTTCCTCGGCGAGCGCAAGGCGGCGCTGCTCGGCCGCGCCCGGCGGGAGCAGGCGGTCGTCCGCCGGCGCCGGCTCGCGCAGGAACGGCGCCGCGACCAGCACGACCGAACCGATCGCGACCGCTGCGCCGACCAGCAGGGCGAGGCTCATGCCCGCACCGCCGCCCCTTCGTACCGCTCGGCCAGGCGCCGCTCCTCGCGAGCGTCCGGCCACAGCGCGATCAGCGATCCGCCGACGAACACGAGGCCGGCGAGCCAGATCAGGTTGACGAGCGGCTTTTGCAGCGCCTTCAGGTCGACGCTGCCGTCGGCGTTGACCTGGTCGGCGATCAGGAAGAGGTCGCCGCCGGTGAGCAGGTCGTGCCGGATCGAGACCTCGTTCGAGATCTGGTCCTCGGCGAAGTACTGGTTCTTGCCGGGGCGGTAGCGACCGAGGTACTCACCGCCGCGATAGACGTCGACGTTCGCGCGGATGGCGCGATGGTTCGACTCCGTCCTCTGCTCGAAGCCGCGGAAGACGAGCCGGTTGCCGGCGACCGTCATCGCGTCGCCTGGGTGCAGGCGTGACTCACGCACGGTCTGATACGCGCTCGATCCCGCCACTCCGATCGCGAGCAGCACCACGGCCGCGTGCACGACGTAGCCGCCGTAGCGACGGCGGTTGCGGGCGACGAGCGAGGAGAACGCGCCGGCCCAGCCGACACCGCCGAGCGTCCTGCGCGCGCTCGTGCCACGCGCGAACTCGAGCACGATCGACGCCAGCACGAAGACCGAGAACGTGTAGGCGATCACCCCGATCCGCGACGAGCCGGCGCCCGCCGCCAGCAACGCGATCCCCGCCGCGAGCGCCGCGGAGAGCGGCCAGGCGAATGTCCGTCCGAGCGCGCGCAGCGACGCCTGCCGCCACGCCACCAGCGGCCCGATTCCCATCAGCAGCAGCAACGGCAGCCCGAAGCTGTGCAGGAAGAAGTTGTAGTAGGGCTTGCTGACCGTCGACGCCTCGCCGGTGACCGCTTCGGAGAGGATCGGGTAGACGACGCCCCACAGGATCGTGAGCGCGAGTGCGACCAGCAGCAGGTTGTTGTAGAGGAACGTCGCCTCGCGGGAGACGAGCGACTCCAGCCGCGTCTTCGCGCGCAGGAGCGGGAGCCGCAGGAACACCAGCGCGAGCGAGCCGGCCGTGATCAGGCAGATGAAGCCGAGGAACCACGGCCCGATCGAGCTCTGCGTGAAGGAGTGGATCGACTGGATGATCCCGCTGCGCGTCAGGAACGTCCCGAACAGCGAGAGGCAGAACGCGAGCACGACGAGCAGCACGTTCCAGACCTTCAGCATCCCGCGCTTCTCCTGAATCATCACGGAGTGCAGGAAGGCTGTCGCCGCAAGCCAGGGCATCAGCGCGGCGTTCTCGACGGGATCCCACGCGTAGTAGCCGCCCCAGCCGATCTCGACGTACGCCCAGTGCGCACCGAGTAGCTGGCCGACACCGAGGAACGCCCAAGCGGCGAGCGTCCAGCGCCGCGTCGCCACGATCCAGCGCTCGTCCGTCCGCCGCGCGAGCAGCGCGCCCATCGCGAACGCGAACGGCACCGTCAGCCCGACGTAGCCGAGGTAGAGCATCGGCGGATGGACGGCCATGTAGGGGTTCTGCAGGCTCGGGTTGAGGCCGGCGCCGTCGGCGGGCGCGACCTGGGTGGCGAACGGGCTCGCGACGAAGACGAGCAGGACGGCGAAAAACGTCCCGACCAGGCCGAGCGTCGGCACGACCCAGGCGAGCACCTCCCGCCCCGCGCGGCGCCCGGTCAGCACCGCCGCGACGGAGTAGCCGCAGAGCACGAGCAGCCAGAGCAGCAACGATCCTTCCTGCCCGCCCCAGAACGCCGTCAGCGTGTAGCCGAGCGGGAGCTCGCGACTCGTGTGGTCGGCGACGTACTGGAACGAGAAGTCGTGCCGCACCAGCGCGGCCAGGAGCACGACCGAGGCGACCGTGGTCGCGCCGAAGGCGGCGATCAGCGCGTTCTGCGCGGACTCGGCGAGGCGCCTGCGTCCGTGCCAGGCGGCGAACGCTCCGGCGACGAGCGCGTACACGAGCAGCAGGAACGCCGTGACGAGCGCCGCACGGCCGAGGTCAGGCATCTAGTGCTTGGGTGCGTACTTCGACGGGCACTTCGTCACGAGCGTGTTCGGCACCGCGACGAACATGCCGTTGCGCAGCTTGCCGTCGACGACGACCTCTCGGCCGGTCTTGAACAGATCGGGGACGGAGCCCGTGTAGGTGACGGGAACGCTCGCGCTCCCACTCCTGTCTCGCAACCGGAAGTGCAGACCGCCCGCGTGGGCGTCCCCGGTCGGCCTGCCGACAACGATCCCGACGAGCGACACCCGCCCATGATGGCCGGCGAGCTGGCTCGGCTGAAGCGCCGGCGTACCTCCGCCCGCAATCGACGTATAGAGCAGGAAGACGGCGAGGACGGCCGCAACCGAGAGCGCGACGATCAAACGCGCCGGGCTGCCTCTACGAGTCACGCCCGGATTCTAGTCTGGAGCGCACGAAACGGCCCTCGGTTCCCATCCTGGCTCCGAGCCGTAGATCGACACGAGCGCCTCAGCGAGGATGGGATCGGCGCGAGCGCAGTCGAGCACGCCGTCGACGAGGGCTCCGGCGACCCGCGACGCTACCTGCTCCACCAGGAGCCGCCGCTCCCGCGGCAGTGCGGGCAGCCCGCGAGCACGTCGGAGCTCACGCTCGAGCACGGCGTGCGCGTGCTCGTGAAACGCCCGCTCGCTCCGGGTCATCGGACGACAACCGCGGGTTGTGGCGCAGGGTCGGCCGGGCGGGCGAGCTTCGGGCGCGGGCCGGTGAGCGTGAACCCGCTGAACATGAGCGCAATACCCACGAGCTCCCCGAGATACATGAGGGACGTATCGCCCGCGCGGGACAGACCGGTGGCCGCGGCGACCGAGATCGCTCCGGACGCAATCCAGACGTTCGCACGCACGCGTTGTCGGCGCATGATCGAGAGCAGCGAACCGCCGACGAGCGAGAGCGTCCCCAGAGAGTTCAGTGCGATCGCCCACACGAATGAATGCCCACCGAGCGCGCCGTTCGCGGGCGGCTCACCGCTCGACGCTGCAGCAAGTACCCAGGCGTCCACCGGCCCGAGGAAGACCGTGACGGCGGCCGCCGCCGTGGCGACGGCGAGCGCGCCCAGCAACGCATCCCGGCCGCGGCGCGGGAGCAGCATCCAGGCGGAGCCGCTCCCGAGGTAGGCGACGGTCAGAACGCCCCCGGCGAGGTAGTACGTGCGGAAGAGACCGGGGCTCCAGCCATCCCGCTGCGCAAGGGCCTCGGTCGTCGCGGCGACCGCAAAGAGGAGGAACCCCGCAGACCAGAGCGCCTTCTGGCCGGCGGGCCGCCGCAGGAACGAACGGATCAGGAGCAAGGCGAAGGCTAGGGCAAGCAGCGCGGCTCCGACCGGAAGGAACGAGTGGGCGATCTGAGGCACGCCCCGTTCGCTGCCGGAACTGATCGCCGTGACGGGAGCGTCAGCTGCCACTACTGCGAAGTACGCGAAGTCACGACCGCCGAACATCCCCTGATGCGTCCCGATGAAGAGGTAACGGCCGGCCGGCAGCGGATGGCGCGGCGCGAAACGCAGCTGTGTCGGTGAGCTCGAACGAAGTGCGAGCGAAACACGCCGGCCTCGATCGACGTCGAAGAGGCGATACGCGTCCGCGCTGTCAAGTGCTGCCGCGCGCACGAGCAGTGAACGGACGTCCGAGCTTCGCACCCTCAATGCATCCGGCGGGTAGCGAAGCTGCGGATCGGGCCAGGCAAAGAGGTTCACCGTTCCGCGGGAGGTACTGAGGAACGGGCCGGTCACCTCCCGCGTGAAACGCGTCTGGTACGCGTACTTGACCGAGCTGCCGCCGACTCCGGCGACGGCGGGCACGAACGGCAGCGAGACGAGCACCAGCAGGATTGCGCCGATCGCGACGCCCACGCGCGTGCGGTAGCCGTTACGCGATGAAGGCGGTCTCCTGCTGACCATGCGGCGCCGTCGCCGCCGGTGCGCGCGATAGAGGGCAGCGGCGGAGAGCACAGCAGTCGCCCCGAGCCATGCGAACTCGAACTTCCAGCCGACACCCCGTAGCGGACCGGCGCCGTACGGGCTGAAGGCCGCCGGGACCACAGCCCAGGCGAGCACCGGCCCGACGAGAAGCAAGAACGCCGCGGCGAACGGGAAGCCCGCGAAGAGCCAGCCGATGCCCGGGAATCCGAGGAGGGCCATCGGCAGCTCGTAGCCGGCGAGCGCCGCCGGACTGCGTCTCTGGACGCGCCTCGGAACGCGACCGGCATAGACGGCCGGCGCTGCCGCGAGCGCCCGCCTACCGGCTGCGCGATCGCGCGCAGTCATCCTCCAAGCTGCCACCGCGTAGGCCCCGAACCCACCCAGCACGGCGAGCGCTGCCGGGATCAGCACGATCGCCGGCCATGGCTGGAGATCGGCTACGGCGGTCGCGAACGTTCGGCCTCCGGCGACGGCGTGAGCCTCGAGTGCCGAGAAAGCCATCGCCCCGGCGTAGTAGACGGCCATCCCGGCGGACGCGCCGACCAGGGTCGCCCGGACTACACCTGGCCGACTCCGAGCGCCAAGGTCGGCGAGCAGCGCCAGCGCGACACCGACGAGGATCACCATCAGCCCGCCGAGCATGTTGAGCTGGGCATGGAGGTTGACAATCACGCCGCCTGCATCGCCGCCGCGGTCCAGCAGATCGTGCACGGCGGGGAACGCCTGCACCGGCCCCTGTAGCGTCCCGACGGCGAGCGCAGCGCAGCCGGCAAACACGAATCCGCGCGTCGACCAGTGGGCGCGCCGGAAACAGCGGACGAAGACGGCGAGCAGCAGCCAGAAGGCTGCGAACATCGCCACCCCGGCGACCATGATCAGGTACGGATGCAGCGTCGTCGCCTCCTCGGCCTGCTCCGGCGTCAGTCCGTGCCGTACGACCAGGCGTCCCTCGTGAAAACCGAGATAGAGCGCGGCCGCGTAGAAGGCGAGCGAGCCGCCGAGCAGCAGGTAGAAGCACGTGTTCGCAACCTTGCGCGAAGGCGGTGTCCCCCCGAGCAACGGGACGAGGTAGAACACGGCGCCGGCGACCAGCATCGTCAGCCCCGTGACGAGGTTGATGTGCGCATGACTGATCGGGTCGATCCACTCACCGGCGTGCCCTGCCCGGTAGAGCCAGTCGGCCTGGCTCGGCGCGACTTGGATCACGCCCTGGACCGTCCCGACGGTGAGTCCCGCGGCGCCGGTGGCGAGGAACTTCCACAGGTGCGCACTCGGCTTGGGCACGCGCACGAGACGTGCGTGGAAGACGGTCAGGAACACGTTCGCGGCGAAGCACCAGTAGCCGAGGCCCATGACGCCGGCCCCGATCCCGACCGGCACCTTGTACCACTTGCCCATGCTCGCCTTTGCGCCCTCGTAGTCCCAGCCATGCGCAACGAGGCGCCCGATCGCGATTCCGTTGCCGACGAACGCCACGTAGAAGACGAGCAGGCCGACGGCGGTGAACCAGAAGGCGCACTGAGCCAGGGCTTCGCTGGCGAGCGGCCGGCCGACCATGCGCGGCAGGGCGTACCAGCAGAGGCCGGTTGCGATCAGCGTCCCGCCGCCGACGATCATCACGTGCGTGTTCGCGAGGTCGCGAACGAGATGTCCGGCGTAGCCTGCGCGCGCGAGCCACTCGGCCGTCCAGGGCAGGTTCTTGACGACCATGTGGAGGCTGCCGAGAACGAGGAAGCCGCCGCCGGCCACGAAGTACTTCGCCAGCTTCGGGTCGTGAGCGCCGAGCTCTTCCTCGCGGTACGGGACCGTCCGCACCGGCGGCGCCTTTCCGGGCAGCAGACTCCAGAGAGCCGCGACCACGATGGTGAAGAAGCAGACGTACGTCAGGAACTCGAGCGACGAGAGGTGTTTCAGGTACACGGCTGCAACCGCCGCGCCGGCACTAGCGGAGCCCGGGTTCGATGAAGTAGACGGTGAGCGTCCAGCCCAGCGAGAGGGCGATCATCACTGCGAGAATCACCCACGCTCGGATGTGCGCCTGGCGCGACCAGCGGACATCCTCGCCGACGTCGCGGTAGCCGAAAAGCGGCCTCGCTGGCCGAGCTTGGCGCTGTGAGCGTTCCTCCGGCTCGGCCATCAGAAGACCTTCTCCATCAGGAGGCTTCGATCCGCTTCGAGGCCCTGCCCAAGATCGACCAGCAGACGCTCGAAGGTGTAGCCGCGTTCGAGAAACGCTTCGAGCTGGGCGGGCGTATCCCAGGTCGTATAGCAGTGAATCTGCACGTCGCCGTTCTGCTCCGCGCGGATGAAGACATCGAAGCGCTGGCAGCCCGGGTACTCCTGCACGTGCCCCTTGAGAGCCTGGAGGGATGCGTACACCATTTCCCAGTCCTCCGCCGGGATAAGCGCCTCGCTGAGCGTCGAGTAGGTGACGAACGGCAGCGTCGTGGACATCAGAACCTCTGCCCCCAGATGAGGTGGGTGATGACCATCACCACCGCGAACGCTGTCAGGAACGCCGTCAGGATCAGGAAGAAGGAGGTCGCCGGACCGGCCGCCTCCGAGGCCCAGCCACCGAAGCGGTCGACCGGGTAGATCCCTGTGCGCGTCTTGGTCGTCCTGTACTGCCTCACCCACAGGCCGGCGGCGACGGTGAGCACGATGATGAAGCCCCAGAGCCACGCCAGCGAGAGCCAGTCGACGTGCCACGTCTGGACGCGGCCGTCGATGATGTGGTGGCTGTTCAGGTAGTCGTAGTAGGCCTGGGCGTCCTGCGGAGAGTCACCGGACGGCATCGACATCGTCCCACTCCTCCTCGTCGTACGCCCATTCGGGCGTGTAGTAGTCCTCCTCGTCGATGTCGAGCGGCACACGCGCAGCCTCGGCGAGGTTGTGGAAGTGGCCGCCCTTCCAAGCGATCACGAATCCGACCAGTGCCACTCCTGCGAGGATGAAGAACATGTCCAGCATCCAGTCGGCCATTACCCATTTCGACTGGTCATTCTCTGGCGCGTCGTGCGCGAGCGCTGCCGCAGGCACCGCGAGGGAGACGGTCAGCGCGAATACGAGTGTGGTGAGAAGCCGCCTCATCAATGCCCCGGGAGGGTCGGAGGAATGTCCTTCTGTGCCTCAGGCGGCAGCTTGTCGCCACGCGCCCTGGCGTCCGCCCAGGCGCGGTTGAGGAGATCCTCGTAGATCGTCTTGATGCCGGCGGCAGCGTCCTTGAGCGTGAGCTTCGTCTCGAGACCGTTGACATCGATCACGTCGCCCGGTGCGAGACCGGGGAAGGTGCGCCGGGCCGCCTGGAAGAAGGGATCGGCCAGCTCGTGCTTCGAGAACGAAGCGTTGTTCGCGATCTGCTGGCGCGTCTTCACCCACTCGAGCAGCTCCTTCGACGGCGACCAGACGATGTAGTCCTTCGGCGTCGGAATGCGGTGCTTTGCCAGCGTCTTGTTCGGGATCGTCTTCAGGAACAGGACGACGCGCCAGATGTCGTCGACCGAGAGCCGCTCGCCGAAGTTCTCCATCCCCGTGCCGGGCCACCCGCGCAGGATGCGGTAGTAGAAGTCGCCGGGGCCGG
>JBKPGW010000094.1:0-8091 GCA_046729555.1 Actinomycetota bacterium | reverse complement strand
CCACCCACTGCAGGCCCTGGGCCGAGAAGCCGAGGTCCTGCTCGATCGAGGGGAGCGCGACGGTCACGATCGCCGCGTCGAGGATGACCATGAAGAAGGCGCCGCAGAGGAGCGCCAGCGCCCACCAGCGGCGGGGATCGGTTCGGGGTGTGGCTGCCTCCATCGAGGTCCTCCTTTCGCTCCTGCAGAGTTCTTGTTATATACAAGTCTTACTAGCCTGCGCAAGTGAGCTATATTTAGCGCATGAAGACGCGCAGCTACGGCAAGTACTGCGGGCTCGCCCACGCGCTCGAGCTCGTCGGTGAGCGCTGGGCGCTCGTGCTCGTGAGCGACCTGCTCCGCGGACCCAAGCGCTTCACCGACCTCCAGCGGGGCCAGCCGCGGATCCCCTCGAACGTCCTCTCGGCGCGGCTGAAGGAGCTCGAGGACGAAGGGATCGTGCGTCGTGAAGTGCTGCCGCGGCCGGCGAGCGGAGTGGGCTACGAGCTCACCGAGTACGGGCGCGAGCTCGAGGACGTCGTCCTCAGACTCGGGCTCTGGGGCGCGAAGTCCATGCCGGAGCCTCGACCCGACGACGTCGTGACGGCGGACACCCTGCTTCTCGCACTGCGCTCGACCTTCCGACCCGAGGCCGCTCGCGACCTGCAAGCCGGCTACGAGCTCCGCTTCGGCGAGATCGTCGTGCACGCACGGATCGACCACGGCGCGCTCGAGGTCGACGAGGGCCCGCTGGCGGACGCAGACCTCGTCCTCGAGACCGACGAGACCCTCCATCCCTTGTTCACGGGGAAGCTCGGCCCGGCCGAGGCGATCGAGAGCCGCAGGGTCCGGATCAGCGGCAAGCGCAAGCTCTTCGAGCGCTTTGTCGAAGTCTTCCACATCCCGCCGCTGCCGGTCGCGCTTCCCGCCTGAGCTCCTGGCGACCAGAAAAGAGGCTGTCCCAGAACCCGCCACGACCCAAAGCCAGGCCGCGCCGAGAAGTGCGAGGCTGCAAAGTTCCTCGGTGCGGGCGCCGGCTACGGTAACCCAGGCGTGAGCGGCTTGAGCGCACCGGCTCTCCATTGACATGGACGCCGTATCCACAACCATCCCTACGGCCGTGCGCACAGGCACCTCAGGCTTGTTCAGCGATCACACCCCGTTGAGCCGCACGAACAGCAGCATGAGCATCGTGATCGCGGGGGGCACGGCCACTCGCCCGGGCTCGCCGATCGGTCGAAATCGTGGATCCCGCCTGCGCACATCCTCGAGCTGCGCATGCGTGTGCGAACGCGCAAGCTGCTATTCGATCAGCGCACGGCTTGGCAGCAGCGGCGGCAGGCACAGCTCTTCCATCAGGGCATCGCGCTTGGGCTTGAAGCCGCGCACCCGCGCCGGACGAGCGGCGCCCGCGCGAGCGGAGCTCTGCCCGGCCGGTCAGCATCGCGGCGGTTGGGACGCCGAGTGTTCACCGAGCTCCACCAGCTCGCTCGCATGCTGCGACAGATCACGGGCGAGCTCGCCGCGATCCATCGCCACCTCGCCGGCGTGCTCGCCGACGTGACCCGAGTCTGCGCAGATACGCTCCAACGCCGGCGACGTTGCGCGGGTTCCGCGAGCGACGATGCGCAGCGACTGCTGCGAAGGCTCGAGCTTGCCGTCGACGTCATGAGCGCGGAGCTCGAGAGGGTTGAGCAGCGCCAGCGCGACGACTGACACGGGCCGTAGCTTGACCGTGCGCTCGGACTCCTTCGCCCGCTGCTAGAGGAGCGCCAGGAGCGCGCCTTCTGAACCTGGAGCACGACGGCGAGCATGACCGGCGCCGGGTAGAGCCTGGTTTTCGCCTCAGGAACGGAAACTCTGGTAGACTCGATCCAGGTTTTAGCCTATCAGTCGAAAACCTTGGCGGAAGAAGGGAAGAAATGGCGGTCGTCGAGACAGCGGTACCGGCAGCGCGCCAAGGGCGCGACGTCGAGGAGGTGCTCCGCGAAGCCGGTTTCTCGCGTTTCCACAAGCGTGCAGTGCTCGTGACCGGCGTTGCGTGGACGTTCGTCGCAATGGAAATCTTGCTGATCGGATTCGTCCAGCCGATCTTTGCCCAGATCTGGAACCTGAACGGCGCCTGGCAGGGGCTCGTCAACAGCGCCGCGCTCGCCGGCTCGCTCGTCGGCAGCCTCGTCCTCGGCCGGACGGCCGACCGGATTGGCCGCCGCACGATCTTCCAGTACGCGATCCTCTGGTACGCGGCCTTCACCGCGATCACGGCGCTCTCGTGGGGTCCCTGGTCGGTGATGGCGTTCCGGTTCCTCGCCGGTCTGGGCCTCGGCGCGATGCTCGTCGTCGACCCGTCGATGCTCGCCGAGTACCTGCCGCCGCAGCGGCGCGGCCGGTTCCTCGTCCTGCTCGACCTCTTCTGGCCGATCGGGCTGCTGTTCGCGGTTGGGCTCTCCTATCTCTTTCTCGGCTCGGACTTCCACCGGATCGGCGGCGACTGGAGCTGGCGCTACCTCTTCCTCGCAGCGTCGTTCCCGGCGTTCCTCGCCTTCTTCGTCCGCCGCTCGCTGCCGGAGAGCCCGTACTTTCTCGCACGCGGGGGGCGCAGCGACGAGGCCGCGGAGGTATTGACCGAGATCACGGGCAAGCCTGTGGCGGCGGCCGAGTTAACCGCGCCGAAGGAGGAGGAGCACACGCCGGCCCGCGAGCTCGCCGAGCCGGCGCTCCGCCGCACTTCGCTGGTGATGATCGCGGTCTGGATCGTGCTCAACATTTCGTACTACGGGTTGTTCCTCTGGCTGCCGGTGGTGCTGAACGGCGACAAGTTCAACATCGACGTCTACCTGCTGCTGACGCTATCGGCGCTCTCGCAGTTCCCCGGGTATGCCGCGGCGATTTGGCTAGTCGAGCGGATCGGCCGCAAGCCGACGCTAGCGCTGTTCCTCCTGCTCGGCGGGCTGAGCGCGTGGGCGTTCGCGGCGGCGGACTCGGAGGGCCCCTACGTGACGGCTCTGTTCTTCGTCGGGTTCTTCAACCTCGGCGCCTGGGGCGCGGTGTACCCCTACACGGCCGAGCTCTTCCCGAACCGGCTCCGCGCGTCGGCCTTCGGGATGCTCGAGGGAGTCGGCAAGGCGGCGGCGATCGCCGGGCCGTACATCTTCGGGCACCTCAAGGACACGACCGGCGGGACGTTCTGGCCGATCACGTTCGTGGCGCTCGTGATGGCCGCGGGAAGCATCATCGCTGGCGCGTTCGGGCGAGAGACGCGCGGGCAGAAGCTGCTTTAGCAACCGCCGCTATCCGCCGCTCTTGCCGGGATCAAGCGTGTCCGGCGGCGCCCCCGCCGACGCTCTCGCCGGGGACGCAGGCCCCGACCGCCTCTTCGGCGGCGACGGCGCCGCCACCCTGGACGGCGGTGACCGCACGCATCCGAAGACGGCGCGGCACTCAGGAGAAAGCGCATGGCTGCCTCAGTACGCGAAGAGCCCTCGCCGCGGCTCGAGCGGCTGAACTGCTGCACGCGCTCTACCGGCGGGCCAACGTCTTCGTCGGCGGCTCCATCGGCAGTCCGCCGATGAACCTGCTCGAGGCGCCCTTCGCAAGTGGCTCGCTGGACTGGTTGCTGACCCGGGCACGGAACCTCACACCGCCCGACCCGATAGCACCGAAGGTTGCCCGTTGCCCAGCGACTAGATCGGCCCAGCCGATGTGTTCCGCGGCCTAGACGTGCGCGGCCGCGGCTGTGGCGGCGAGCTGGCCGACGGTCGTGATCGTCGCGCCGTACGCCATCTCCAGGTAAGCAAGCGCCTCCTCCTCGTCGACGCCCTCGAGACCGCAGACGGCATCGCGTGGGATCGTGATCGAATAGCCGCGGATCAGCGCCCCGTAGGAGGAATGGCGCACACAGATGTGCGTGTGCTGGCCGGTGATCACGACCTCATCGACGCCGCGTTCCTTCAACTGCTCGTCAAGGCGAGTGAAGTCAAACGCACCGTACACCCGTTTGGGCGAGACGATCTCGCCCTCTCGCGGAGCGAGTTGTGGGATCACCTCGGCCGCGGGCGTGCCGGCCATCGCATGCTCACCCCAGACCCGCAGCTCGGGGTCATCGGGCTCGTGCGCATCGTTCGAGAACACCACCACCCACTCTTCGTCGCGCGCGTGCTGCAACAGCTGCTGCAGCGGCGCGACGATCGCCTGCGCCTTCGGATTGGCGAGCTTGCCGTCGACAAAGTCGTTGAGCATGTCGACGATGATCAGTGCGCGCATCGCAACCTCCAGTTATCGCCTCGTAGTCAAAAACTCGCCAAGAGAACGATACCGCCCGGGCCTGGGTCTCGGCGCCGAGCGACGGTGTCCGACCCGACGCCGCGTCGAGCGCGAGCAGCGGGTGACAGCGCTCGAGCGTCCTTTTCGACCTCGTGTTCGTGTTTGCGATCACGCAGATGACCGGGTTCTTGTACAGCGACCCGGGTGGCTGCGGCTGCTCGAGGCGGTCGCGATTCTGATGGTGCTCTGGCTCGCGTGGACTGGCTACGCGTGGTTGGGGAACACTGCGGGGACTGACGAGGGACACCTACGGGTGGTGTTGTTGGCCGTTATGGTCCCGCTCCTCGTTGCGTCGATAGCGGTGCCACATGCCTTTGGCAAGGACGCGCTCGTGTTCGGCGTCGCCTATTTCTTCGTTCGTGCGTTGCACATCGTTGCCTACGCCGTCCTTGCGCGCGGCGATGCCGTGCTCCGCGCAGCGGTGTTTCGGCTCGCACGCACGATCCTGCCCGCCGCCGGTGTCCTCGTCCTGCCGGGCTGCTCGCAGGAACGGGGCGGGCGATCTGCGGACTCCCGCCCGATTTCCCGGGTTACCCGCTCGGCAGCAGAAGAAGCTTCCCGGATGTCGTCCGGCCGCCAAGGTCTTCGTGAGCCCTCCGCGCCTGCTCGAGCGGATAGCGCCCGCCGATCCGCACCGCGAGCCCACCTCCTGCGATCCAGCCAAACAGCTCGGCCGCCCGCTCGAGGAGGTCCTCACGCGACGCCGTGTAGTGCCGAAGCGAAGGACGGGTTAGATAGAGCGAACCGCGGTCTTCGAGCCGCGCCGGCTCGAACGGCGGCGCCGGGCCACTTGCAGCCCCGAAGAGAACCAGGTAGCCGCGCGGGCGAAGCGAACTCAGGCTCTCGTCGAACGTCTCCTTCCCAACACCGTCATAGACGACGGCCACACCTTCGCCGCCGGTCAGCTCGCGCACGCGTTCGGCGAAGGCTTCGTAGCGGATCACCTCGTCGGCTCCCGCGCTGCGCGCGAGCTGCGCCTTCTCGTCGCTGGAGGTGGTGCCAATGACGCGCCCGCCGCGCATCTTCACGATCTGCGTCAGGAGCAAGCCGACGCCGCCGGCGGCGGCATGAACGAGCACCGCGTCGCCGGGCTGCACCGGATACGTGCTCGTCGCCAGGTAGTGAGCGGTCATCCCCTGGAGCAGCGCCGCGGCCGCACGCTCGCACGAAACACCATCGATGACTGGCACAACCCGTTCCGCAGCCACCGCTACCTGCTCCGCATAGCTGCCCGGGGTGTCGCTCCAGGCCACGCGGTCCCCCACCGAGTGTTCGGCCACCCCCTCGCCAACGGCGGCAACGGTCCCGGCGCCTTCAACGCCCGCGACAAACGGCGGCCGCCGACCGTAGCCGCCTTCGCGCTCATAGATGTCGCGGTAATTCACGCCGGCGGCCTCGACATCGACAATCAGCTGGCCGGCGCCCACCTGCGGTGCAGGTTGATCGCGCACCTCGAGCACCTCCGGCCCACCGCTCCGAGTCACGACCACAGCACGCATTCATCTCCCTCCTTCCGACCAGTTCGAGCATGAAAACGAACCGCTGCAGCGGCGCATTTCGAGACGGGGCGGGAGAACGTCGAAGATGTCTATAAGCGACGACGCTGGTGTCGCGATGCTGGGCCGGAGGCGTCGGCGCACAAGGCGCCGGCGATGTCAATGAGGTCTCTCACCGCAGGGGTATTCCGGCGCGCGTATGCGAACGGCAGGGTCAAGCAGACCAAGACGCGGCTGAGCAGATGTGCGGTTCCGCCGCAGGCGATCGCGCTCGAGGCGCTCGATCAGTTGCGCGTTCATCACGAGAGCTCGCTGCTGTTCCCGAACTCCCGCGTGGATACGTTGTTCATGGGAACGAGCATCGCGATGATCGACCTGCATTACGGCCATCTGGCCGTCGACAGCTTCGAGCACGCCCTCTCGCTGCTGGATGCGCTCGCAGTTGAGCGGGCCGTGGACGCTGGGTGGACGCCGGCACCGAGACCCGCGAGACCGCACCATTCCAGGGCTTCCGCGTCTCGCGGCAGGCGGTCGCGGCGGCGGTGGACGCTGGGTGGACGTCCAGACCGGAAACCATCGTCACGCCCTCGAACAGAACCGGCTGATTAGCAGCGATTTCGAAGAGCCCTCTGACGGACTCGAACCGTCGACCCCCTTACCTGTAGTGAGGCTCCCGCGCAAGCGGTGCGGCGTGGGCAGCCACGGCTTTAGGTGAGTCTGTGGCGTGACCTCCTGTCGGTGGCGGGGTGGCAGATCGCGGTGCGCGCGGGGCGCCCAGCCTTACCTGGGTGCTCGGACACGGACGGTCCGGCGACAAGATGATTGATCGGGTGTGATCCCCGCGGGGGGTTGCTCGCGGCCGCTCGGTCTCTCAAGGCCGTCCAGGCCGGTGGGCGCTGGCGGCGGGGGGTCTGGGGGAGCCGGCCGCGGAGCATCTGCGTGACGATGGGCAGGCGCGCGCGGGTGGTGGTGTGCTGAGGCGGCAGCTGCGATCGCCTCCTCGTCGGCCGGCGGCTCGATCGGCGCGAGCGCCTCTTCGCCGAGTTCGCGGAGGATGTGGTAGGCGCGCCGGCAGAGCTTGCGCGCGACCGACAGGCAGGCGCGGTTGTGGTCGAGCCGCGCGGCGACTTGGAGGTAGTAGCTGCGGTCGGGCGAGCTGGCGCGGGCTGCCGAGACGGCCGCCTCGTAGAGCGCCCAGCGCAACACCGGCGGCCCCTCGTGTGAGAGGTGCCCGGGCGCGCGTTTCTCGTCCGACTGGTAGACGGTGACGTCGAGGCCGGCGTGGCGGACGGCGTCGTCGGAGGAGGCGAAGCGGCGGCAATCGCCGAGCTCGGCCAGGATCGCGGTCGCGCTCACCGGCCCGACCCCGTACAGGTGCTTGACGAGCGCGCGGCAGCCGGGCTGGCGGCGGGCAAACGTCCGCAGCTCGCGGTCGAGCGGCGCCAGCTCGAGATCGAACGCGTCGAGCATGCGCAGCCCGAGCGCGACGAGCGCTCGCCCGGCCGGCGAAAGCTCCGCCCGCCGCAGCGCCTCCCGACCGGCCTGCGTGCGTAGCCTCAGGCCGGTCGGCACCCCTTGGTGGAACAGCTGCGCGTGGATCCGCTGCTGCCAGGCGGTGCGTTGATCGATCAGCGTCTTGCGCAGACGCACCAGCGTGCGCAGCTCGAGGATGTGCGCCGGCGGGATCCACGACTCCGGCAACTCGTTGGCGAGCAGCAGCCGCAGCTGCAGATCGCAGTCGGCGTTGTCGGTCTTCGCGCGCCGCTTGCGCCCCCGCCGGGCCGCCGTCTCAGCAGGGTCGGCCAAATGAGCCCGGTGGCCGGCCCGCTCGATCTCCTCGGCCACGAAGCGCCAGCCGGTCGTTCCCTCCAGGGCGAACTCCGCCTGACAACCCTCGAACTGTCCTAACCACCCACGCACCTCAGCGCGCGTCGCCGGTGCGATCCGGCCGCGGCGCAGCTCGGCCGTCTGCCGGTCAAGCGCCGCGAAGGTGATCTGATTTCGGTGCACATCCAGCGCAACTACGATCCCCATCGAGACCTCCTCGAGCTCCGTCGATGACACGACACCGCGTGACTACCACGCTTGAGCCGAGGGGGTCTCACTACATGTCCCCTCTCTATGAAGAAGGGCCGTGGGTCAAGTGGTCGGTTCGTGCATCGCCCGGTCATGGCGGGTGTTGGGGTGGTGGGTGACGAGCTGGGCTCATCTCTCTATCGCCTCCTCGAGGGGGGACAAGGCCGATTGGGGTTCGCTCCGGTGGCGCATCTCCTTAAGGACCGTCAGGCGGCCA
>JBKPGW010000093.1:0-1969 GCA_046729555.1 Actinomycetota bacterium | reverse complement strand
TCCTGGCGGGGTGCCGTCGGCGGGAAGGGCTCGAGCACGACGACGGTTCCCGACACCTTCGGCGTCATCCCACCCCATACCGGCGTGAAGAGCGCCGCCGCGTTCTCGCGCGGCGGCTCGTTCAGCTGCGCGACCGGGTGCGAGATTCCATCCGGACCGAGCCAGCGTCCGTACCAGGGCACGCGGTCCGCATGCAGCGTCGCGCTCGTGTCGATGCCGACCGCGGCCCGGCCGAGCGCGGACTGATGCTCGACCACACCGCCGCGTATGAGCAGACCGCTCGGCCAGCCGCCGTGCCAGCTGAAGAAGTCGCCGTTGACCCCGACCGTCGTCATCTGCCCGGCAGCGGCGCGCTCCATCGACGAGACCGTCTCCCTACCGGTGATTGTCCCGTTCGACAGGAGCGGCGTCAGGCGGTACAGGCCCGCCGGCTTCGGTGCGGTGACGATGTGCATCGCCATCGGCCCGGCCGACGTCCACCGCAGAATGCGTTCGTACGACACGCCCGGCATGAGCTGCGTCGGCCGCGCTGAGGCCGGCGGCGCCAGGATCAATCCAACGAGGACGGCGAAGAGAAGCTTGCGACCCATACGACCCCGCTTCACGGTAGCGGAGGCAGCGGCGCTTCTTGCCGTTGTTGCATTTCTTTTTACAACCGCCATCGGCCACGCTGCGACGCCGCAGCACGACAGGCCCGTGCCGATCCTGATGTACCACGTGATTGCGGCACCGCCGTCCGGCGTCGCGTTCCCCGAACTGTTCGTGCGCCCGGCGGACTTCGCCGCCCAGATGCACTGGCTCGCCGCGCACGGCTACCACGCGGTGACGCTGTATCACGTGTACGAGTACTGGCTAGGCGGCACTCCGTTGCCGGCGCATCCGATCGTTGTGTCGTTCGACGACGGCTACCTCGGCCAGGACACGCACGCGCTGCCGGTGCTGCGCGAGCTGCGCTGGCCGGGGGTGCTCAACCTGAGGGTGGACGCGCTGCAGTCGCCGTACACGCTGCCCGCGTGGCGCGTGCACGAGATGCTGGCGGCCGGTTGGGAGCTCGACGCGCACACGATCACCCATCCCGACCTGACGCACGTGGACGACGCCCAGCTCTGGCGGGAGGTGCACGGCTCGCGCGTCGAGCTGCAGCAGGCCTTCCACGTTCCGGTCGACTTCTTCTGCTACCCCTCCGGCCGCTACGACGCGCGCGTCGTCGACGCGGTCCGTCGCGCGGGCTACCTCGGCGCCACCACGACCAACTACGGGCTCGCTCGGCCGCAGGACATCTACACCCTCAGCCGCATCCGCATCAACGGCTCCGACGGTGTGCTCGGATTCGCCCGCAGGCTGGAGAGTCTGACTCGGTAGCCATACTGAGGCGATGCCAGCGGCGCCCAAGATCCTCGCCGTCGCCTCCGCGACGGACCTCGACTTCCGCTACGGCTGCACGCCGGCCTGGTGGCAGATCTGGAAAGGGCTGTACGAGGTCGGCGTCGACCTCATCGTCACCCCGTACCGTGGCCGCGCGATCGAGTCGCCGTGGTGGCGGACGGCGCCGAACCCGCTCTACCGCGAGGCGGAGCTCTTTGCCGGCGCTCGCGGTCTCGCGGCGCGCCTGAAGGGCGACACGCTGCTGCGGCGTGCCGAGGAGCAGCCGGAGGACACCGTCGGCGACAAGCTGACGCGAGAGGCGATCTGGCGATATGTCACTCCGCGCTGGCAGCGGCATATCGAGCAGATCCTCGAGCGGGAGCGCGACGTCGCAGCCGTGATCGTCTTTACCGTTCCGATGGCGCACCTCCGCGGCATCCCGACGCGACTGCGCGAGCGCTACGGCGTGCCGGTCGTCTTCTACGACGGAGACGTGCCCATGAGCCTGCCGGAGTTCGGCGGCATGGACACCGGCTTCAACTACTACCACGGCGCAGATCCGTCGGAATACGACCTCGTCCTTTCGAACTCGGAGGGCGGGCTC
>JBKPGW010000092.1:0-6469 GCA_046729555.1 Actinomycetota bacterium | reverse complement strand
CGTGATGCTCGACGAGAAGGCCGCGCGCACGGCTCACGTCGCGATCGGCCGCAACACAGGGCCTTACGGCGGCGACAACGAGGCCAAGATCCACGTGGACTGCGTCTTCTCGGAGCCCGACGTGGAGGCGGACGGCAAGCGCGTCACCCTCCCGTAGCTACGGCGCCACCGTGGCAGTCCCTCCGAAGATGCAGCGGTTGGCACCGGCTACCGAGACCTGCTCGGCGAGGAACGACACGGAGACGTACGCAGTTCCACCGGGCGCGCGGTAGACGAGCGTCCCCGCGACGTCGTCGTCGCTGGAGCCGAGGAAGTCGAAGCCGTCGGTCGTGTCGAGGTCGTCGTCCTCGATGTAGGCGGCGACGTTCGCGGGGTTGTCGGCGACGAGAAACACGGACGCCTTCGCGTTGTTGACCGTCGAGCTCGCCTCGACCGAGAGGTCGCCCGCCGCGCTGCAGGCGGCTTTGAGGACGAGACCGCCGAGGCTGAGGACCTGCGTTTCGGCCGTGTTCGCCGGAACGTCGACGTTGACGCGCTGCGCGGCCGGGCCTGACGGCCCGGGCGGGCCGGGTGGGCCGGCCGGGCCCATCGGTCCTGGTTCGCCTGCCGGGCCGCGGGCGCCTTCGGGCCCGCGAAGGCCCTGAGCACCGTCGGCTCCGCGCGCGCCGCGCGCCACGGGGACGACCGAGGCCGGGAACTTCCCGTTGCGGCCGAGCGGCAGCAGCCGTCCCGACACCGGCCTACGCGAGGCCTTGATGCCGTTTACGGCGCCGGCGTTCTTGGCGAAGCTCGCAACGGTTCGGCCCGCCGCCTCGCCGAGCGGGCTCCAGGCGAGTAAAGCGACGGCAAAGGCGCCGAGGACAAGTGGGAGCGTGCGATTCACGGCCATCCTCCTGGGTAGGCGGGAAACGGATGGCCCTCTCAAGTACACGCACCACGGCCCCTGCGCATCGTCCGGAAACAGATCCGGCACGAAGAAGTCACAAAGCTACGATGAGCTCGTGAGCCAGATCACCCCCGAATCCGCCCCACGCGAGCCGTACGAGCCCTACGAGCCGTACCACCCCGGGCCGATCCGGCGCGAGCCGCGCTTCCGCCTGCTGCGCAAGCTGGCCGCCCCGCTGATCGTTCTCGGAGCGTTCTTCGCGAAGTTCAAGTTCATCCTGGTTGCGATCTTCAAGTTCAAGGTCGTGACCACGTCTCTGTCGATGCTGGTCTCGATCGGGGCGTACACGCTGCTGTGGGGCTGGAAGTTCGCGGCCGGCTTCGTCGTGCTGCTGTTCGTCCACGAGCTCGGGCATGCGCTCGAGGCGAAGCGCCAGGGGCTGCCGGTCAGCGCTCCAATCTTCATCCCGTTCCTCGGCGCAGCCATCCTGCTCAAGGAGAACCCGCAGAACGCGTGGCGGGAGGCGCAGATCGCGCTCGCCGGCCCGATCGTGGGCAGCCTCGGCGCCGCCGCGGTCTGGTGGTACGGCGAGGCAACCGACAACAACCTGCTGATCGCGCTCGCCTTCACGGGTTTCTTCCTGAACCTGTTCAACCTGCTGCCGATCGTCCCGCTGGACGGGGGCAGGGCCGTCGCCGCGCTCCATCCAATGTTCTGGTTCGTCGGGCTGCTCGGGCTGGGCGTCCTGACGTTCTTCGCGCCGAACCCGATCCTGATTCTGATCCTCGCGGTCGGCGCCTTCGAGCTCTGGAATCGCTGGCGCGCGCGAGACAACCCCGAGTACCAGGAGTACTACCGGATCGCTCCGTGGCAGCGAGTCGCGGTCGCGGTGGCCTACCTCGGCCTGGCGGCAGCTCTCGCCGTGGCGATGAGCGCGTCCTACATCGAGCGCGATATTTAGTGGAAGACCGTCGCATCCTCGACGAGCGGCGCGAGGACGAGGACCTCGAGAAGCACGTCCAGCGGATCGCGGGCGAGTTCAGGGCCGGTTTCGAGGCGGTCGACCAGATCGACAGGCCGGCCGTGACGATCTTCGGCTCCGCCCGCGTACGCGAGGAGCATCGCTGGTACCAAGCCGCTCGCGACGTCGCGCGCCGGTTCGCCGAGGCCGACTTTGCCGTCGTCACAGGCGGCGGGCCCGGCGTGATGGAGGCCGCAAACCGTGGCGCGAAAGAGGGCGGCGGGCTCTCGATCGGCTTCAACATCGAGCTCCCGCACGAGCAGCACGGGAACCCGTACGTCGACATCTCGCTGACCTTCCAGCACTTCTACGCGCGCAAGACGATGTTCGTGAAAGCGGCCGAGGGCTTCGTGATCTTTCCCGGCGGCTTCGGCACGCTCGACGAGCTCTTCGAGTCGCTGACGCTGATCCAGACCGGCAAGGTGCACCTCTTCCCGGTCGTCCTCTTCGACCGCGCGTTCTGGCACGACCTGCTCGACTGGGTCGGCGACGAGCTGATCTCAGACGGGCTGATCTCGCCCGACGACGAGCGGCTTCTCTTCGTCACGGACGACCCTGCCGAGGCGGTCCAGATCGTGATCGACTGCCACCAGGAACGCTGCGCCGAGGTCCGGTCCACGCCCGTCAAGGCAGACGCCGAGTAGCCGGTCGATCCGGGGGCCTGATCGACGCGAGCACGAATCCTGCTGGCGGCGAGTGGGTACCTGCGCCTAGCGTGGAGGGATGCGCGGCTCGATGACCCGCCGCGGAGCGCTGCTCTTCGCGGCGATGTGCGTGATCTGGGGGATCCCGTACCTCCTGATCAAGGTGGCAGTCGAGGACCTCAGCCCCTCGATGCTCGTGCTCGCACGGACGGCGATCGCCGCACTGATCCTGCTTCCGATCGCCCTCGCTCGGCGCGAGCTCCGCCCGCTGCTCCCTTACTGGCTGCCCCTGTTGGCGTTCGCGGCGATCGAGATCGCCCTTCCGTGGGTGTTGCTCGGGGAGGCCGAGACGGAGATCTCGAGCTCGCTGACCGGATTGCTGATCGCGACGGTGCCGCTCGTCGCGACCGTGATCGCGCTGACGACCGGCGACCGCGAACGACCGCCGCCGCAGACGGCGCTCGGCATCCTGCTGGGGATGGTCGGCGTGGCGGCGATCGTCGGCGTCAACGTCGAGGGAGGCGTCGTGCCGATCGCCGAGGTCACGCTCGTCGCCGTCTGCTACGCGGTGGGGCCGGTGATCCTCCAGCGCTGGCTATCGGGACTGCCAGCCCTCGGAGTGATCACGGCCTCGCTCGCGGTGACCGCGGTCGCCTACGTGCCGATCGTGGCGCTGGGCTCGGCGGGAGAGGCACCGTCGGCGACTGCGGTCGGTGCCGTCCTGGGGCTCGCGGTCGTCTGCACCGCGCTCGCGTTCCTGCTCTTCTTCGCTCTGATCGCGGAGGTCGGGCCCGTGCGGGCGACCGTGATCACGTACGTGAACCCCGCGGTCGCGGCCTTGCTCGGCGTTGCGATCCTCGACGAACGCTTCACCGTCGGGATGGGCGTCGGCTTCGCGCTCGTCCTGGCCGGATCCGTGCTCGCCACGCAGCCGGGCATCGCGCGGAAGGTCTCGCGCAGGCCCGCTCTGGACGCCACCCCCTCCTAGAATTCTCCGTGATGGAGCTGCGCGACCTCCCCTCGGTCGACGAGCTCGCCGGGCACGAGTCGTTGCGCGACGTCCCTCGCCCTCTCGCCGTCGACGCTGCCCGCTCCGCGCTGGCGCGCGCGCGTGAGGAGATCCGGGCCGGGCACGACCCGGGCGATCTCGCGCAGCGGGCGGTCGGGGAGCTCGAGGCGGCCGTCCGGCCTCGGCTTCGACGCATCCTGAATGCGACCGGTGTGATCGTCCACACCAACCTGGGCCGGGCGCCCCTGGCCCGCGCCGCCCTCGAGCGTGCTGTCGAGATCGGCGGCTCGTACTCGAACCTCGAGTACGACGTGCACCGGGGTGCCCGCGGCTCGCGCCAGGATCACCTCGCCGCGCTCCTCAGGCGGTTGACCGGGGCCGAGGCGGCGCTCGTCGTGAACAACAACGCGGCCGCCGTCCTGATTGCGCTCGCGGCGCTCGCCGAGGGACGGGAGGTGATCGTCTCGCGCGGCGAGCTGATCGAGATCGGCGACGGCTTCCGCATCCCGGACGTGCTCGCCCGCTCGGGTGCCCGGCTCGTCGAGGTCGGGACGACGAACCGGACGCGCGCCGCCGACTACGAGCGCGCCCTCGGACCGGAGACGGCCGTGCTCCTCCGCGTGCACCAATCCAACTTCCGCGTCATCGGCTTCACGGAGCGGCCCACGACGGCGGCCCTTGCGGACGTGGCCCGACGGGCGGGGGTACCCCTCGTCGACGACCTTGGCTCCGGCGCTCTCGACCCAAGTAACAGTCTGTTACTTGCCGATGAGCCCTCGCCCCGCTCGGCCTTGTCGGACGGCGCCGACCTCGTGTGCTTCTCCGGGGACAAGCTGCTCGGCGGGCCGCAGGCCGGGATCGTCGTGGGCCGCGCCGAGCTCGTGGAGCGTCTGCGCCGGCACCCGCTCCAGCGCGCGCTGCGCGCGGACAAGCTGACGCTGGCGGCGCTCGAGGGCACGCTGATGCTCTACCTCGACCCGGCGGCCGCGCGGCGGGAGCTCCCGGTGACACGCATGCTCGACGAGCCCGCCGACGCGGTCCGCGCGCGTGCCGAGCGCCTTGCGGCGGCGGTCGGCGGCGAGGTCGAGGAGACCGTCGCCCGCGTCGGCGGCGGCGCGCTTCCGCTCGCCGAGCTGCCGAGCTTCGCCTGCGCCGTCGAGGAAGGGCTCGCAGCCCCGCTTCGCGCAGCCGAGCCGGCGGTCGTCGCGATCGTCCGGGACGGCCGCACGCTGCTCGACTGCCGCACCCTGACCGACGCCGAAGCCGAAGAGGTCGCCGCGGCGGTGCTGGCATGCCGCTCACGGTAGGCACCGCCGGCCACGTCGACCACGGCAAGACGTGGCTCGTGCGAGCGCTGACGGGCAAGGACACGGACCGACTGCCCGAGGAGCAGCGGCGCGGAATCTCGATCGAGCTCGGGTATGCACCGCTCGAGCTCCCCAGTGGGCAGCGTCTGTCGCTGATCGACGTGCCAGGGCACGAACGCTTCGTCCGCACGATGGTCGCCGGCGCGACCGGGATCGACCTCTTCCTGCTCGTGATCGACGCCCGCGAGGGACCGCGCGCCCAGACGCACGAGCATCTGGCGATCCTGCGCCTGCTCGGAGTGGACGACGGGGTGGTCGCCGTCACCAAGGCCGACGCCGCCGACCCCGAGGCGGCGCTCGCGCAGGCGCGGGAGCTCGTGCCCGCGGCCGAGGCGGTCGCGGTCAGCGCGAAGACGGGTCTCGGCCTCGAGGAGCTGCGCGCAGCGCTGGAACGAGCGGCGATGCGGGCTCGTCCGCGCGCGGGCGAGGGAGCGACTCGGCTGTTCGTCGATCGCGTCTTCACCCTGCGCGGAATCGGAACGGTCGCGACCGGCACGCTCTGGTCGGGCTCGGTCGGCGCCGGCGACGAGCTCCGCGCCGAGCCCGGCGGGCTCGACGTGCGGGTCAGGAGCGTCGAGGTGCACGACCGGGCGGTCGACCGCGCGGAAGCGGGTCAGCGCGTGGCCGTCGCGCTCACCGGCGCCGACCGGAGCCGTCTCCGGCGAGGGCTGGCGCTGATCGAGCCGGACGCGTACGCGGTGACGCATCGCCTGGAGACCGAGCTGGAGGAGCTGGCGCCCCTTCCAGCCCGAGTCCGCGCCCACCACGGCACGACCGAGACGACCGCGCGCGTCGTCCGGCGCGACGGGCGAGTCCAGCTTCGGCTCTCCGACCCGGTGGTGGCCGCCCGCGGCGACCGGCTCGTCCTCCGCGCCGGCACCACCGTCGCCGGCGCCGTCGTGCTCGATCCCTCGCCCCGGCCACGGCGCGAAGAGCCGGCTCCGGCGACGCCTGCCACGCCTTCGCCGGTCGACACCACCCAGGTCGAGCGCGACCTCGACGCCGCAGCGGGCCGGCCGTTCCGCGTAGCCGACGGGCGCGCAGCCGCCGAGCTCGAACGACAGGGCCGCCTCGTGCGCGTGGGCGACGGCTTCGCGCTCGAGAGGGCCGCGTACGATCGCGCAAAGGCGATGGTGGTCGCCGAGTGCGAGCAGGCCGGAACGATCACGCTAGCCCGCTTCCGCGACCTGCTCGGCGATTCGCGTCGAAACGCCCAGTTCGTGCTCGAACGGCTCGACGGCGACGGCGTGACCCTCCGCCAGGGCGACAGCCGCAGGCTCAGGCGCTCGAAGAGGGGCTGAGCCGGATCTCGAACCGGCACGAAGGGTCGCCTCGCCGCATGCACGTCAACTCGTCGATCGTCGCCGTCTCGCCGTAGTAATGGGCCGTCCCCTCGGCGAGGCCGCGCAGCAGCACACAGAGCTGCCTCGGTGACGAGTACTCGATCCTGACGCCTTCGGAGTCGAGCTCCGACACGGACAGCTGTGGCGGTAGGGCGTTCGGAATCGTCGCCCGGACGAGCTCGTGGATGCGGGCCTCGAC
>JBKPGW010000091.1:0-1182 GCA_046729555.1 Actinomycetota bacterium | reverse complement strand
TGTCGCGCTTTCAGCCGACTCCATAAGTCGCAAAGACAAAACGCGGGGCGTCTCGCCTCGTCGGCAACCACCCCTTGAGGGAGCGACGCCAGGGGCCAGGCCAGAAAAAGGAGAAGGACGGCCGCGGACGGGACCGTCCTTGCTGAGGGGATTATCCCGCGTTCGCGCGCTTCCGCTTCGAGCCGATCAGCGAGACTCCTCGGATCTGGGGGGTCGTGGAGGGCTCCCCGCGTCCTCCCGGTTGGGAGCCCGCGGCTCGGCTCCACCTTCTCGCCCCTCGAGTTCGGGCGGTCGGTTAGCCTGGATCGGGCAGGCGTCGTGCCGGCACAGCGGGCCTCGGCCGATCAAGAGGAGGCGCAAAGATGGCCGTAAGGGTGCTGGTGGCGACGTGGCGGGAGGCCGGTCCGGCGGGCTGTGCGCGCAAGCTGCGGGCGGCGGTGGCGATGGGACTTCCGGCCCTGGTGGGCGACAGGCGTACCGCTCGGAGCGTGGGCGCGTACTTCGACTTGATCACCGACGAGGGGCGGCTGTTCTACGGCGACAGCTTCCATCTCGGCTACTTCCCTCAGGGCGGCGAGAGCTTGGACGAGGCGCTCGCTGCCCAGACCAACCTGGTGGCCGGGCTCGCGCGCCTCGAGGAGGGACAGCGCGTACTGGATGTGGGCTGCGGCGTCGGCGCGCCGGCGCTGCGCATCGCCCGCCGGTACGGCTGCCGGATCACGGGCGTGAACATAAGCCGCGAGCAGGTGCGTCAGGGACGCGAGCTGGTAGCCGCTCACGGCCTCTCCGATCGCATCGGCATTCAGAGAGGCGACGCGCGGGCGCTCGAGTTCCCCGACGGCTCCTTCGACGCGGTCGTCTGCCTGGAGGCCGCCGGCGACATCTGCGTCAGCGAGGCCGACAAAGACCGGCTGGTGGGCGAGCTGTTCCGGGTGCTGCGGCCCGGCGGCCACGTCGGCTTCTCCGATCTCGCGCTGCGGGCCTGCCCCGCAGCCGCAGAGGATCGTGCGTTGCGGGCACTGCTGTACCACTCCGGCGCCGAGCTGGTGAGCGACTGGCCCGAGCTCTTCACCCGCCACGGCTTTCGGGTCGTCGAGTGCCGGGACATCCTCAGCGAGACACTGCCGACGTGGGACCACGCCCGGGCCGTCTACCAACGCCGTGATGGCGAGGTCACCCGCC
>JBKPGW010000090.1:0-30541 GCA_046729555.1 Actinomycetota bacterium | reverse complement strand
AACCAGCGTCAGGCCGTCGTTACTCGCGATGGGCTCGATCACCGCGTCCACGTAGGCCGCGGCGACGGTCACCTGCGCGAGTCGTCGCCGGAGACGGCCGGTCGGATACGAGATGTGGAGGTGGACGAGCGGGCCGCGGTGGAGGTAGAGCAGCTGCGCCCAGAGGTTGCCGGCGAACCAGGTGTAGCCAGAGAGAACCATCAGTGGCCCGACGCGTCTCTCGCCCCGCCGCTGCCAAGCAAAGACCCCGCACGTCACGAGGACCAGGCCGACGACGGCGTCGGCCACGACGAGAGCGAGATCGCCTGGCTGGTACGACACCCATTCGGCAGCGATCGCCAGGGCGACGGCACCCACGAGCAGCACGAGCCGCAGGGGCCGCATGAGGCTAGTCGCCGGCGAGGGCGGCGAGCGCCTGGCCGGAGAGCTCGCTCTTCGGGATGAACCCGCGGGCACGACTCCGTTCCAATCGCCGGCGATACACGGAGACGTCGCGGCTCGACGTCAGGACCACCGCAGGGCCGCCGCCGTCCCCCAGCAGCGCGTCGCAAACCGCAAATCCGTCCATGTCGGGCAACGCAACGTCCAGGAGCACGAGCTCCGGCGCGAGCGCACGGGCGGCAATGAGCGCCGACGCCCCGTCCGACGCTTCGCCCACGACGTCGAATCCCTGAGCCTCGAGCAGCGCGCGGGCAAACATCCGGAAGCCGGCGTGGTCATCGACGATTAAGACGGTCGCCGCCACGGTGAAATCGTCGCACGCCCTCTTCGTGACCGCATCAGGGCAAGCCCTCGGATACGACCAGCGCAAGATGAAGCGTAACGGCGTGCTCCGCCCCGTCCCCCACTTCCTGACGCTGCGTTCGTCGAAATCCGCCGGCCACCGACGCACACCGACGAAGAACTCGTCGCCGCTGCAGCGACGCGAGATCTCGGGGTAGCACCGGGGTCTGCACCGCCTCGCCAAGTCCGACTTGCGCGTACGCCTGTGCCCAGCATTCATGCGGGTTCCCGGATCACGACGGTGGTGAGAATGGCCCTCATCGACCTTGCAGATCCGCGGTTCTTCGGACGCTCAACCCCAGTGTTCATGGGGGCTGCGAGGATCACCCGCAATCGGAATGGCCCCGGGAGGAGTCGAACCTCCGCACACGGATTCGAAGTCCGTCGCTCTATCCGCTGAGCTACGGGGCCCGGCTCACGAGAGAGGGTGGCGGATGGGACTCGAACCCACGACCACCTGGACCACAACCAGGGGCTCTACCGACTGAGCTACCGCCACCGTGGACAGCTCAGGATAGCGGTGTCTCGTCCGAGTTATGCCGTCGTCGCCTTCGTCTTCGCAGCCTGCTGCTCGTGGTGGCCTTCTGCGAACTCTTCGATCAGCTTCTTGTTGAACGCCGGAAGGTCGTCAGGCCGCCGGCTCGTGACCAGGCCGCTGTCGACATGCACCTTCTCGTCGACCCACTTGCCGCCCGCGTTGAGGATGTCGGTCTGGAGCGACGGAAACGACGTCAACACGCGACCACGGACGACGCCCGCTTCGACGAGCGTCCACGGTCCGTGGCAAATCGCGCCGACCGGCTTGCCTTGCTCGAAGAACTCGCGGACGAGGTGGACGGCGTTCTCGTTCTGGCGCAGCGTGTCCGGATTGCCGACGCCGCCTGGGAGAACGAGAGCGTCGTAGTCGGACGCGTTCACTTCCTCGACGGCCTTGTCGACCTTGAAGGACCCGGCCTTGTCGTAATGGTTGAACCCCTGGATCTCGCCCTCCTCGAGCGACACCAGCTCGAGCTCCGCGCCGGCCTGCTCGAGCGCCTTCCAGGGTTCGGTCAGCTCGACCTCTTCGAACATGTCTGTCGCGAGAAACGCGATCTTCTTGCCCTTCAGCTCATTCGCCACGAGAGCCTCCTCTGGACGTAGTCCAGCATCGCGTTCCCGCTGACTCCTGCGCCCTAACGCCGCATGCGCCTGGGAGGATTCGAACCCCCGACCCGCGGCTTAGAAGGCCGCCGCTCTGTCCACTGAGCTACAGGCGCCGGGAGGACAGGGTATCGGCCTGCGGCGCTAGCGCCTGACGCCGAAGTCGGTGGTCACGATGGTGACCTCCCGACCGCCGTACGTCCCCGGCGCCGCCGCGACGTGCACTGCGGAGAGGCCGATCTCGCGCCAGCGCGCGGTGAGCATGTTCTTTCTGTGCTCGGGGCTGTTCCACCACATGTTCAGCGCGCCGCCGGGATCGACGTCGGGCGAGGACCAGAGCAGGTTTTCGCCGACCGACCAGTAGTGGCTGCCGCCCATCGGGTAGTAGCGCGCAATGCGGCGGTCGAAGGACGAGCCGTTGGCGGAGTCATGGCTGAAGTAGCCACGAGCTGCCATCTCGGACGAGTGCTGCCGTGCCGCCGCCGAAAGACGCGGGGAGAGGCGCAGCGGTGCGAGCCCGTGCTCGTGTCGCAGCGCGTTGATGCTTGCGAGGACGCCCTGCTCGAGGCTGGATAGGGAGCTTGCGGGGCGGTCGGCGGTCGCACCGGCAGGCGAGGCCACGATCCACAGGGCGAAGGCCGTGATTGCGAGCGCAACGAGGCGAACGGTGCGACTCCCCATGCACCTTGAATCGGCGCGCTCCGCGCACCCCCCACATCCCTCGAATTAGCTAACCCGTTTCAGGGAGTGGCTCGCCGCGGCGGTGTCGCAGCCAGTCGAGGAAGACGACCTGGATCGCGCCTGCGACAGGAATCGCCGCCAGGGCCCCGAGCACGCCGGCGAGCTCGGCGCCGATCAGCACCGAGATCAGCACTGCGAGCGGCGAGAGCTGCACGGTCCGCCCGTAGACGACGGGCTGCAGGATGTGGTTTTCGACCTGCTGGTAGACGATGAAGAAGGCGACGACCACGATCCCGGCCGGGATGGAGTGGAGGAACGCCACCGTACCGACGAGGATCGCCGCGATCGTCGCGCCGGCCAGCGGGATCAGGTCGAGGATGCCGACGATCAGGCCGAGCGCGATCGCGTAGGGGACGCCCATGATTGCCAGCACGATCGCCGTCAGGGTGCCGGCGATCAGGCTGATCAGGAGGTTCCCGGTTACGTAGCCGCCGACCGTGCGGTAGATGTCGTGCCCGACTGCCTGCCAGCGCTTCCGCGAGTCCGGCTTGAGCAGCGAGTAAAACCGCTGCATCCACGTCGGCCCCTCGAGCAGCATGAAGAACGTCATGAACACGATCGTCAGTGTCGCGACGACGGCGGTGACGACGCCCTTCGCGACCGCGACCGCCGTCCCGGAGATGCCGAACAGCTTGGATGCTCCGCCCTTTTCGAGCGCCTCACGCGCCTTGTCGACGAGGTGGTACTTCGTCTGGAGGAACCCGAGCCTGCCGCGACCCTTCGTGATGTCGTCCAGGTAATCCGGCACCTTCTGCGCGAAGTTGTTGACCTGGTCGACGAGCGTCGGAATGAACAGCCAGCCGATCAGCGCGACGCCGATCAGGGCCAGGATGAACACGATTCCCGTTGCGATACCGCGGCGCTTGATGCGCCGTTCGATGTGATCAACCGCCGGATTGAGGGCGAGCGTGAGGAAGAGCGCGATGAATATCCACGAAAGGACATGCCGCGAGATCCAGAGGATCTGGAGCGTGACGAAGGAGACGACGAGGATGCCGATGACCACCAACACGGCTCGCGGTCGGAAGTAGACGAGGCGCTCCTGCGGCACCGGTGCAGCATCGCGGGCGGATCGGACGATAGATTCAGCCGTCGTGAGCCTGCGAGGAAGAACGATCGAGGAGCCGGCAACCCTGCCCGACGGCCGCGAGGTGATCGTGCACGTCGGCGTCCCGGAGGACCCGTACATTCCGCGCAGCGAGCTGGAGACCGTCGACGTGGAGCTGCACTCCGGCGGACACGTGCTCGCGGCGGTGAACACCGTGCTCGATCCCGATCAGGAGAGCGAGGCGGAGCAGCTGGCGCGAGAGATCGCGCGCAAGCTGGCTGCGGGAGAGATCGAACCGACGGCGCACGCGATCGAGCCCTACGCTGACACCCTGAGATGAACGCCACCCTGCAGACCAACCACGGAGCGATCGAGCTCGAGCTCTATCCCGACGACGCACCGAAGACGGTCGAGAACTTCGTCAAGCTCGCGCGCGACGGTTTCTACGACGGGCTGATCTTCCACCGTGTCATCCCCGATTTCATGATCCAGGGCGGCGACCCGACCGGCACAGGGCGCGGCGGCCCGGGTTACCAGTTCGAGGACGAGTTCAACCAGCACAAGGTCGACCGCGGCGCGCTCGCGATGGCGAACGCCGGGCCACACACGAACGGCAGTCAGTTCTTCATCGTCACCGCCGATGCCTGTCCATGGCTCGACGGCAAACACACGGTCTTCGGGCGCGTTAGATCGGGCATGGACGTCGCCGACAAGATCTCCGGGCTCCCCAGCGACTCGAGCGACAAGCCGCGCGAGGACGCGGTTATCGAGCGCGTCGTGATCGCCGCAGATCCTGAATAGCCGCGGCGAGCGGCACGCCGTACCAGAGGACAAGGAACGCCGCGCCGACGATCGCGGTAAACGTCGCGGCCCACGTGCGGTGAAAGAGAAAGTCCGTGATCACGAATACGACGCACGTGATCGAGACGGCGAGGCAGAGCAGACCGGCGATCGTAAGCGCGTTCGAAAAGACGAGCAGGCGCTCCTTGTCGTGCTGGCGCCAGCGCAGACGGTGGTAGGAGCTCGGCGCGATCAGAAGCACGGTCGAGAGCGCTGCGGCGACGAACGCGGCGAAGAAGACGTCACGGTCGGTGGGGCTCAGCTTCGGGAAGCCGTTGGCGAACGGAACCGCGAGCAGGAATGCGAACAACACCTGCACGCCGGGCAGCGCAACGCGCAGCTCGTTCAGGAGCTCGATCAGCTCACGGTTGTGACGTTCCTCTGCGCTTTCCGGCACGCCAGAACTATTCCAGCCAGGCCTCGCGCCTGAAACCGCCTACCTTCTGGATGGCGCGGTTAGACGCTTTAGACGTGTCACACGGAAGCGTGAAGCGTTGAGAAACATCAGCGCGGCCGGCCTTGAAACGGCAACAACGCGAGCGGGAGAATTCAGAACGAACGCCGATGAGCATGCTCGAGCTGCGCCATTACACGACCCGTTTTCGAGAGAGCCAACGGCTGCGGTACCGCCTCCCACGCCTGGTCTGGCGGTTCCTGATCCGCGCCCGTACCCCGTAACCCGGCACGCACTGAGAACGCAGCCGACGGCGTCGCGATCGGTGGCGCTCAGCTTCGGGAAGCCGTTGGCGAACGGAACCGCGAGCAGGAAGGCGAACAGCACCTGGACGCCGGGCGGCGCGACGCGCAACTCGTTGAGCAGGCTCGATCAGCTCGCCGAGTGACGCTGCTCTGCGCTTTCCGGCACAGCAGGTCTATTCCAGCCAAGCCTCCCGCGTGAAACCGCCAATCTCCTGGATGCCACCGAAGATCGTCTGGACCACTCGCGTGCGCGAGACGACGACCCGGCACGTGCCATATGGCAGATTGCCGACCCGCTTGCGCTTGCTGTACTTCGAGTAGACGTTGACGACCGACTTGCGTAACGACACGTGAGGTAGATCGAGCGCGGCAAGCCAGAACTGCTCGATCTCGTGCTGCTGTTCCAGATGGTCCGCATACAGATGGCACGTGATGCGAATCTCGTCGCCATGCAGGTCGAAGTGCTTCTTCAAAAAGTCGACGAAGAAGCGCGCCATCACGGGATCGGCGTTCGAGAACTGGAGCTGGCTCCGTTCTTTCGCCCCTTCTGCCCAGTACAACATGCATCCGGCCACGAATCCTGGGTCGCGAAGTCGAGCACGCCTCCGGCTCTCCTCTTGAAACGCCTCCCGCTCAGCGCGTCGACTCGCCGCCAACTTCGTCCAGCCGCTGAGCTGCCGGTTATACGCAGGGTTGCGTTGCAGCAGCGCCTCGCGCTGTGCTGCGGTCAACTTGATGTCACGTACCCAGAGACTGACGGAGGACTTGGAGACACCGACGCGCCGAGCGATTTCATTGATCGCCGCACCTTCCTCTGAGCGAAGCCTGCGGGCCAGATCGCGCTCACGCGTTTTCACATTGGAAAACTAGCGATGCGTTCGGACGACGAAAGCGCCCGACCGGGCTCGAACCGGTGCCCGCTCCTTGGAAGGGAGCGATGCTACCTCTACACCACGGGCGCGCCCTCCTAGCGTAGCGCGCTCTTCCTCAGGCGAAGCCGATTAGATTCGTGCGGTAGATGACTCCGCGCCGCAGCTCGAGGAAGAACCGACGCCCGGTTGGCGCGCGCTCGACGAGGACGATCCGCCGATTCGGCCCGAGCCAGATTCCGAGCCGGCCGAGAGGCGGCGTGCCAGTCGGAGCGGCGAGGGGGTCTACGCGTTCTGCGAGATAGCCGGCAGCGCTCGCCGACGTGAACGGCCGCTGCGCGTAGCGGACCGCCTTGAACACGCGCGAGCGAGCGAGCCAGGCGATGTCGCGCGCGACCGCTCGCTCGGTGAAGTACCGCCGCCCCTTCGCGGTCAGGGGTACCTCGACGAGGTCGTGCGTTCCGTGCGCGTCGTTCCACGCATGCCCGTACGTAGCTCCGACCGTGCAGCCGTCAAAGGGCGCCGCGAGGCCGTACAACCGAACTCGCGTAGTGGTGGAAAACGCGTGCGTGACGCCAACTGCCTGGGCGTAGACCCGCCGGCCAACTTTCACGAGCTTGAAGCAGCCAGGCGTGATCCGCCCGTCTTTGCTTTGGAGCAGAGCTTGCGTGCGCGCGGGCAGACGACTGAAATCAGCTCTCACTTCAGACCCGCGGACGACGATGGTGACGCCGTCGGCGCTTGCGCGCTGAACGACAAGCGGCCCGGACGAACGCGGCGGACCAAACACACGGTGCCGCGGCGCCGGGATGTTGGGCGGCGGTGAGTTCTTGTACTTCCCGCAACCGCCGTGAGGGAGCCTCGGGTCCGGCGGAGCAGCGCTGACGGCGGTGCACTGCACCCACAGCACCTTTCCGTCGTCGCTGAGCGCGACGATTCCACGCGCGCCCGGAATCGTCTTGCGCCCGACGCTGTAGACGTTGTTCTCGACGTCTGTCGTGAAGACGATCTTGTTGCCGTGGCCGATGACGCCGATCTTCGCCACGGGATCGGCCGCGAATCCCCGCAACCCATAGAGGCGCGCCTCCTTTTCGCCACGACGCAATACGTACGACGAGAAATCGAGCACGGGCCTCGCTCGCGACGGAAAGCTCCTTGGGTCGGCGCAGCTCACCGCGCTGAACCGTGTGTTCAGCTCCGCTTGGGCCGGCGTCAATCCCTTCCTGATGTCGCCGAGCGCATGGCACCGAAGCCCACCGCGGCGCCTGATCACGTAGAACGTGCGCGAGCCCTTCGTCGCAATCAGCTCCACCTTGCCGTTGACGTTCAGCTCGCTGAGGACAAACCGCTCACGCGGAGTCAGGTCGCGGACAGGCTCCCCCTGGAGCAAGTTGCCGAGTCGCCCAGTCAGCGCAAGTGCGGAACCCACGGCGAGCACCGCCGCGACGAGGACCGCGACGGCGACCACGAGGCGCGGCAGCCTTCGCCTCAATCCTGCGCGACGGACGACGTCGTCCCAATCGACCCGGGCGTCCGGCGGAAAGAGCACGCGCAGCCGCGCGCCGACGTCGTTCATCGCCGCGCCTCCTCGAGCGCGCGCCGCAACGATCTCAACGCCGCATGGAGACTGGCCGACACCGTCCCGACCTCCACGTCCAGGGTGGCGGCAATCCGCCGGTAATCGAGGTCTGCGTAGTAACGCAGGAAGAGCGCCAGCCGCTGCCGCTCGGGCAGAGCCGCAACGAGCAGCGCGAGCTCGGCATCAGGCTCGGCCGCCGGAACGCTTCCGTTTGAGCTCGCAGCCGCCGACTGAGCTTGGGACTCGCGCGCGTAAGCCCACCGCTTCTTCCGCGCAGCGTTGACGACGGCACGCCAAGCCCAGGCCTCGACGGGTGCGTCGCCGCGGAACTTCCGCCGCCCGCGAACGAGTCCGGCAAAGGCGTCCTGAACGGCCTCCCGCGCGGCCTCGCGGTCGCCGACAACGGACGCCGCCACGGCGACGAAGTCCGCGAACTTCTCGCGGTAGACCGCCTCGATCTCTCCGAGCAGCTGCTCATCGGCCGAACGCATCCCCGTGAATTCGATCCTGCCGGCCCCGGATTTGTTGAGCCGTGCCACGATCTCGTCCGTGTCACCTTACGACTGGGCTCTCCACGCCGACGTCCTCGTGGCGATCGGCCTTCTTATCGCCGTATACGTGGTCGTCGAGCGACGCTGGCGAGCCGACGCACGCAGGAGGGCGGGCTTCGACCTCGCCGTCATCCTCCTGCTCGCGGTCTACGTCACGCCGCTGCACACGATCGCCCTGCACTACCTGCTCTCGATCCACTTCCTCCAGAACGTCGTCACGGCCGAGTGGGCGCCCGGGCTCGTCGCATTCGCGGTGGCGCCGGCGCTCGGCCGAGCCGCAGCCCGTTACATCCACCCACTGCTCGCGCTGCCGCTCTGGCTCGCCACCTACTTCGTCTGGCACATCCCGGTGGTCTACGACGCGGCGCTCAACCGGCCTCACTCGCTCCTGCACGCCGAGCACGTCACGTACTTCGTCGCCGGCCTCCTGATGTGGTGGCCCGTCGTACACGGGACGTTCTCCGACGGCGCCAAAGCCGCCTACCTCTTCGCCGCGTTCGTGCTGGCTTCGCCGCTCGGGCTCCTGCTCGCGCTCCTGCCGCACCCCGTCTACGACTTCTACAAGGACGCGCCGCAGCTCTGGGGGCTCTCGGATCTCACCGACCAGCAGATCGCCGGGGTCACGATGGCGGTCGAGCAGGCGGTCGTGTTCTTCGCCGCCTTCGCCTACTACTTCACGCGCTTCCTCCGCGCCGAGCAGATCGCGGGCGTGTTCAGCGGAAGCTCGAGATGAGCGCTCCCCCGCCGACGACGAGGGCGGCGGCGACGAGCAGGCGCACGCCGATGCGCTCCGAGCGCCGCAGCACGACGATCGAGACGAGCACGGCCCACAAGGACTCCGTCGCGACGAGCGGCGCGACGATCGTGACGCGTCCGCGGTCGAAGGCGGAGTACAGGCACGCGTAACTGACGCCGTAGACGAGGCCGGAGAGCACGAACGGCCGAAAGGCTTGCCGGATCCGTTCGCCGCCGTTCGGCCGCAGCAACACGACGAGCAGGATCACCACCGTCGCCGACACGAGGGAAGCGCTCGCCGCAACGAAGCCGGGGACATCGTTCCCGCGTGCAGCCCAGCGCACGAGGTTGTCGCGAATCGCGAACAACAGCGCCGCGTTCAGGCCGAGCGCGAGCCCGAGTGAGAGCAACGCCACATGTCCGCCGCGTTCGCGCACGAGCAGGGTGCCGCCCGCGACCACGAGCAACGTCCCGAGCACGAGCGCCACGTGCACCGGCTCGCCCAGCACGGTCACCGCAATCGCGGCTGACAGCACCGGCGAGACACCCACGAGCACGGCCGTCCGCGACGGACCGATCACGCCGACCGCGCGCGTGAACAGGATCTGGCTGATTCCCGGCGCGAACAGACCCGTCACGAAGAACGGCCACGTGTCAACCCAGCTGAACCCGGAGAGGTCGCCCGTGGCGACGGCGAGGACGACGCAACAGACCCCTGCGAGGACCGTTGTGACCAGCGACGCGGCCTCCGCGTCGATCGGCGGATGCAGCGAGAGGCGGATCGTGACGGCGAGCGCACCGAACGACAGCGCCGCGCCCGCAGCGAGGACGACGACCAAAATCGGGGCGGCCGGATTCGAACCGGCGAACCTCTGCGTCCCAAACGCAGCGCTCTAACCAGGCTGAGCTACACCCCGCCTTCGCTCATAAGAGCGTACCGCATGGCAATTCGCGCACACGAGCTCACACTTGGCGATCTCTGCCAGGACCGCCCGATAACAATGTTGCGTCACGAGGGACCCCACATCGGCGATCTTGACGTCGTCAATGTAGACAACGAATCGGGACGACGCCGGACCGCCCGTCAGTTAGGTTCGCGCGATGGTCGAGCCCATCGTTGCCCAGCGCGGCGAGCCACACGAGCCCAAACCGGTGCTCGGATACACGATGGTGGCCGTGGCGGCGACGCTCTTCGCCGTCAACGGCACAGTCTCGAAGGTCATCCTCGGTTCCGGGATCGACTCGCAGCAGCTGACCGAGGTGAGGTGCGCCGGTGCACTGATCGGCCTGACGCTCATTGCGGCTGTGACTCGGCCCCGCTCGCTCCGCATCCGGAAGCACGAGCTGCTGCTCCTCGTCGCGCTCGGCGTCGGCGGGTTGGCGCTCGTGCAGTGGTCGTACTTCTTCGCGATTCACCGCGTCGAGATCGGCATCGCCCTCGTGATCCAATTCGTCGGCCCGATCCTCGTCGCGCTCTGGGCGCGCTTCGTCTACGGCGAGCACGTCCGCCGCCGCATCTGGATCGCACTCGCCTTCGCCCTCACGGGATTGGTGCTGATCGTCGAGATCTGGCGAGCGCACCGCCCGAACGCGGCGGGGCTCGCCGCCGCGGCGCTCGCAGCGATCACCTACGCCGCCTACATCCTGCTCGCCGAGCGCGGGGTGCGCGCACGGGATCCGATCTCCCTGTCGGCGTGGGGCTTCCTCTTCGCCACCCTGTTCTGGTCAGCGCTCGCCCCCTGGTGGAACCTCCCCGGCGGGCGTGTCGACGACCACGTCTCGCTGCTCGGGAACCTCGCTTCGAGCCACCTGCCCGTTTGGGCCCTGATGCTTTGGATGGTCGTCCTCGGCACGATCGTCCCGTTCGGCCTGGTCGTCGCCGCCCTGCGCCACATCACTGCGACGCGGGCAGGTGTCACGGCCATGCTCGAGCCCGTCCTGGCCATCGTCGTAGCCTGGGCCTGGCTGGGCGAATCGCTGGACCCTCTGCAAATGTCCGGCGCAACCGTTACTCTCGCCGGCATCGCGCTCGCCCAGACTTCCCGCTGACAAGGCTAAACCCCCGCTAGGTCGAAATCCATCTCCCCGAAAGGGGAGGTGCCCCCGTTTTCCGACTTCAAGTGAGGCCTATGTCCATTAAAAAGAGGGTTCTTATAGCTCTTCTCGTAGTTTCTGCCGCACTGATCCCCACCACTGCGGCCCAGGCCAGGGGTCTTTCGGGCTCCGAGGCCTCTCTTCTCAGCACGATGAACGCCGTCCGCAAGAGCCACGGCCTCGCCCGGTTGCGGCTCGACTACCGCCTTGTCCGCGCCGCGCGCGGGCATTCCGCGGACATGATGCAACGCCAGTACTTCGCCCACGGCTCCGTTGCCGGCCGCGCGGTCGCCGCGGGGGCTCGCGGGCCGCTCTTCGGTGAGGACCTCGCCTGGGCGACGAGCCTGACCGCCCAGTCGGTCGTCGACCGCTGGCTGGCCAGTCCCTCGCACCGGGCCGTTCTCCTGCGCCCGGGCTTCCGCCGCGTCGGGATCGGCATCGTTTTCGGGACGTTCATCGGCCACGGCAGCGCGGGAGTCGTCACGGCCGACTTCGCAGGGCACTAGGGCAGCTCGGGGGACCAAGAACACGAGAGGTCGCCTGGGGAGACGGCCTCTTTGCGTTTCTCCTTCCTCGCTGTCGGAAGCGCGCCGCTCTGGCGGGAAGGGCGCCCGCTACTCCGATTCCATCAGCGACCGGAGCTCGGTGAGCTTCTCGGCGCGCAGCTCGTCGCGCTCGCCGCGGTCGATCCGGTCCAGCAGGCTCTGCACGAGTGGCGCGAGCTCGAGCGGGTTGAACGGCTTCGTCACGTAGTCCACGCCGCCGATGTCCAGCCCGCGGGCACGGTCGCGGAACTCCGCACGCGCCGTGAGGAAGATGATCGGGATTCCCGTCGTCCGGTCGTCCTCGAGCAGCTGCTCGGCGACACGCCAGCCGTCGAGCCCCGGCATCATCACGTCGAGAAGGATCACGTCGGGCCCTTCGTCGCGCGCCCTTTCGACACCCGAGGGCCCATCGGCGGCCTCGATGACGTCCATCCCTTCTGCCTCGAGGTTCACGCGACAGAGGAGACGGATCGGAGCTTCGTCGTCGATTACGAGAACCTTCGTCATCCCGGCCCTTGCGCCGCTATACCCACTGGCTCCTCCGGCTACTCCGGCGCGGCGGGCAACTCGAACGCGAAACTTGAGCCCTCGCCCTCCGTCGAGTCGACCCAGATGCGGCCGCCCATTGCGTTCACGAGCTCCTTGGCAATGAACAGTCCGAGGCCCGTGCCGGCCGCGCCGTCCCGCGCCGCGGACTCGGCTCGATAGAACTTGCGGAAGATCCACTCCCGCTCCGACGCGGGAATTCCCATGCCCTCGTCGACCACGCGCACCTCGACGCGGTCGTCGTTGCGGCGCGCGCCGACGGTGACCGTTCCGCCCTGCGGTGAATAGCGCAGCGCGTTCTCGACGAGGATGTTGAACACCTGCCGGACCTTGTCCGGGTCGGCTTCCGCGGCGAGCGGCTCGTCGGGGAGGTCGATCTCGAAGCGGTGGCCGTTGGTCACCTCCACCGTCTCGACGACCTCGGACACGACCGAGCCGACGTCGATCCGGCCGAGCTCGACGTGCAGGTCGCCGGCGTCGAGTCGCGCCACGTTGAGCAGCTGGTCGACGATCTCGGTGAGCCGCTCCGACTCGGAGGCGATATAGCCGAGGAACGTGCGCCGCTCGTCGTCGCCGAACGGGATGTCCTGGCGCAGGAGCGTCTCGGCGAAGCCGTAGATCGAGGTCAGCGGCGTGCGCAGCTCGTGCGACACCGCGGCCACGAAGTCCGACTTGACCTGTTCGACCATCCGGTCGGCGGAAATGTCGCGGAACGCGAAGATGCGTCCGGCGACCGCGCCGAGCGGGTCGCGCATGACTGCCTCGCTCAGAGAGAGCCAGACCTCTTCGCCGCCGAGGAGAATCGAGACGAGCCGCTGGCCGACGTGGGCATCGTCGTCTTCTGACTCGAGCTGGCGTTGCAGGACCTGGACGGTGGTCCGTCCGATCGCCTCGTCTTGGGGCACTCCCGTGATCTGCTCCGCGGCGGCGTTCCACAGCACGACGTGCCCGTCGCGGTCGACCGCGACGATGCCGTCGGCGATGTTGGCGAGGATCGCGACGCTGCGCTCCTTCTCGAGCGAGACGCGCGAGTAGAGCTCCGCGTTGGCGAGTGCGGCCGACGTGTTGCCGGCCAGCGCCTGCAGCGCCTCGATCTCCTCCGGTCGCCAGGTGCGGGCGCGCCGGTCATAGACGGCAAGCACACCGAGCGGCGCTCCCTCGGGCCCGGACAGCGGCACGCCGAGGTAAGCGGCGTAGCCGGCCGCCACGATCGGGTCGGCGTCGACGAGCCGGTCGTCCCCCGACGCGTCTTCGATCGCAAGCGGCGCACGCGACTGGAAGACGTCGCCGGAGAGCCACGCCGTCGCACTCGCACGCGTGCCGACGGCGTCATCTGCGCCGCCCCCTGATGCCGCGCTGACGACGAGCTCGTCCTCCTCGAGCGTGCGGACCGCGCACGCGTCTGCGGACAGCAGCGTCGGCGCCTGCTGCACGACCTCGTCCAGGACGGCGGTCGGATCGAGCTCGGTGGAAAGAACGCTTCCGGTACGCGCCAGCTGCTGTGACAACGCCCGTGCCGTGCGCTCGGCCTCGAACAGCTCGCTGCGTTCGAGCGCGCCACGGGCGGCGTCGCCAAGGTGGCGCGCGACCTCGACGTCCTCGTCTGTGAAGAGCCGATCCGCCGCGAAGAAGACGATCACGAGGCCGGACCGCTCGGCACGTGGGCTCCCAACCGGAACCGCGAGCAGGGCGCGGCACCCGGCCTCTCCCATCAACTTGTGCCACGCCGGCTCGAAGCGGTCGTCCGCCGCAAGCTGGGGAGCGGCGAGGATGCGGCCGTCCGCAGCCGCCGCAGCGAGGCAGTCCGCGGACTCCGGCAGTCCCGCCGCCAGCGCCTGCGACAGGGTCTCCGGCAGACGGACCGCTGCCGCAAGCTCCAGCGCGGTCCCGCGAGGCATCAGCACCGCCGCGGAGTCGCCCGCGAAAGCCTCGCACGCGGCCTGCGCAAGGGCATCGAGCGTCGCGGAGAGGGAGAGCGACTCTCCGAGCATCGCCGCGATCCGGAAGAACGCACTCTGCTGCGCGATGCGGCGTTCATTGTCGCGCAGCAAACGGGCGACATGAATCGCCAGGCCGATCTCGCGTGCGACCGCTTCGGTCAACGCGACCTCCGACGTCGTCCAGTGGCCTGCCTCCGCGCGATGCAACGACAGGACGCCGATCAGCTCGTCGAAGACGACGATCGGGACCGCGAGCACGGCGTGCGAGCCGAGCTCGAGCAGAGCGTCCGGTCGGCCGAGTGACGCGTCGTCGAGCTCGGGCGCCTGCGCGACGTTGTCGATCGCTACGGTCTGACGTCGCCGCACGGCCAGGTTGGAGACCACCAGCCGCTTGCCGGTCTCGATCGGTGCCAGCCCTTCGGCGTTCCACTGTGCCGCGATCGGAATCGAGTCCTCGGTGTCACCGAGTCGGATGAAGCAGCGGTTGACTCCGAGCGCCACGCCGGTCTCGTGCACGGCGAGACGCAAGAGTTTGTCCACATCCAACTCCGAGCGCACGCGCGCCGAGATGCGGGCGACGAACCGCTCCCGCTCGAGCGCCTCCTTCAGCGCCGCTGTCGAACGGCTGCGGTCGAGCGCCAGCGCCGGCGCCGCGGCGGCAGCCTGAAGCACGCTCAGCTCGTCGGTCGAGAACGCGCGCGGATGCGAGATCGTGCCGACGACGAGCACCGCGATGACGCGTTCGTCTGCGAGCAGGGGGATGAACGCCACGCTCTTCACACCCGACGCCTCGACGAGCCTGCGGCTGACGATCTTGGACGCGTTCGCGTCGTACACGGCGAACGGAGCCGCCTCGTACGTCGCCGTCGCGACTCCCGACGGCTCGGTGTCGAGGTCGATGCGGACGTCGCGCAACCAGTCCAGCTCGCGCCCGCCGGAGCGCCCCAGCAGCCCCGACGCCGAGCGCGACTCGTCATCGACGACGAAGAGGCACGCCAGCTCGACGGAAACAAGGGACTCGACACGGTCGAGCAGTTCCCGCGCGATCGTCTCGGCGTCGTCCGTTCTGGACAGCGTCGCCGCGGTGGAGGGTTGACGGTCGGCCTCGAGCTCGGCCGGTCGGCGTCTCCGGACGGCGAGAACGAGGAGCGCGGGCACCGCCAGCAGGAGCACGGCTCCGAACGTCGGCCAGACGCCTCCGGGAGGCGCCTGCGGTTCCGCGGCGAGCAGGATCCCGTAGGCCCCGGCCGCGATCCCGACGGCCGGAAAGACCAGCGTCACGGCGGAGCGGGCCAAAACGGCCGCAGTTCCGAGATACGCGGCCGCGAGGAGCAGCAACGGCACAGCGTCGAACCACAGCGCTTGATTCGTTTGTGACACTGGGCTAACGGATTGTAGGACGCTTTTCCGCCGCGGGAACGCCTCCCCTGCCTCTTCCAAAGATGGGCCGTTCGGCCTATTGGAAAGCCTCGGCCGACTCGCTAGCCTCAATTGCACTGGGCGATGCGAACCGCGGTGCGTTCCTGGCCTTGCAGTCCGCGGTGAGCACTAGGAGGAGGCTCGTCGCCACCGACCCCCCCGAGCGGCGAGCCGCCTCCTCTAAGTAGGTCCCGGGTTGCGTGTGGCATAGGCCTAGCGGTTCTTAACAGCGCCCGCAGAATGGCGTTGCTACGGTGGCTGACGGTTTGGTCTCGAGGGTCTTGCTTGCATCGCCTAGGGGGTATTGCGCTGGGGTCGAGCGCGCCGTCGAGACGGTGGAGCGGGCGCTCTCCCTGTACGGGGCTCCGGTGTACGTGCGCAAGCAGATCGTGCACAACGCCCACGTCGTCGCAGAGCTCGAGGAGCGTGGGGCCGTGTTCGTCGAGGACGAGGCCGACGTGCCGCGGGGAGCCACGCTCGTCCTTTCTGCTCACGGGGTGGCGCCGTCCGTGTACGAGCGCGCCGCCGAGCGGCGCTTGCAGACGATCGATGCGACCTGTCCCCTCGTGACCAAGGTGCACGTGCAGGCTCGGCGGTACGCGGCTGACGGGCACCGGATCGTCTTGATCGGGCACGCGGGGCACGAGGAGGTCGTCGGAACGATGGGCGAGGCGCCCGACGCCACCCTCTTGGTGCAGAGCGTCGAGGACGCCGAGGCGCTCGAGCTCCCCGCCGGCACGCCCGTCGCGTACATCACGCAGACGACGCTCTCTGTCGACGAGACGACGGAGATCATCGACGTGCTCAAACGGCGCTTTCCGCACATTCGCGGGCCGCAGCGGGAGGACATCTGTTACGCGACGTCCAACCGACAGTGGGCGGTAAAGGAGTTGCTCGGCGAGGTCGAGCTGCTGCTCGTGATCGGTTCGCGCAACTCGTCGAACTCGAATCGGCTCGTCGAGGTCGCACGCGCCGCCGGCATTCCCGCCCATCTCATCGACGACGAGACGGAGATCGACGAAAACTGGCTCGAGGATGTCGAGACCGTCGGCGTGACGTCCGGTGCGTCCGCGCCCGAACGGTTGGTACAGCGCGTGTGCGACTGGTTCCGCGCCTACGGCGTGCGGGAGATCAGCCCGTTCGCGAGCGTGTTCGAGGACGTCGTCTTCCGGCTGCCCGTCGAGCTACGTCGAGCAGCGACGCCGGCCGCGTAGTCGGCCTCAAGAAGCGCGCGACCCGGCCCGCTTCGCGCTCGTCGAGCGAGACGGCACTCTCGGCGACGCCGCTCTCGTTCCAGACGCTGAACCGAACGTGCGGGTCCTCCGTCAGGTAACGCGTTACACGTAGCGCCTTGCCCGCGTCACGCGGATGCGGCTTGAAGAACTCGACGATCTTGCGCCGCTGCGGCGCCGCACACCAGGGACAGAAGCGAAAACGCTCCTCGACGTCCCCTCCACAGCGCGCGCATCGCGCCATTCCTCCGGAAGCATTCCATAGGCGCCGACTTGGCGGCGCCGCGGAGAGCCCGCACGGGCTTCGCTCGTGCGGGCGTCTAAACGAGCTCACTGGGTTCGATACCAGCGGTTGCGCCGCACGCGCTCGACATAGCATCGGCGAATGCGCGAGGCGCCCGAGCGGATTCAGCGGCTGCCGGAGCAGTACTTCACGGCGCTGCTGGCCCGCGTCGCCGCGGCAGCCGCGGAGGAGGGCGAGCCGCTCGTGGATCTCGGCCGCGGCAACCCGGAGGTTGGTCCGCCCCCGCACGTCGTCGCCGCGCTCGCCGAGTCGGCCGAGCGGGCGGATGTGCACGGCTACGCGCCGTTCGCCGGCCTGCCCGCGTTGAAGGAGGCGATCGCGACGCGCTACCGCGACATCTACGGCGTCGTGCTCGATCCCGCGCGCGAGATCGCGGTCCTGCCCGGGAGCAAGACGGGCCTGATGGAGTTCGCGCTCTGCGCGGTCGAGCGCGGCGGGACGATCGTCCTCCCCGATCCGGGGTACCCCGACTACTTCTCCGCCGTCGCGCTCGCGGGCGCCCGGCATGTGCCGTTCACCGGCTTCGACACGACGGCCGACGCGATGTATCTCAACTACCCGTCGAACCCGACCGCCGCGACGGCGCCGTCAGGCGTGTTCGACGAGGCGGTCGCGTGGGCAGAGCGCCAAAGCGCGTGGGTCTTGCACGACTTCGCGTACGGCGACCTGGTCTTCGACGGCCGGCGGCCGCAGAGCTTCCTCGCGGTGGAAGGCGCGCGCGACGCCGGCATCGAGCTCTTCAGCATGTCCAAGACCTACGGCATGGCCGGGTGGCGGCTCGGGTTCGCCCTCGGCAACCCGGAGCTCGTGCGCCGGATCGAGACGCTGCAGGACCACGCGTTCGCCGGGATCTTCCGGCCGCTTCAGGAGGCAGGAATCGCAGCGCTCACCGGCCCCCAGGATTCGGTCGAGGAGCGCCGCACGACGTACCAGAGGCGCCGCGACCGCGCCCTCGCCGCGCTCGACGGCCTCGAGACGCAGTCGGAAGGGACCTTCTTCGTCTGGTTCCGCTTGCCCGAAGGGCTGGCCGTCGAGCGGCTGCTCGTCGAGCGACGCGTCGCGCTCGCTCCGGGCGAGGGCTTCGGCGCCCGCGGCGCCGGCTGGGCGCGGCTCTCCCTCGCCGTCACCGACGAGACGCTCGAGCGCGGGCTCGAACGCCTACGGACCGCGTTCGGCTAGCGCCTGCAGCTCGCCGCGGTGCACGCGAAGCGTGTCGTCGGCGCGCGACCGCGACAGGTTCCATGAGCGCCAATCGCCTCCCGACGCGTCGCGCCCAAGCAGCTCGCCCGCGAGCTGGGTCTGCTGCGCTGCCGGCAGGCTCGAGATGTGCGAGATCAGCGTCGGCACTGCGTCGTCGCTCAGCCCGGCGAGATACGAGACGTCGACGACGGGCCGCGTCACGTTGGTGCGCGCGATCAGCGCATCGGGACTGAGGAGGTTCAACGCGAGTGTGGCGGCGAAGCCGGCGGTCACTGCACCCACGGCGAACGCATGCCGGCGCCCGCGCAGCACCGTCACCGCGAACCAGGCCGACACGACCGCGAGCCACAGGATCACGCCGGTCGCGTAGAGCCGCAACTCGGTGAGCCCGAAGTGCTGCACGTAGAGGCGCATCCGCTCGAGCGCCGACGCGATCACGACGCCGAGCAGCGCGAGCAGCGCGCCCGCTAGCCACCGAAAGGCGCGGCGACCGGAACCTTCCGGCCCGATCGCCCAGTCGGCCAGCAGCAGCACCGGCAGCGTCAGCGCCGTCACTGCCACCAGCTCGAAGAACCCATGTCGCGCGTACTCCGCGTAGGTGAGGTGCGCCTCCGACTGGACCAGCGCGCTGCCGCCGAAGAGGTAACGGAACTGGACGACGACGAAGGCGAGGAAGAGCAGGTCGAGGAACGCGAGCGCAACGCCGACCTCGAGCGCCCCGAGCCGCGGCCGCACCTGCGGGAACGGAAGCTCCTCGTCGTCAGCGCGCGACGCGAGCAGGTCGCGCAAAAGGCCGCCCGCCAGCCATGCCCAGATCGCGACGATCAGCATGCGCTCGACGAGCGTCGCGTCGAGCGAGGGGATCGCAGACGAGACGAGCTGCTCGAACACTGCGTCGGCCGCGACGAAGAGCCCACCGAAGAGAAGCAGGAGCGGAACCCCGAGCACGAGCCCACGCGCTACGGCGGTCACTTTCTCGGAACGGGTACGACCGACGACCTCGTTCCAGCGGATGTCGCTCATCAGCAGCGGCAGCGCGCCGAACGCGGCGGAGGTGGCGGCGCCGACGAAGCCGCCGCCGTAGTCGCTCAGCGTCGCTGTGCGCAGCCGCGGACGCGCGCCGCGCAAGGCTCCCATGCTCACCGCCGCGGCGAGCGCGAGAAGGTTGGCAGCGACGAGCAGCGGCGAGTCGTGCCAGACGAAGAGCGTCGCGAAGAGGAGCAAGGGGGCGACCATGAACCGACGCCCCTGATGCAACGGGGCGCGTGCGACCCGCAGCAGCACGGCCAGCGCAGCCGTGAAGGCGAGCATCCAGAGAAGGACGTTGAGACCGAGCCCTTGTCCTTGGAAGAGCGCGTCGCCGAGAACGCCGAGAACGAGGGCCGAACCCGCCAGCGCCATCCCGAGCCTCGTCCCCCGACTCATCGGCGCTTATTCAACCATGCGCGCCTCGATGAGGAACCGTTATACGACCTTGGCGATCTGCGGCTCGTCGACGCTGTCGGTCGCGATCTCGGTGGCGAGCACTTCCTCCTTGATCCAGTCCGCGTACCGCAGCAGGTCGGCATCGCTCTGGGGCAGCGTCAAGCGGATTCGGTCGGTCAGCGCGAGGCCGGCCTCCTTGCGCATCGTGTTCACCCGGTGGATCAACTCGAAGACGCGGCCTTCCAGCCGCAGCTCGTCGTCGAGCTCGGTCGTCATCGCGACGGTGAGCCCATCGTCCTCCGCCAACGCCCAACCCTCGCGCGCGCGCCGCTCGACCAGCACCTCGTCCGCCCCGAGCTCATGGCCGTTGACGCGCACGCCGCCACCCTCGAGCTGCTCGAACTCGCCTGCCTCGAGCGCGGCGCGAACCGGTCCGAGCTCCTTGCCGAGCTTCGGGCCTAGCAGCGGCAGGTTCGGCTTGACGCGCACCTCCATCGCCTCGACCGGCGCGAACTCGACCTCCTTCACACGCAGCTCCTCGGCGATCTCCTCGACGTGTCGCTGCGCCGGGCCGGCCCCTTGAACGACGAGCCGCCGTAACGGCTGCCGGAGCTTGAGCCCTGCGTCTCCGCGCGCCTGCCGGCCGAGCTCGACCACCCGCCGCACCTCCGCAACCTCCTCGAGCAGCGGCTCGTCGCGCTCACGCAGTTCCGGCCACGGGTCAAGGAACACCGAGCCCGGCGCGTCGGCCGCGCGGAGCCGCCGCCACAGGAAATCGGCGAGAAACGGCATCACCGGCGACACCACCTGGAGAGAGCGCACGAGCGCCTGCCACAGGGTCCAGAGCGCGACCGTGTCGCCGTTCCAGAAGCGCCGGCGCGACCGCCGGATGTACCAGTTCGAGAGATCGTCGACGAACGAGTCGAATGCGCTGATGAGGGCCGGCGTCCAGTAGCGCTCATACGCGTCGGTCATCTCGGCCACGTGCTGCTCCGTGCGTTCGAGCAACCAGCGGTCCAGCGGCTGCAGCTTTCCGGGCGGCTCGACGCCCGGCCGAAACTCGGCGATGTTCGCGTAGTCGACGAAGAACTTGACGGAGTTCCAGTACGTGAGCAAGCGGCGCCTGATCTCCGTGGCCCGCCCGTAGCCGAACTTCAGGTTCTGGCTCGGAACGTGCTCGCAGAACATGAACCGAATCACGTCCGCGCCGATGTTCTCCAATGCCTCCGCGGCGTCGATCGCGTTGCCCCACGAGCGGTGCATCTCGCGCCCGCTCTCGTCGAGCAGCTTCTCGTAGGTCAGGACGGACTGGTACGGCGACTTGCCGGTCAACGTCACGGACATGAAGCACTGCGAGTAGAACCAGAGCCGGATCTGCTCGCGCATCTCGGAGACCCAGTGCGCCGGGTACCACTTCTCCCAGTACGCGTGATCCGGCAGGTCCGCACCGGTGACCCCGGCAGCCGCACCCGTTGCGTAGCCGTGCTCCTTCCACTCCGGGTTCTGCCAGCCGAGCGTGGAGAACGGGACGATCCCGGCGTCGAGCCAGGCGTCGCCGACCTCCGGCACGCGCCGCAGCTCCTCACCGCAGTCGCATCTGATCGGCACCTCGTCGATCCAGGGCCGGTGGAGCTCCTTCAGCTGGTCGAGCCCGCCGGTCGCACGCTCATGCAGCTCCTCGAGTGAGCCGACGACGGTCAGCGTCCCGCACGACTCGCAGGGATAGAACGGCAGCGGCAGTCCGAAGTAGCGACGACGCGAGATGTTCCAGTCGCCCATGTTGCGGAGCCAGTCGTCCATGCGCTTCGAGTAGAAGTCCGGCGTCCACTCCACGGTGGCGTTCGCGTCGAGCATCGGCTGGCGGATCTCGTCCGCGCTGATCATCCAGTCGTCGGCGATCCGAAAGACGAGCGGTGTCGAGCAGCGCCAGCAGATCGGATAGCGGTGCACGATCGAACCGGCCTCGACGACCAGGTCGCGCCGCTCGAGGTCGACCACGATCGGACCTTCGACGTCCTGCGTCGACCGGCCCTCGAACTCGCCGTACTCCTTGTAGAAGTTGCCGGCCTCGTTGATCGGCATCAGCACCGGCAGGTCGTGGACGCGCGAGAGCTCGAAGTCCTCGGCGCCGCAGCCGGGCGCGATGTGGACGATCCCGGTTCCTTCGGTCAGCGAGACCTCGTCCCAGGGTATGACGCGGTGCACGACGCCCTGCTGCGCGAGCAGGTGATCGAACGGCCCTTCGTACTGGAGCCCGACGAGCTCCTCGCCGCGCACGCGCTCGATGAACGTCGCATCCGGGTTGCGCTCGATCGCCCACCACTCTTCGTCGCTCGTCAACCCGTATTCGGCATCGGGCTTCACCGCGGCGGCGACGTTCGCCGGCAACGTCCAGGGCGTCGTCGTCCAGACCACGAGTGCTTCGCCCTCGCGGCCCTTCAAGGGGAACCGGACGTACAGCGACGGATGCGTCAGCTCCGCGTACGAGTTGATCAGCTCGTGCTGGGAGAGAGAGGTCCCACAGCGCGGACACCACTCGACCGACCGGTGGCCCTTGTACAGCCAGCCGCGCTCGTGGCACTCCTTCAGGAAGCGCCAGATGTACTCGATGTTGGTGTCGGAGAAGGTGTAGTAGTCGTTGTCCCAGTCCATCCACATCCCGAGCCGGCGGCACTGGTCGGTGATGACCTCCGCGTACTTCGCGACCCGCTCCTTGCAGCGTTCGGCAAACTCCGCGATGCCGTACTCCTCGATCTCGCGCTTCGAGTTGAGCCCGAGCTCCCGCTCGACACCAACCTCGACCCAGAGGCCCTGGCAGTCGAAGCCGTTCTGGTAACGCTCGTCGAACCCCTGGAGCGCCTTGTAGCGCTGGAAGACGTCCTTTAGCGTCCGGCCCCAGCAATGGTGTGCTCCCATCGGGTTGTTCGCGGTGATCGGGCCGTCCATGAAGCTGAAGGGCGGGCCGCCGCGGTTCCGCTCGCGCAGGCGGTCGAAGACCCGCTCCTCGTCCCACCACGCGAGGATCTCCTCCTCGAGGGCGAGGTGATCGGGATACTGAGGAAGTGGCTCGTACACCGGCTTCGATTCTAGGGGCGGAACAAACATGTGTTCTCAACCGTTGTAAGGGGTACGACCGGTCGGTCGGTTAAGAAAGGACCCAATGTCTACAGTTGTGACTGAGCAGAGCTTCGAGCAAGAGGTGCTCCAGAGCGAGCAGCCCGTGATCGTCGACTTCTGGGCGGAATGGTGCGGCCCCTGCCACGCAGTGGCGCCCGTGCTCGACCGCATCGTCGACGAGCGGGACGGCGACCTCAAGCTCGTGAAGGTCAACATCGACGAGGAGCAAGGGTTGGCGCTGCGCTACGGAGTGCAGTCGATCCCGACCATCATCCTCTTCAAGGGCGGACAGCCCGCCGCGGCGGCGATCGGCGCGCAGCCAAAGCCGGCGCTCGAGAAGGCGCTCGGGCTCGTCGAGGCTTAAAGCTGGGGTCTGACCCCGCAGGGGTCAGACCCCGGTCAGACCCTAGGCTCCTTCGGCCCTTTCCTTCTCGGGGTGCGGCACGGGCGCGACCGCCCGTTCCGTCGGCTCGTGCACGAGGCTGAGCACGCGCATCCCGTGGACGTAGACGATCGCGCCGCCGAGCCACCCGCCCAGCGTCATGCAGCCGAACGCGATCAGCGTCAGCACATACGCGCCCGTGCTGACGTTGGCGTGCGTGTAGGCACCGTGTCCGAAGATGGCAGCAAGACCGAAGAACACGGTCGCGGTCACCATCGAGAGCAGATGCCACGTCGCCGTCCACCAGAGCTCGCTCCGCCACGTGATCGTCAGCCACTCCACCAGGCCGGCGAGCGCGGTCGGCACGGTCGCGATCAGGCCGACGACGAGCCCGAGCCACCAGCCGATGGCGCCGTTGCGCTCGGTGATGCCCACGACCTCGATGAACCCGGCGATCGTGGCGAACGTGTAGATCCCGATCGTCGCGTCGGTCAGCGGCGGATGGAGAGGATGGCCTGGAAGCCCGCGCCACAGATAGCTGAGCTTCATACCGGCGGTCTACCCGCCGGGCGCGAACTAAACGCTACGAGTCTTGGGCGTCGAGGAAGCTGAGGAAGGCCGCGTGCTTGGCGAGGAGGGCCTCGATCTCCGCCACGCCGGCGCCGGCCCAATCCTCCACCCAGGTCTCGCTGAGATCGTCCTCGATCTGGTGAAGGCCGCGTTCACTCATGACCGTAAATATCGGCACGCGTGCCGGACGGCACCATGGGCCGAACGGCTCATTCGAGGGACGCTGAGTCCCATACTTCGCGGCCTTGAACGGCCTGTTGATCGTGAATCCGCGTTCCGGCCGAGGTGGCCCGGCCCCGGAGGAGCTCGCGGCGGAAGCGAAGACGCTCGGGATCGACGTGCGGCTGCTCAGGCAGGGCGAGGATCCAGCCGAGGTCGCTCGAGGATCGTCGGCAGACGTGCTGGGAATCGCCGGCGGCGACGGATCGCTCGCCGCGGTGGCGGAGGTGGCGATGGCACAGAACGCGGCGTTCGTCTGCGTCCCGTTCGGGACGCGAAACCACTTTGCGCGTGACCTCGGGCTCGACCGCGACAATCCGCTCGCGGCGTTGCGCGCGTTCGCCGGAATCGAGCGGCGGATCGACGTCGGGCGTGCAGGCAGCCGTCTCTTCCTCAACAACGTGTCGCTCGGCGTCTACGCGCGGCTCGTGCACCGGCGCGAGGGCGGCCGGCGTCGCCGCGAGGCGTTCGCGCGGCTACGCGCCCTGGCGATCCTGCTGACCCACCGCGAACCCCTCGGGATCACGATCGACGGCGAGCCCGTCCAGAGCCGGCTCGTTCTGGTGGCGAACAACGCATACGCGCTCGACTTCCCGTCGTTGGGCGCCCGTGAGCGGCTGGACGAGGGCAAGCTCCACCTCTACGTCGGCACGGAGGAGCGTGTCGGCGACCGCTTCCTCGTCGACGCTCGCACGCCCCGGCTCGAGGCGGCGGTCGACGGCGAGCCGGACGTGCTCGGCACACCGATCACGTTCCGGATCGAGCCGCGCGCGCTACGCCTGCTCGTACCCGACCGCAGCGGCTAGCACGGCGGGGTAGTGCGTGAAGGCGAGCTCGTCCGGGACGGGTAGCTCGCTGGGCTCGAACCAGCGGAGCTCGACGAGGTCGTCTGCCGGGCGGCCCTCGCCGGCCGCGTGCGCGATCCACGCGAGACAGAGCACGATGCGGGAGTCGTACGGCTCGAGCCAGTGGCCGAGGAACTCCGTCGGCTCGATCTCGAGCCCCGTTTCCTCCCGTACCTCGCGCCGGAGCCCGTCGAGCGGAAGCTCCTCCTCGTGGAGAAAGCCGCCCGGCAGGTCCCACAGCCCCGCTCCCGGATCGAAGGCACGGCGTCCGAGCAGCACCCGCCCGAGCTCGTCGATGCACACGGCCTCCGTGCCTGGCACCGCGTTCGCGTAGCCGACGTATCCACAGGCGTGACACTCGGCCCGGTCCTCGATCCTCTCGATAGCCTCGGCACAGATGGGACAGAAGCGCCAACCATCCAGAACACTCATGAGGTGCACCTTATGAGCCCACGCGCTGCGGGCGCGACGCAGCACGAGCTGTCGCGCATCGGGCTCCTTGCAACGCTCCCCGGCGAAACGCTCGCACGCCTGGCGCAGCGAATGACGCGCGAGGACGTTCCGGCCGGTGCCGGCGTCATCTCGGAGGGCGAGGAGGGCGACCGCTTCTATGTCGTGCTCAGCGGCATGCTGTCGGTGTCGCAGGAGAGCCGAGGCCCACAGGCGATCCTGCGTCCGGGCGACTACTTCGGCGAAGTCGCGCTCGCGATGCACATGCCGCGCACGGCGTCCGTGCGCGCGCTCACACCCGCCACCGTCGCCAGCTGCGACCAGGCAACTTTCGACGAGTTCGTGCGACCGTTATTCGCCGATGACTGACGTCGCGCTGATCCACGCAGGCATCGCCGACTCGCGCATGTGGGCGCCACAGCTTCGCACGTTCGCGCCCACCCACCGACTCGTCGCGCCCGATCTCCCCGGCTTCGGGCAGTCGCCGATCGAGTCGGACGTGGTCGACTATCGCGTGTCGCTCCGCGCTGCGCTGGACGCGGCGGCCATGGAGCGCGCCGCACTCGTCGGGACGTCGCTCGGAGGCAGGGTCGCCCTCGAGCTCGCGCTCGAGACACCGGAACGCGCAAGCGCGCTCGTGCTCGTCGGCCCCGGGCTCGACGGTCATGACTGGTCGGCGGAGATGCTCGCATTCGGCACCGAGGAGGAGGACGCACTCGAACGCGGGGATCTCGATGCCGCCGTCGAGACACAACTCCGGGCCTGGGTCGCCGGCCCGCGGCGCAGCCTCTCCGCGGTCGATCCTGAGGTAGGCAGCCTCGTCGCAGAGATGCAACGCGACGCCTACAAACTGCAGCAAGGACATGACGACGTTCGCGAGAATCCCCTCGACCCGCCGGCATCGCAACGGCTCGAGGAGGTCCGCGTACCCACGCTCGTCCTCACGGGCGACGAGGACTTCGGTTATATCCACGAGATCGCGGACAAGCTCGCGGCGGAGATCCCAGGAGCGGAGCGCGCAACGATCTCGGACGCTGCGCACCTGCCGAATCTCGAGCGCCCTGACGAATTCGACCGGATCGTCCTAGGCTTCCTCAGCAAGCACGGCGTCTGACAGCCGCGGCCACGCCTCCTTCGCCCAGTCCCCGAAGTCGAGGTCGGTGAGGACGCCGAGCGCTACTCCGGCGTCCGGGTCGACCCACAGAAAGGTTCCGCTACCGCCGAAATGGCCGAACGTGCGCGGCGAGTTGTGCGTGCCGGTCCAGTGCGGCGACTTCGCGTCGCGTAGTTCGAAGCCGAGCCCCCAATCGTTTGGGTCCATGCGACCGAGGTCCGGCAGCACGCCGGCCAGGCCGGGGAACTGCACCGTCGTCGCCTCCGCGAGCGTCTCCGGGGCGACGAGGGTCGGGTCCTGCAGCTCGCGCGCGAGCAGGATGAGGTCGTCGAGCGTCCCGTGCAGCTCGGAGGCGGCGGAGCCGCGCAACTCCGCGCGCATGCCGAGGGGTCGAAGGACGCCCGCTGCGAGGTATTCCTCGAAGGTCATCTCGGCGCGCTCCGCGATGTGCTCGGCGAGCGTCTCGAAGCCGACGTTCGAATAGATGCGCCGCTTTCCGGGAGCGCCCCTCGGGGCCCCGGGCTCGAACGGCAAGCCCGACGCATGCGCGAGCAGATGGCGCACGGTCGAACCTTCCGGGCCGGCGGGCTCGTCGAGATCGATCACCCCTTCCTCGGCGGCGACGAGCGCCGCGAGCGCGGTCACGAGTTTCGTCACCGACGCCCAGCGCAGCAGGCGGTCGCGCGGGCCATGCGTTGCGACGAGCTCGCCCGCGGGGACGACGGCTGCGGCAGCAGTCCGCGCCGGCCAGGCGTCGACTTGACGCAGCGCCTCCAAGCGGCGCGATACTAGCCCGATGGAGCGGCGGTTGATCTCGTCGGGCTCGCCGTACGAGCCGGTGTTCGGGCACTGCCGCGCGGTTCGCGTCGGGGATCACGTCGCGGTCGCGGGAACCGCACCGATCATGGCGGACGGAGGCGAACCGCCCTCCGACGCGTATGGCCAGACGCGCCGCTGCCTCGAGATCATCATCGCGGCACTCGCCGAGGCAGGTGCGACCGCCGAAGACGTCGTCCGCACACGGGTCTACGCGACGCGCGCCGAGGACTTCGACGGGGTGGCGCGCGCGCACCGCGAGGTCTTCTCCGAGATCAGGCCTGCGAGCGCCTACGTCGTCGTCACTGCTCTCCTCGACCCGCGCTGGCTCGTCGAGGTGGAGGCGGACGCGATCGTGTCCTCATGAAGCAGATCTATCCGCCCTCGATCACGGGGAAAGGCGCGCGCTTCGCCCCGGGCGGCAGCGTGCTCGACCACGCCTTCGGCCAGAGCGACCCGTACACGCTTGGCGTCGAGGAGGAGTACATGTTGCTCGACGGCGAGACGTTCGACCTCGTGCAGCACATCGACACCGTGCTCGCCGCGGTCGCCGGTCACGAGCTCGAGCCGGTGATCAACCCGGAGCTGATGCAGTCGGTTCTGGAGATCGCGACGCCGGTCTGCCACACGCCCACCGAGGTGGCCGAGCAGCTGCGCCGCATCCGCGGCTACGTGATCGGCGTCGCCCGCGAGGAGGGCATGCGCGTCGGCTCCGCCGGGACGCATCCGTTCAGCCTCTTCGAGCGGCAGCGGATCACCGCCAAGGACCGCTACCGCGCGCTCGTCGACCAGATGCAGTACGTCGCCCGCCGGGAGCTGATCTTCGGCATGCACATCCACGTGGCGGTCGACGACGCCGAGAAGGCGATCCGAGTCGTCAACGGGCTGCTGCCACAGCTTGGGCCGCTGCTCGCGCTGTCAGCGAGTTCGCCGTTCTGGCGCGGCGAGCCGACGGGCTTGCGCTCGAGCCGCCAGATGGTTTTCGCCGCGTTCCCGCGCTCCGGCCCACCCCCGCGCTTCAAGGACTACGGCGAGTACGCCGAGGTGGTCGGACAGCTCGAAAAGACAGGGTGCATCCCGGACTACACGCACATCTGGTGGGACATCCGGCTGCATCCGCGTCTCGGGACGATCGAAATCCGCATCTGCGACGCGATCACGCGCCTCGAGCACGTCGTGGCGCTCGTCGCCTACTGCCAGGCGCTCGTCAAGCTGCTCGCCGAGCGCTTCGAGCGCGGCGAGGAGATCCCCTCCTACCACCGGATCCTCACGACCGAGAACAAATGGCTCGCCGGGCGCTACGGGCTCGACGCCCCGCTGATCGACCTCGCGACCGGGCGCCGCAACCGGATCCCGATCGCCCAGCTGATCCGGCGGACACTGAAGGAGCTCGAGCCGCACGCCCGCGAGCTCGGCTCGGAGCGCGAGCTCGAAGGCATCGAGGAGATCCTCGCCCACGGCAACGGGGCCGACCGCCAGCTCCGCGTCTTCAACGCGAACCGGGACATTGTCGAGGTCGTCAGCGAGATCGCGGACGCGACCGAGGTCGCAGCCGCGGCGACCGTGATCGCGAAGTAGGCTGGGCTCGTGCGCGGGGCAGGCGACCGAGTGCCGGATGCGTCGGTGTGGACCGGGCCGAACGAACGGCGGCAGCTGTCGGAGGTGCTCGCCGACGGACGCGCGTTGTTCCTCTTCTATCTCTTCGACTGGTCGTCGACCTGAACGAGCGAGATGGAGCTCCTGCGTGACAGGAGCGCGGAGTTCGAGCAGGCAGGCGTCCGGCCCTTCGGCATCTCACGCGACTCGGCCTGGACGCACATCGCCTGGGCGCAGACGCTCGACCTGAACTTCCCGCTGCTCTCGGACTGGAACCGCGAGGCGATGCGCGCGTTCGGTGTCGAGCGCGACTTCCGCGGTCACGAGGGCGTGTCCGAGAGATCCGCGTTCCTCGTCGACCCGGACGGTACGGTCCGCGGCGCATGGCGCTACGACACGTCCGAGCTGCCGGACTTCGACGAGTTGCTTCGCGCCGCGCAAGCTTCGTAGCGTTCGCTGCGGCGCTCTACCTTGCGGGCGGCGTGTCGGCGACGTGGCCGGCGGTGCTGCACGCGCACTCGCACTTCATGTCGGGCGGGGCGCCGTCGAACGGCGAGGCCTCGCCGGGAGACCATCTGCAGTCGCTGTACCACTACTGGCTCGTCGGCCATCAGCTCGAGCACGGGCGGGCGCCGTGGCGCGATCCGTACACGTTCCGGCCGGAGGCGAAGCCGCAGCCGAACTACGCCGGCTGGCCTTTCGGCTTCCTCTTCTGGCCGCTCGGCGCAGTGTTCGGGCTCGTCGGCGGCTGGAACCTGCTGCAGCTGCTGGTCTACATGCTCGCCGGAGCGTTCGCGTGCGCGTGGCTGCGCGAGCTCGGCCTGCCCCGCGGCCCCGCGCTCGCCGGCGGGCTCGCTTTTGCGATTGCTCCCTACCGCGTGCAGCAGAGCGTCGGACATCTGCTCGGACCGATCTCGATCATGCTGCCGCTCTCGCTGTGGGCGTTCGAGCGGGCGCGTCGCGGCACGGCGTGGTGGCTCGTGCTCTCGGGCGCGGCGCTCGCGTCGATTCCGCTCTCGGGCCAGGTGCATCTCGCCCTCGGTGCGATTCCGTTCGTGCTCGCGTACGCGTTCTGCCGGACACGCGATCGCCGGCTGCTCGCAGGAGCGGTCGCGGGGGCGGTGGGCGCCGTCGCCGCGGGAGTGCTCGTCCGCGAGACGCTGATCAAGGGCTCGACCGAGTCGGGCGGCCGCAAGCTGGCGGAGATCACGCGCTATTCGGCGAACGCCGGCGACTTCGTCTCCCGGCACCTCGACCACGGCCGCAGCGAGCAGTTCGTGTACCTCGGGTGGGCGACGCCGCTCGTCGCGATCGCCGGGTTGGTCCTGCTCGTGCGCGCGCGGCGTTACGCCCTCGCGGCTCTGCTCGGCGTCGGCGTCGTAATCCCGGTCGTGCTCGCGCTCGGCACGCACACGCCGATCTACTCCGCGCTGTGGCACGCGCTGCCGCCGCTTCGGTTCCCGCGCGTGCCCGAGCGGTTGCTCCCGATCGCCTCTCTCTGCATCGCGGCTCTGGTCGCCTTCGCGCTCGCACGCACGCGTTTCGCGCTGGTCGCGATCCTCTTGCTTTTCGTCGATCTGCATGTCCACGTGTACAGGGAGTCGGCGCCCGGGCGGCCGGAGCGGGTCGCGTATCGCGGGCCGGGACGCCTGCTCGAGCTCCCGGTCTTCGACCCGAGCGTCCATTACGGCTCGGTCTACCTCTGGTACGCCACGGCCTCGCAGCGTCAGCGGCCGGGCGGC
>JBKPGW010000089.1:0-6537 GCA_046729555.1 Actinomycetota bacterium | reverse complement strand
GTCATGATCAGCGGCATGGCTTCCTCGTGCTCTGATTTGACGTGGATGAAGTGGATCTCCACCCCGTCGATCTCGGTCGTGAACTGGGGCAGGGCGTTGAGCTTCTCCTCGGCCTTGCGCCAGAAGTAGTCGGTCACCCAGTAGCGGGCGAGCTCCTGCAGCGCCGCGAGCTGCACGCCTTGCGACCGGTCCTCGACGAGCTCCTTGCTGGGCCAGCGCGTCGCCTCGATGCGGCGGCGCAGCTCGGCGAGCTTCTCTTCGGGGATGTCGACGTGGAAGGGACGGATGTCGGTGGCGGTGTCGACGGTTGCACTCATGGGGACCTCCGTGGTTGGTGCGGGCGGGTGCGATGACCTCCTCTCGTGTTGGGGAACTGACCGACACTACTCCTGCCTGTCGAGCTGAACAACGGCGACACCAGATCGACGCAACGGCTCGGCGGCAGCAGTCCGGTACGTTGCCGATTCAGACGACGGAGAGTCGCGAGTGATCGCGCGTGTACGCGCGTGACGCCCGGGAACCTCCATGGTAAGGAGGGGGTCGACGGTTCGAGTCCGTCAGAGGGCTTAGTTAAAGTGCCTGCAAATTGGCACTTTGTTGTTGTCCGTCCGTTGAACAGGCGGACACATTCCGGACACATCCGCGGTACGCGCGACGCATCGCGACGTCTCGTGACGCCTTCCGACACAACCTCTTCGGCGAGACACGATCGCATGGGTCGACAAAATGCCTGCAAACACGGAGCGATCGTTGTCAGGGCTGGCGACCGCGCGACCCCCTCTCCACAGAGAGGGGTTCAGCGGAAACCGGCTTGCGAGGGGGCCTTGGCCTTCAGTTTCCCCCGCTCGCGCACGTGCTTCGGTAGTCGCGGCCGGCGATAAAGCGCGACCACTCCTCTTGCGTGAGGTCGCGTCCGGCAACGGCGCACGCGTGCCGGATCCAGGTGTCGACGTCGAGCGGCCAAACGGCGCCGCTGCCGTCGTCGTAGACGACGATGAGCTTGCGGCCGTCGGCCGTGATAGCGGCTTTGCCTGCCTGCGCGCCGGGCCTGTGGCGGAAGCTCGAGCCGAGCTGCTGCACAGGCGACGTCCACCAAACCTTCGCGCGGCCGTCGGCGAGGCCCGTCGTTGAGAACACGTCGCTATCGCTACCGGACGAGATGCTCCCGACCGGGCCCGCTGAGACGAGCGTCGCTCCGCCGATCTCGTCTCCGCTCGCAGGATCCCAGCGCTGCACCGTGCCCGCCCAGGAGCCGGTGATGAGCGTGCCGTCCGGTGCGAACGCGAGCGCGACGTTTGGCGCGCCGGTCGGCTGGAGCGTTCGCTCAACGCGGCGTGCCGCCGCATCGATGACGAGGACTCGGCCGTCGTCGAGGCCGACAGCGATCTCATCTCCGTCGCGCGAAACGGCGATCGAGCCGCCTTCGCTAGGTAGGTCGAGCGGGCTCGCAGTCGCCATCCCCGTGTCCGTGCGCCAGACCGCCAGGCGGCCGGGAGCGCGAGTAGAACCGCGCCGGTGGTCGACGGCTGCGATGAGCCGGGCGTCTGGAGTAAACGCCACGGCCTGCACGGCGTCCAGCCCGTGGAGTCTGTGAATGAGATGCGGACGCCGCCGGGTCCGCCAGAGCTGCACCGGGCCGTCCCGAGTGGCGACCGCGAGCAGCGCCCCGTCAGGTGACCAGGCCAGCGCCGTAACGGGACCGGCCGTCGCGCCGGCCTCGAGCAGTGCCCGCCGCTGCAGCCGCGGAAGCAAGTAGAGCGCGAACCGCGACCTGCCGACGCGCACTGCGAACTGCGATCCGTCAGGCGGCAGCGCGAGCGGCGGCGTCTGGGGGACATCGGGCAGCGAACGAGCACTCGGTCCGTACTGAAAGCTCTGCCCGAAGCGCTGCTCGCCGCCGATGCCCCACTCGAAGATCGCGCCGTCGAGGCTGCTCGAGTACACCACCGCTCCGTCGGGGCTGAAGGCGGCGCCGACCGAGCGGCCGCCGTGGCCGACGAGCTTCTCGATCGGCCGCCCGGTCGCGGGGTTCCAGAGGATCACCGTGCCGTCGTCGTGGGAGGTGACGACGGTACGATCGTCGGGCGCGAAGCGCAGCGTCAGGCCGACGCCATGATCACCGCCGCCGCGTGCGCGCGTCACGCGCCCGCTGACCGCATCGATGAACACAAGCGCGCCGCTCCCACGGATCTCAGCCACAACAGTTCGCCCGCTCGCGCTGACATCTGCGTAGCCGCCAAGGTTGACACTGGGATGGACAGTGCTGAGGCGACGCAAAGTACGTGCATCCCAAGTAGCGATTTCGGTTCTCGTCACCGTGACGAGGCGTGAGCCGTCACCGACCAAGCGTGCGCCGGTGACGTCGACGGAGCCGAGCGGGCGGGAAGTGAGCTTGGCGCTCGGGACGTCCCAGACGTCGACGTACGCTGCACCCTCGTCTTCGGCGTCGTTGATGACGAGGTCGTAGGCGAAGAAGGCGGTCTGGCCGTCGCGGCTGAAGCCGAACGGCGTCACGGCGCCGCCCTCTCTCGTGAACCAGTGTCGATCGAACGGCAACAGCCGGACGCGCCGGAGCGTCGCGGGCTCGCGCAGCTCCAGACCGGGCGGTGGGTCGCCGGCCGCGATCGTCAACATCTGCTCTCGATCGGCGGAGTACGCGGGCGGCACGTAGCCCATTGCGTCGGTCAGCGGCGCTCGCCGCTCGCGGCGGGTGCGCGTGTCGAAGAAGTGGATCTGACCGGCGCTGTCGCTGACGGCCAGGGTGGCGCCGCCGGAATTGACGCTCATCCGCAGCGGGCGTGTGCCGAGCGGAAGCGTGAACGTCTTCCGAGGAATCGATGGGCTGCGCAGCAGCGTCGTCAGCAGCGCGCCCCGCGTCTGGCGCGAGTCATTCAGGTTCAGCGCCTCGAGCGCGAGCAGGAGCGCCCGGTCGATCCGCGGCTCGACCAGCGCCTGCGAGCCGAGCTGGTTCGCGAGCGCAACCCGCGCTTCGCGTTGCGCCGTGTGCCGCTGCACGAAGGCCACGATTCCGCCGACAACGGCGAGAACTAGCAGCGCCGCGAGCATGGCGGCCGCGGCGCGGAGGCGCCGCAGCGTCCGCTGGCTCGCCTCCCGACTCGCCGAGAGAAACTGGCGCTCGGTCTCGTTTAGCTCCTGCTCGTGCGCCGCCGCCCACTCGAGTGCAGAGGCGAGCCGGACGCCACGGTAGAGATCGCCGGGGTCGCGCCCGCGCTCATTCCACTGCCGCGAGCGCTCGATCAGGTCCTGGTGCAGGCGCTGGCCTTGACGATCTTCCTCGAGCCACTCGCGCAGGCGCGGCCACTCGCGCAGCAGCGCCTCGTGCGAGACCTCGACCACACCCTCGCTGATCGTCAACAGCCGCGCCCCGGTCAGGGCAGCCAACACACGGCGCACCTCCTCATTGCGCTCGAGGTCGAACTCCTCGAGCAACACGCGGCGGCGCACGATGCCCGACCCCTCGCCCGCAGCTAGCCGCAGCAGCATCGTTCGCGCTACCCGCCGCTCCGACTCGGGCAGCTGCCCATGCACCTGCTCTGCCAGCCGCGCGATCGCGCCACGCACGCCACCGGTCGCGCGGTACGTCTCGAGCCGGAGCACGTTCGTCTCCCGCAGCCGCCAGAGCTCGAGCAGCATCGTCGACAGGAACGGCAGCCCACCCGGCTCGTCGGCGACGTCGGCGATTAGCGCCTCGACTAACCGGCGCTCCACTTGCAGCCCCGCGCGCTTGGCGGGCAACTCAATACCGCGTCCAAGCTCGTCGCGCTCCATCGGCCCGAGGAGCACGTGGTTACGGCTGAGCTGCTCCGCGAACCGTGGGTAGCCCGCAAGGCGCCCGTAGAAATCGGCGCGCAACGACACGACGACAACGGCGCGGCGGTCGCGATCCAAGGCCGCCTCGGCCAGCGCCGAGAGGAAAAGCACTCGTTCCTCCTCGTCATCACAGGCGGTGAAGACCTCCTCCAACTGGTCGACTGCGAGCACGAGCCGCTCGCCCGGCCGCAGCCCGCCGAGCGCCGATGCCAACGCTTGACCGCCGAGCACGCGCCGAAGCTCTGAGCACGGCTCCGGCCCCGGCCGCATAAGCGCCAGCCGCCACCGCTCGCTCCCTGGTAGCGCTCCGGCGGCTAGCGCAGACAGCAACCCGGCACGCACCAGCGACGACTTGCCGCTCCCCGAGGCGCCTACGACGCCGACGAACGTCGCGCTCGTGAGACGGGCGACGAGCTCGGCGATCGCTCGCTCGCGGCCGAAGAAGAACTCCGCGTCGGCGACGTCAAACGAGGCGAGGCCCTTAAAGGGACAAACGGCGAACTCCACCTCGGCTTCCGCCGTGACCGGACCCGCCTCGATATCGAGCGCCGCCTCCTGTCGAAGAATCGAACGCTCGAGTTCCTGCAGCGCCTTGCTCGGCTCGAGCCCGAGCTCGTCACGCAGCAGGTCGCGCGTCTTCCTGTACACCTCGAGCGCGTCCGCCTGCCGTCCCGCACGGTACAGCGCGAGCATCAGCTGCCCGCGCAGGCGCTCCTGGAGCGGGTTCGCCTCCACCAGTGCCTCCAGCTCCGGCACCACTTCGCTGGTGCGGCCGAGCGCGAGATCCGCCTCGATCCGCTCCATCAGTGCGCTCAGCCGCAGCTCCTCGAGCCGCCGGATCTCCGGCTGCGCAAACTCCAGCAGCGCGAGGTCCGCCAGCGCGGGCCCACGCCAAAGGGCGAGCGCCTCGCGCAACGTCGCCGCCGCCGAGAAGGCGTCGCCCCCAGCGAGCGCCTGCCGACCCTCGCCCAGCAAGCGTTCGAAAGACGCCACGTCGAGCTGCTCCGCGTCCGCGCGCAGCAGGTAACCCGGCGGCCGCGTGAGCAGCACACTGCCGTCGCCGTTCGACGTGCGTTCGTCGCCGAGCAGTCGCCGAAGCCGCGAGATTCCGACTTGAAGCGCGTTCGCGCCCGTCTCGGAGGCGTCGCCGAAGAGCTCCTCGATCAACCGCTCCCGCGAAACGACCTCGTTCGCGTGCAGCAGCAGCAGCGCGAGCAGCGCGCGCTGACGTTCACCGCCCAGGCGCAGCGGCCGCCCCTCCCGCCAGACCTCGAGCGGGCCGAGCAGGCGGAACTCGAGCGTTGCGGCCGACCCCGTCATCGCCCGATTATCCGATGCCTGACCGCACTTGTCAGCGTCCCGACAGGCGCTTGTAAGGCCTCAGTTGCACCCTCCACGTCGCAGAAGCAAGCACCCCCGGACGAGGAGGAAGCGCAATGCGCAGAAGGATCGCAATCGCGGCTCTGCTGGCCGGAGCCGTGTCGACGGGTGCAGCCGCCGTGCCGGCCCAAGCGCACGAGGGCCACGCGAGCTGCGAGGCGTTCGGTCACACCGTGGCCGGGAACGCGCAGACGAGCCAGCCGTGGGGCCAGGTGGTCTCGACCGGCGCGCAGGCGGGCTTCAACAGCGCGCTCGTGGCCGAAGCGCATACGGTCGAGGGTCTCTGCGAGCCGAAGTCGTAGTCGCCACGACTCTCGGATCGCCACGACTTGGGTCACGCGCGATTCCCGCCGATCGGGCCGAACTCGACGTGGCCGCCGGATCCTCGCGCCGAAACACAGCCCGATGAAAGGAGCACGTGATGCGCCGCTTGCTCATCGCCATTCCGCTCATCGCCGCGCTCGCCGTTCCGGCGACCGCCGCGGCTGTCCAGCCGACACGCCAGACGCTGCAGGTCACGACGATCACACCTGTCCCGTGCGCAAGCGGCGTCACGTTGGTCAGCGTCTTCAGCGTGACGCGCGAGATCACCACCTTTTACGACAACGAGGGACACCCTGTCCGGGAGCTTTGGGTAGCAACGTTCGAAGGCACGATCACTAACCCGCTGACCGGCGCTTCGCTGCCGAACCGCGGCGTCCGGATCTTCCAGCGCGATCTCGTCACTGGCGACCTCTTCACGACCGGCACCAACGTCGTTACCAAGCTTCCAAACGGCGGCGTCGCAATCGGCGGCGCGGGGGCTCGTGTCCGACTCGGCCGGCCGGCTCGTCGAGCACCACGGGCCCGGCAGCGAGTCGGAGCGGGCACAGCTATGTGAAGCGCTCGGCGCCTGACGACAGTGCACTGATCAATCGAGAGGAGATGTCCATGCGCCGCCTGAGCTACCTCATCCTGTCGCCGGCCGCTGTCACGCTCGCGCTCGTGCTGGCCGCGCCTGCGGCGGCCGACGCGCCCACGATCGAGCGGTCGACGGTGACGTTCGGGCCCTTCGTCGACGACGAGACCTGCGCCTTCCCGTTCAGCGTGACCGTGGAGCGGACACGCACGACGATCTCCTACGCCAACGGCGACGTCAAGCGGCACACCGATCTGGTCGTCACATCGTCCGCGAACGGCAAGAGCGTCGTCCAACGGAACTCGTTCAACGTGTTCATCGACGCCGAGTCGCCGACGGTATGGGTGATCACGGGTGTGTTCGAGAAGGCCCAGCTGCAGGGCCGAACGCTCTGGCTGCAATCGGGGCGGCTCCTCTTTGACCTCGAA
>JBKPGW010000088.1:0-1716 GCA_046729555.1 Actinomycetota bacterium | reverse complement strand
GCCCTGCGTTGGCTAAGCCTCCTCGCCGCGCGCCGCCCGGGACCCGGGGTGCGCGTGTTCTACGGGCACGACCGCGTGCCGGGGCCGGGGGAGCCGGTCGCAGGCGGCACGGCGACGTTCCAGCGCCTTGCCGCGCGTGTCCCGAACAGCCCGACCGACTTCTCGTTGCTCTACCTCGGCTCGACCTGGCTGCCGCGCGACCTGCACGGGCTGCTGTGGCTCGCGCGCCGCCGAGAGGCGCCGGTCGTGGTCAACCAGAGCGGGGTCGCCTACCCGGGCTGGGCCGGCGCAGAGACGGAGGAGATCAACCGCGAGTTCCGCCGCGCACTGCTCGCCGCCGATCACGTCCTCTATCAGAGCGAGTTCTGCAAACGATCCGCGGACGAGTTCCTCGGGGAGCCCAAGGGCAGCTGCGAGGTCCTCTACAACGCCGTCGACGTCGAGCAGTTCACGCCCGGCACTGCTCCGCCCGACGAGCCGCCCGTGCTGCTGCTCGGCGGCGACCAGACGCAGGCGTACCGCCTCGAGCTCGCGCTGCGCACGCTCGCGCAGCTTCCGGACGCACGGCTGATCGTCACGGGCAGGCTCGTGTCCGACCCGCAGCCGCTGTTGCGCGAGCTCGGCCTCGCCGATCGGGTCGAGCTCGTGGGCCGCTACGCGCAGGCCGATGCGCCGGCGCTGTTCCGCCGCGCGCATCTGCTGCTGCACACGAAGGTGCTGGATCCCTGCCCGAGCCTCGTGATCGAGGCGATGGCGTGCGGGTTACCGGTCGTCTACGCCGCCAGTGGCGGCACGGTCGAGCTGGTCGGCGACGAGGCGGGCATCGGCGTTCCACACGCCGAGAGCTGGGAGCAAGACCAGCCGCCGCCGCCCGAGGCGTTCGCCGACGCCGTTCGTCGAGTGCTCGCCGAGCGCGACCGTTATGCCGCGGCTGCGCGGCGCCGCTCCGAGCGGTTCGCGCTCGACCCGTGGCTCGACCGCCACGCCGACGTGTTCGAGGCGCTGCTCAAGGGCGGCGCGCCTCCAGCACGATCGTCTCGTACTCGTTGAACTCGGGCTCGTTCTGGAGATGTCGTTCGAGCTCTCCAACGCGCCCCTCCTCGACGTCGACGAATCCGGCAGCTTCGAGCGCGTGTCGGAGCGTGTCGCGGTCGTAGACGAACCGGTGGCCCCACGCGTGCATGAAATTGTTGACGACGAAGCCCGGTAGCGGCGCCCCTGCATCGGGGACGAAGGAGTCGATCGCCCAACGCACGTAACGGCGCTGCAGGTCGGTGAGCTCCGGATCGAAGAGCCGTACGAGGCGCTCGAGCGAGGGCGTCGCAACCCGGATCCTGCCGCCGGGACGCAGCACGCGTCTGCACTCGTGCAGGCACTGCAGTCCGTCGGCGTACGAGAGGTGCTCGAGCATGTGCTCGGAGAAGACGAAGTCGAACGAGGCGTCGGGAAGCGGGAACGGTTCGCTCGCGTCGAGGTACACGAGCTCGCCGGCCCGGCCGTAGTCGTGCAGATCGGTGTTCAGCCAACCCGGCCTGATGTTCTCGGCGGCGCCGAGCTGCAGCTTGCGCACCTCGTGTTCCCGCAGATAGCGAGCGATCCGCTTACGGCGACGCAGGACGCCGAGCACACGTTTTGCGCGCGCTCTCACTGCCGGTAACCGATCATGCGTCCGCGCAGGGTCGCGAGGTGGAAGCGTGCCCGCCGCGGGTCGACCAG
>JBKPGW010000087.1:0-8508 GCA_046729555.1 Actinomycetota bacterium | reverse complement strand
CGAGCCTCAACGGACGGCCGGCCCAGCGCGAGAGCGCGACCGTCCACGGGCCCTCGACGAACCGGCCGGTGACCGGTCGACCGTAGAAGTCCGTCGTTACCTCGTCGCCGAGCGCGATGACGCCGTCCGCGACGGTGCCGTCGGGGAACGTGAGCGCCAGCCGCTCACGGGCCGCGTCGTACTCCTGCCGGATGCGGACGAGCCCGCCGTTGCGCAGCTGGTTGTAGCGGCGTCCATCCGTGTCGACGATGTGAAAGCGGCGGTTCTCGAGCACGCCCGTGCGCTCGAGCTGGACCTGCTCGGGATGGACGAGCCGGAGGCCCTTCACCGGCGAGATCGAGATGCGTGCGACTGTCGGCACGGCGTCAAGCGTACGCGCCGATAGAACTGCCGGCGTCTGACCCCTTCGGAGTCAGACGCCTGTCTCGACCTCCACCTCGTGGGCTTCGAGGTCGAACACATAGAAGTCGCGCCCCGTCACGTGCACCGCGACGTTGTACACCGGAGTCGTCCCGATCGCGCCTTCGAAGCTGCCGGCGTGCGCGTGGCCGTGCAGGACGACGTCCGGCCGGTACTCCGCGATCGGCGTCGCCAGGCGATCGCAGCCCAGGTAGGTCCAGATTCCCTCAGGCTCGCCGTGGAGCGTGTCGGAGGTCGGTGCGTAATGGAGCAGCACGACGCGGATCGGGCAGTGGGCGACCTTCTGCAGGCCGGTGCGGATCGCCTCGACCTCCACGGTCGTCTCCGCGTAGAGCCGTCGCAGTGCAGGCTCCCCGAAGTCGGGCAGCGCCGAGCCGGTGAAGCCTCCGACGAAGCCTTTCGTCCCCACAACGCCGACCTCACCGTCGCAGAGCTCCGCCCACGGCGCCGCGTGGTCGAGCAGACGCACGCCCGCGTCCGTCAGGACCGCTGCGATCTCCTTGCCGAAGCCCAGGTGGAGGTCGTGGTTTCCGAGGACTGCGCACACCGGGACCTTCAACCCACGACAGGCGTGCGCGAGGACCTCCGCCTGCTCGGGATCGCCATGCGTTGTCAGGTCGCCCGCGAGCAGCACGACGTCGACGCGTTCCTCGAGCGTCTCGAATGCCTCCTCGACACGGTCGCGCGTCGCCGGAGAGGCGTGCAGGTCACCAGCTGCGGCGATCGTGACCATGACGACCATGTTCCACGTAGGCGGCCGGTGGGAAACCGCCGTCCGTGGCCACCGACCAGGACCGTGAGTTCGACCGCCTGTTGGAGGCGATGAAGAAGGCGACCGGCACGCTCAACGACGCCGGCGTTCCATTCGTGCTCGGCGGCGGGCTCGCCTGCTGGGCCCGAGGCGGGCCGAAGACGGAGCACGACGTCGATCTGCTCGTCAAGCCGAAGGATGCGGAACGGGCGCAGGAGGCGCTCGGACACGCCGGCATGCGCGTCGAACGCCCGCCGGAGGGCTGGCTGTTGAAGGCGTACGAGGACGACATCCTCATCGACCTCATCTTCGATCCTTCCGGCGGCCCGATCGACGACGACTTCTTCGCGCGAGCGGAGGACATGGAGGTCCACGCGATGCGGCTGAAGGTGGCACCGCTCGAAGACGTGATCACGCAGAAGGTCCTCGTCCTGAGCGAGCAACGGCCGGACTTCTCGAGCGTGCTCGAGCTCGCGCGATCGCTGCGCGAGCAGGTGGACTGGGAAGAGGTACGTGAACGCACGAAGGACTCCCCGTTCGGCAGCGCGTACTTCACGCTGCTGGACGAGCTCGGGATCGTTCCGAGTTAGCGCTCGGTCGCGAGCCGCACGCCGAACGCGACGAGCACCGCGCCGACCACGGCGTCGACGACGCGGCGGACTGCCGGACGCCGCAAGACGTCACCGGCCTTCGCCACCGCGAACGCGTATGCCGTCAACCAGGTCAGCGTCATCGCGGCGAAGACGACACCGAGCACGAGCAGGCCGGCGAACGAGTGCGCGAACTGCGGCAGCAGGCTCGAGAAGAAGAGCGCCATCTTCGGGTTGCCGAGATTGCTGACGAGCCCCTGCCGGTAGGACGAGCGCGACCGGCGCGAAGCTCCGTGGACGGCGCCGACGCCGCGTACCGCTCGTGAGAGCGACTGCAGTCCGAGAAAGATCAGGTACGCCGCGCCGAACCAGCGGATCGCATGGAACACCGGCTCGGAGGCGACGAGGAGGGCCGCGAGGCCCGCGCTCGTCGCCAGCGCCCAACCGCACTGCGCGGTCGCGACGCCGAGCGCGGTGAAGACACCGCCGCGCCGTCCGCCGCGCAAGGTGTTGCGGATCGTCAGCGCCGTGTCCTGCCCCGGCGTGACGATCACCAGGGCGGAGACGCCGAAGAAGCTCAGAAGTAGAACTGAGACCAAGCCGTCCACCAGTCGTCGGCACGCGAGACGAGGGTGTGTGCGTCAACCTGCTCGACCCCCTTGCGGTTGCGGTACTCGACCAGCCGCGCCGGTGTGTGGAACTCGATCTGGATGTCGCACGGCCGGCCGGGGTCGTAAGGCTTCACCGCGCCAACATTCTGAAGTGCCCTCCTCGCACCATCCTCGATGAGCTGACGCGCCCTCTGCGCGGGAAACTGCCGGGCGCTATACGCACCGAGCCCTTTCTTCACAGCGACGGTGGTCAGGCCCTCGCCGAGCAGCTCGCGCCCCTCGCGGCAGACGGCCTCATCGCCGGTCACGAGGAGCACCGGACAGCCCCATTGCCCACAGAGAGCTGCATTGATTCCCGTCTCGCCGACGGAGACACCGTTGAACTTCAGCTCGCGCCACGCCTGTCCGGACACTGTGTGGGCGAGAACACCGTCGGGCGTTCCCGCCTTCGCGTGCATGCCGACGAAGAGCGCGGCGTCGCAGCCCTGCTCGAGGAACTCGGTGTACTCCGTCCAGTCGTTCTGAACGACGTATTCGCAGTTTCGATCGAGCTTGTCGGGGATGAGGGAGTTGAACGTCCACTCCTCGCCGGCGCCGTGACAGTCCATGACGACGACCTCATCCGCCCCGCCCGTCCTCGCACCTCGTACCGCGGCGTTGATCTCCTCGGTGTACAGCTCGCGGCCTTCGTGGTAGGCGCGCTTCTCCTTCGTGCCGTCCGTCTGCTGCCACTTGACGATCCCGGCGACGCCCTCCATGTCGCTGATGATGAACACCTTCATTCGGCAGTCACCGCCACGGGCGTGCTCCAGGGGAAGTTGATCCACTTCTCTGTGCGCCGCCAGGCGAAGTCGGCGCGCACGACGCTCTGCGGCTTCTCGTAGAGGACGGCCGTGCGCACGTCGCCGACGTGCTCCGCGCAGAAGTCGCGCGCGAGCGCAAGCGTGCGACCGGTATCCGCGACGTCGTCAACGACCAGCAGTCGCTCGGTGCGCAGCAGCGACAGGTCGGGGACGGGCGGCAGCAGCAGCGGCTCGTCCAGGCGCTCGTCGACGCCGGTGTAGAACTCGACGTTCAGCGTTGCCATGTTCTTGACGCCGAGCGCGTACGCGAGTGCGCCGGCGGCCGGTAGACCGCCGCGCGCGAGCGCGAGCACCGCGTCCGGCCGAAAGCCGGCGGCCTCGATCTGCGCTGCGAGCTCTTCGACGGCGATGCCCACGTCGTTCCAGCTCATCCACTCGCGCTCCACAACGGAGAGAATCCCATAGATGGACACGGGGCTTGCGGGGAAGCGCGTGCTCGTGACCGGTGCGTCCGGCGGCATCGGCGGCGCGTGCGCGCGGGCGTTCGCAGGCGAGAGCGCGGAGGTCGTCGCGCACTACCACCGCGGTCGCGAGCGAGCGGAGGCGCTCGGCGCCGCTACAGTCGTCGGCGCGGATTTGACGCGCGAAGACGAGGTCGAGCGGTTGTTCGCAGAGGCCGGCCGGCTCGACGTCTGCGCCGCGGTCGCCGGCGTCTGGCCGTCCGAGGACGTGCCCGTCTGGGAGCTCCCGCTCGCGCGCTGGCACGAGACGCTCGACGCGAACCTCACCGCGACGTTCCTGACAGCGCGCGGATTTCTGCGGCAGCTCGACGGGGACGGGGCGCTCGTCCTCGTCGGCTCGACAGCCGGCATCTTCGGCGAGGCCGGGCACGCCGACTACGCCGCAGCGAAGTCGGCGATCCTGGGCGGACTTCTCCTCAGCCTGAAGAACGAGGTCGTCCGAAGGTCCTCGCGGGCGCGCGTGAATGCGGTCGCCCCCGGCTGGACCGAGTCGCCGATGACGCGTGGCCACGTCTCCGACGAACAGGTGCGGCGCGTTTCGCGGACGATGGCACTGCGGAAGGTCGCCCAGCCGCAGGACGTCGCCCGGCAGGTCGTGGTGCTCGCCTCAGCCGAGCTCTCGGGCCACGTGTCCGGGCAGGTGGTCACGGTCGCCGGCGGCATGGAGGGCCGGGTCGTTCACGAGCTCTAGATAAGAGTGGCGGCGGAGTCCTCGTCCGCCGCCGCATTACTCCGGGCCGCAGGAGTGATTGCCGTCAGTCCCTGGCCGTGGAGTCAAGACAGGCATCGGCACCGGCGTCTTCCTGCTTGAGGGGCGTCAAGTGCCGCAGTCAACCGAGAACGGGTGATGGATGAAGTGGCCCCTTCTCGCGATAGTCAGAAGGCATACCGAGGAGGCCCCGATGCGGCGGGGGCAACCTCGGCGAATCTCCTTCCAAGGAGACCCAGGAGGGGCCAGGCGGCGGCCCCTCTTGCGTTTTCCGGGCCTATACACTGAGTGGCTGCAGCGGGCACCGTCCCGCTCTGCATCGAGAGAAGGCCGAGGGAACCGGCCCTGTGACTCCTTCGGCAACCTGCCTCCGGGCAAGGTGCCAAACCCGGTCGGGCGAGAGCCCGGAGGATGTGTCGAGCGAGTTCGGAAGGAGACGAGGTGCCCGCCCAGACCAAGACCCGCAACCGCTTCCTCGAACGCCTGGAGGCCGGGCCGGCGATCGTCGGCGACGGCGGCATGGGCGCGCTGCTCTCCGCCGCCGTGCCGAGGCTGCGCACGCCCGAGGAGGCCAACCTGCGCGCGCCCCAGGCAGTCGTCTCGCTGCACGTCAGCTTCATCAACGCCGGCGCAGAGCTGATCGAGACGAACACCTTCGGAGCGAACCGCAACAAGCTAGCGCAGCATTTCCTCGAGGACGAGCTCGAGCGCATCAACTCGACCGGCGTCAAGCTCGCGCGCAACGCTCGCGAGATCGCGGGGAAGGACGTCTTCATCGCCGGCTCGATCGGCCCGCTCGGTCAGCAGGCGATCTCACGCGTGCGCCGGGACGCGTTCGCCGAGCAGGCGGAGATCCTCGAGGGACGCGGCGCCGACCTGTTCATGATCGAGACGTTCTACGACTTGGAGGAGGCCGTCGACGCGATCGAAGCCGTCCGGAGCGTGTCCGGCCTCCCGATCGTCGCGCTTATGACATTCGACGAGGGCGCCGAGACGCTTGCCGGCGTGACCGCAGCCGAGTCCGCGGAGCAGCTTGCCGCCCTCGACGTAGCGGCGATCGGCGCGAACCACGGCGCAGGACTCCTCGCCGCGCTCGCGGCGCTCGAGCGGATGAGCACGAACGGCACCAAGCCGCTCGCGGCCTTGCCGAACGTCGGGTTGGCGAGCCTCGCCGGCGGCCGGGTCATCTATCCGCACGCGACACCCGCGTACTTCGCGGAGTTCGCTGCGCACGCCCGCGATCTCGGCGCGCGCATCATCGGCGGTTGCTGCGGCACGACTCCGGCGGAGATCACCGCGATCCGCTCGGCGCTGGAGGACGAGCGCAAGCCGCGCGCGCCGCTCGTCCTCGACGAGCGTGAATTCGTGGTCTCGCTCGGCGAGGAACGGCGCGAGACCGGTCTGGCACGCGCTCTGCGCGAGCGCGACTGGATTATCTCCGTGCAGCTCGATCCGCCCCTGGGCGGGAACATCAGCGGCCTCGTCGAGCTGTCGCAAGCGTTGAAGGACTCCGGACAGGTTGGCTTCATCGACGTCAACGACAACGCCGGCGCGCGCGCAGGCATGAACGCGATCATCTTCTCCTCGGTGGTGGAGCGGGCAACGGGGATCGAAACGATCCCGCATCTCACGACGCGCGACTACACGGTCATGGGCCTGGAGGCGCAGCTGTTCGGCGCGCACGCCGAAGGCGTCCGCAACGTGCTGGCAGTCACCGGTGATCCGCCGGAGGTCGGCGATTACCCCGGCGCGCGTGGCGTGTACGAGATCGACGCGATCGGCCTCACACAGCTGATGACGAACCTAAACCGCGGCGAGGACTTCAACGGACGGCCGATCGACGCTCCCACCTCGTTCTGCATCGGCGTTGCAGTCAATCCGACCGCCGACGACCTCGATCTCGAGGTCGAGCGGTACCACAAGAAGATCGAAGCGGGCGCGCATTTCGCCATGACCCAGCTCGTCTTCGAACTCGCCCACCTGGACGCGTTCTTCGAACGCTTCGGGGGCCCGTCGCCTATCCCCATCCTCGTGGGGATCTGTCCCGTATGGAGCTACCGCTTCGCGCAACGCCTCCACAACGAGTTGCCGGGCATCGTCGTTCCGGAGTCGCTTCAGGAGGCGTTACGCACGGCCGGAACGGATGCTGCGAGGGTCGGAATGGACTATGCGAAGGAGCTCTACGCGGGCGCACGCGAGCAGGCGGCGGGCGTCTACCTCGTCGCGCCCTACCGGAAGCCGCTGAACGTCCTCGAGCTGCTCGAGTGACCGACGACGAGCTGATGGGCGCGGCGCTCGAGCAGGCCGGGCTCGGGCTCGCCGCGGGAGAGATTCCGATCGGGTCGGTCGTCGCGGCAGACGGAGAAATCGTCGCGCGTGCGTACTGGCAGCGGAGCAAGGGATGGCTGGCACATCCGGAGCTGCTGGCGCTGCAGGAGGCGAACCAGAGGGAGCTGACGCTGTGCACGACGCTCGAGCCCTGCTTGCTGTGCATGGCGGCGGCAATGTTCGCGTTCGCCGAGCGGGTCGTGTTCGCGCTCGAGTCGCCGACCGATGGTGGGACTGCGATCGGCGAGGTGTGGAATCCGGCCGCCGGTTCTGTAGCGCCCTACCGGCTGCCCGCCGTCGTGTCGGGCGTTCGCCCTGACGAGTCAGCTCGGCTCGTGCGTGAGTTCCTGCGCCACGAGCCGGACTCACCGCTCGCGGCGTGGGCGCGAACGCTCCCCGTCTAGGGCGCGCAGTCGCCCGTGGAAACCGGCTTGCGCGCGGCGTTCAACGCGGCCCGCACGACATTGTCCGGCACGCCGTAGCCACCGACCGTGCGCAAACGCGCGGCGAAGACCGTCGACTCGACCATGCCCTGCGCATCGACCGCGGGTGCGCCGGAGTCGCCGTGACGGACGCTGCCGCCCAGTGAAGTGATCACGCGTGTAACAGGACCGCGTCCATAGGCGTCCTCCGCGAGCACTACGGACGTGAGCCCGATCCGCGCCGGTGTCGCCGTGAACGGCCCGTTCTCCGGGAAGCCGAGCACCGCGACCGGCGTCCCAGACTTCGCGGGTGCGAGCGGGAGCGGCCGCAGCCCGAGCCCGTCGACCCGCAGGACGGCGATGTCGTTGCGCCGGTCGAAGGCCACGACCTGTGCAGGTAGCCGTGAGCCCGATTGGAGCTCGACGGCAGTGTCGTCCTGTCCTGCGACGACGTGCGCCGCGGTCACGACCCGGTTCGCACGTGCGGTCCAGCCCGTGCCCTCGACGCCGACACCGCAGGCGGTGCCGAGCACGCGCACCACGCTGGGCGCGGCGGCGCGCACTCCGAGGGCATGGGCCAGCCGGGGATCGGGCGGCGCGACCGGCGCGGCCGGCCCGGTGATCGCCGGGAACGGGTCGATCCGCGCGAGCGCATTGAGGACTTTCTCCGGTGACACGACCTCGTTCAGCCGCCGCAGCAGTGCCGACTTCTGCGCACCGTGGCGGAGGTCGGCCTGGCCGGGAAGCAGGAGCGCGACGGCGCCGAGCACCCAGACGATCGCAAGCCCGGCGACGGCACCCAGCGCGAGCCCGCCGAACGAGTCGAACGAGGTCAGGCGCGGCTTGCGGATGCGCGAGCGGAGCGAGGTACCGGCCAGCGTCCCGAGCGTCTCGAGCAGGATCGCGCCGACGGCCGCACCGGCGAGTGCCGCCAGTGGCGTGTACGGAGAGTTCGACCCGCCCTCCAGCAAAGCGGGCGCCAGCCGAGAGCCGAGCCAGCCGCCGAGGACGATTCCGGCGACCGACAGCGCGCTCGCGAGCAGTCCTTTCTTCCAGCCGATGAATGCCGTGATTGCGACGAATCCGAGCGCGATCAGGTCGACCTTGGTCACGGCTGAGCAGGGTACTCCCTGACGTGGCCGGAAGATCGGGGGCGCAGGGACCGCTCCGGTACTGGGCTACACTGCGCGAGCCTTGGGGGCGTAGTTCAGTTGGTTAGAACGCCGGCCTGTCACGCCGGAGGTCGCGGGTTCGAGTCCCGTCGCTCCCGTAGAAAAGTCCCTGCAAATCGCAATCTTTTGTTGCCGTGCTGGGCGCAATCGACCGCCGGCCTTGCGACCGGTCACGCGCTCA
>JBKPGW010000086.1:0-1422 GCA_046729555.1 Actinomycetota bacterium | reverse complement strand
GGTAACGGCCCTCGGACGCGCCGAGACCGTCCCAGGAGAGCTTGTAGCGGCCGGGAGCCTTCTGACCGGCGTCGAGCTCGCGGACGCTGCCGTCGGTCCCGACGACCTTGGCGCTCACGGTCGAGGGCCGCACGAGCTTGTAGGAGAGTGTCTCGACGTCGCCGGCGCCGTCCTGGTTCGGTGACAGCGTCGGCGCGATGGGCGGCGCGTACACGCCGGTGTAGCCGATCACGAGCGCCTCTCCCACAGGGCGCTCGCCTTGAGGATCCGACGGCCGGTTCAGCACGCGCCCGTCAAAGGCGACTGTCGTCGACCCGCCCGAGTCGAGCGCGAAGCCGGTGACGACGCCGTAGCGAACGAGCGTCAGCGCGAGCTCCCAGTTCGTGATGCCGATGCTCCAGCCACGCTGGCGGCCGTCGACGGCGACCATCACGATCGTTCCGTCCGCGCGCTGGCCGATCGCGGTGCGTGGATTGCGGCCGCGCAGCTGTGCGGGCGTCAATGCCTCGCCCGCGTTGAAGATCGGACGGCCGTCTCTGACGAGCGTCGGGCCCGCGCTGAGGGCGTCCGTTACCGACGACCACTCCGTCGGTAACGGGATCCGCACGGTCAGCTGCGTTGACAGTGGCAGGTCGCGCAAGGGAAGCGCCGCGGTGCCACGCGCGACGAGCACTGCACCGTCCGAGGGAATCGCGACGCTGCTGCCGTCGACGAGAACGGACGTCACGGTTCCGAGGAGATCCTGGCGGGGTGCCGTCGGCGGGAAGGGCTCGAGCACGACGACGGTTCCCGACACCTTCGGCGTCATCCCACCCCATACCGGCGTGAAGAGCGCGGCCGCGTTCTTGCGCGGCGGCTCGTTCAGCTGCGCGACCGGGTGCGAGATTCCATCGGGACCGAGCCAGCGTCCGTACCAGGGCACGCGGTCCGCATGCAGCGTCGCGCTCGTGTCGATCCCGACCGCGGCGCGGCCGAGCGCGGACTGATGCTCGACGACGCCGCCGCGGATGAGCAAACCGCTCGGCCAGCCGCCGTGCCAGCTGAAGAAGTCGCCGTTGACGCCGACCGTCGTCATCTGCGCGGAGGCGGCGCGCTCCATCGACGAAACCGTCTCCCTGCCGGTGATCGTTCCGTTCGACAGGAGCGGCGTCAGGCGGTACAGGCCCTGCGGCTTCGGTGCGGTGACGACGTACATCGCCATCGGCCGGGCCGACGTCCACCGCAGAATGCGCTCGTACGACACCCCCGGCATAAGCTGCGTCGGCCGCGCTGAGGCGAGCGGCGCGAGGATCAATCCAACGAGGACGGCGAAGAGAAGCTTGCGACCCATACGACCCCGCTTCACGGTAGCGGAGGCAGCGGCGCTTCTTGCCGTTGTTGCATTTCTTTTTACAACCGGCATCGGCCACGCTGCGACGCGGA
>JBKPGW010000085.1:0-15885 GCA_046729555.1 Actinomycetota bacterium | reverse complement strand
GGCGTGCAGGGCGCTACGTCTTCAGCGTGACGGCGACGAACGACGCCGGCTCGGTCGAGCTGACCGCCCCCTTCCGGCTGCGCGGTTAGGGGTAGCCTCTCCCGCGTGCCGGTCGCCGGCGTCACGAGCACGCTCACGTCGCTGATCGGTGATCACGGCGTCTACGCGGTCTTCCTGCTGATGGCAATCGACGCCGTTTTTCCGGCCGCGAGCGAGCTCGTCATGGTCTACGCAGGCGCGCTGGCTGCCGGCGCGTTTGCGGGGCAACACGTCGATCTGTTCGGGGCCCGCTTCTCGTCGCACTTCTGGGGGTTCGTCGTGATGGCGCTGGCCGGTGCGCTCGGCTACCTCGTCGGCGCAATCGTCGGCTGGGCGATCGGCTTGTACGGCGGTCGGCCGCTGCTCGAGCGGCGTGGGCGCTGGTTCCACCTCTCGGCTGACAAGCTCGACCGTGCGGAGCGTTGGTTCGATCGCTGGGACGACCTGGCCGTGCTCGTGGGCAGAGTCACCCCGGTGATCCGGTCGTTCATCTCGATCCCGGCCGGGGTCTTCCGGATGCCGTTCTGGCGCTACGTCGTCCTGACGGCCGTCGGCTCGGCGATCTGGGCCTTCTCCCTTGCCGGTGTCGGCTGGGGCGCGGGCCGAAGCTACGACCGTTTCCACCACGACTTCGGCTACGCCGAATACGCGGTGGTTGCCCTCGTTCTCGCGCTCGCCGGCTATCTGGTCTGGCGCCGCCGACAATCTAGACTTGCGGGCCGTGCCTCCGATCCCGCTCGTTGACGTAAGGGCACAGTATGAGCCGCTCTTGCCTCGCATCCGCGAGGCGATCGACGGCGTGCTCGAGAGCGGCGAGTTCATCCTGGGCCCGAACCTGGCCGCATTCGAGCGCGAGGCCGCCGGCTACCTTGGCGTGCGCGAGGCGGTGGGCGTTGCGAACGGCACGGATGCGCTCGTGCTCCTCCTCGACGCCCTCGGCATCGGCGCCGGCGACGAGGTCATCTGCCCCGCCTTCACGTTCTACGCCACCGCCGAGGCGGTCGCCCGACGCGGCGCGGCGCCGGTGTTCGCCGACGTCGACGTCACGACGATGAACCTCGATCCGGAGGACGTCGGCGCACGCATCACCGGCCGCACCAAGGCGATCATCGCCGTCCATCTGTTCGGCCGTCCCGCGCCGCTCGCGGAGCTCACGCAGCTCGGCTTGCCGGTGATCGAGGATGCCGCGCAGGCGTTCGGGTCGCCGGAGATCGGGCGCACCGGCGTCGCGTCCACGTTCAGCTTCTATCCGACGAAAAACCTCTTCGCGATCGGCGACGGCGGGCTCGTCTCGACGGACGATCCCGAGCTCGCCGAGCGCGTGCGCATGCTCCGCTTCCACGGCTCGCGCGACAAGGTCGACTTCGAGCTGCTCGGCTACAACTCGCGCCTCGACGAGCTGCAGGCTGCGGTGCTGCGGGTGTTCCTGGCGGAGCTCGACGGCTGGGTCGCGCATCGGCGCGAGGCGGCTGTGCGATACGCCGAGCTCGGGCTCGGTGCGGCGTGCGACCTGCCGGAGGACGAGCCGGGGCATGCCTATCACCTGTTCGTCTGCCGTTCGCCGGAGCGCGACCGTATCCGCGGGGCCCTGAAGAAGTCCTCGATCGGCAGCGCGGCGTACTACATGACGCCGTTGCACCTGCAACCTGCGCTCTCGTATCTCGGCTACGCGCGCGGCTCGCTTCCCGTCACCGAGCACCTTGCGCAGGAGAACTTCTCCGTCCCGCTCTGGGCGGGCATCGACGCAGCCGCGCAGGAACGCGTCGTTTCGGTCGTGCAGGCTGCCGCCCCCGTCGTCTCATGATGCCGGTCAACCGGCATCGGCTCTGGCAGCTGCTCGCTGACGCGGCGCTGATCGCGCTCGCGTGGTGGCTGGCGTTCTGGCTGCGTTTCGACCACGGCGTGACGGCGCCCTACCACCGCCTCTTCGTGGACACGATCGCGGTCGTCGTTGCCATCAAGCTCGCCGTCTTCATCACGTTCGGCTTCTACAACCGCTGGTGGCGTTACGTGTCCACCCGCGACATGTGGGGAGCGGCTCGCGGCGTGACCGTCGCCTGCCTCGTCGCCGATCTCGTCGTGTACTTCGCGCATCCGGTCAAGGGCTTTCCCCTGCCGCGCTCGATAGCCGTGCTCGATTGGCTGATGCTGCTCGCGCTCGTGGCGGGGACGCGGCTCATCGCGCGCAGCCTGATCGAACGGCCGGGCGCGGGGGCGCTCGTGGCGCGCGGCCAGGAAGTGATCGTCGTCGGCGCCGGCGACGCCGCGCAGCTCGTGATCCGCGAGATGCTGAAGACGCCGGCGCTCGGCTACACGCCGATCGGGCTGATCGACGACGATCCGCGCAAGAAGAATCTGCGGCTGCACGGGATCCGGGTGCTGGGGACGTCCGACGAGCTGTCGCACATTCTCCGTGACAACCCGCCGGACGAGGTGCTGATCGCGATCCCGTCGGCGTCGGGCGAGACGCGCCAGCGGGTGGTGGAGACCGCCCAGGCGGCCGGCGTGCCGGTCAAGACGCTGCCGGGCCTGTACGAGCTGATCTCCGGCGATCTCAATCTCGCCGGCCAGATCCGGCCGGTGCAGGTCGAGGACGTGCTCGGGCGGGAGCCGGTCGAGGTCGACGTGCATTCGATCGCGAAGTACCTCGCCGGCGAGACCGTGCTCGTCACCGGCGCGGGCGGCTCGATCGGGGCCGAGCTCTGCCGCCAGATCGCCAGGGTTCAGCCGGCGCGGCTCGTGCTCGTCGAGCAGTCGGAGTCGGCCCTGTTCGGGATCGAGCGCGAGCTGATCGACGAGCGCGATTTCTCCGCCGTCGCGACGGTGCTGGGCGACTGCGGCGACCGGGCCAAGATGAGCCAGGTCTTCGAGCGCTACAAGCCGCGTGTGGTGTTCCACGCGGCCGCGTACAAGCACGTCGCGCTGCTCGAGGCGAACCCGCTCGAGGCGGTGCGGAACAACGCGCTGACGACGCGTGTGATCGCAGACGTCGCGGTCGAGTACGGCGCGGCGCGGTTCGTTCTGGTCTCGACCGACAAGGCTGCGAACCCGAAGAATCTGCTCGGTCAGTCCAAGTCGTTGTGCGAGTGGATCGTCGAGGCGTACGGGCACCGGGACGACGTCCCCACGCGCTTCGTCGCCGTGCGGTTCGGCAACGTCCTCAACTCCTCCGGCAGCGTGATCCCGATCTTCCGCCGCCAGATCGAGAAGGGCGGGCCCGTGACGGTCACGCACCCGGAGATGACGCGCTACTTCATGACGATTCCGGAGGCGGTCTCGCTGATCGTGCAGGCCGGCGCGATCGGCGGTCGCGGGCAGGTCTACGTGCTCGACATGGGCGAGCCGGTGAAGATCCTCGACCTGGCACGCAACATGATCCGGCTGTCGGGGAAAGAGCCGGAGACGGAGATCCCGATCACCTTCGTCGGAGTGCGGCCCGGCGAGAAGCTACGCGAGGAGCTTTGGACCGAGGGCGAGACGGTGGGGCCGACGTCACATCCGAAGATCCTCCGCGCGGCGCGGCCGCCGATCGACGTCGAGTGGCTGGAGGAGGAGCTCGCCGACCTGGAGCGCATGGTCGAGCGCGGCGACACGCTCGACGTGGTCTCGCGGCTCGCCACCATGCTGCGTGAGCCCCGGCGCGTGGGCTCCGCAGTCTTGGAAGACACCCTCCACTAAGCCGGCACAGTTCCGTCCCATCCCGTCCGTAGGGTGGAGCGGTGATCTTCGAGGGCCTGAATGCGGAGCAGCGCCGTGCGGTCGAGGCCGTGCGCGGGCCGGTCTGCATCCTGGCCGGCGCCGGCTCCGGGAAGACGACGACGATCACCCGCCGGATCGCGAATCAGGTCGCGACGGAGACGTTTGCGCCGGAGGAGATCCTCGCCGTCGCCTTCACCGACAAGGCGGCGACGGAGATGCGCCAACGGCTGGAGACGCTCGGCGTGTCGGGCGTCACCGCGCGGACCTTCCACTCGGCCGCGCTCGCGCAGCTGCACTGGTTGGGCAGCGCGCCGAGCCGGATCCTCCCGTCGAAGGCGCTGACGTTGCGCCGGATCGGGAACGGCCTGCCGCCTCCGTACAAGTTCCGTCCAGCGGGCGACCTCGCCACGGAGATCGAGTGGGCGAAGAACCGTCGGCTGACGCCGGACACGTACTACGAGGGCCTCGGCGACCACGAGCCGCCGATCCCGCGGGATCTGATGCGGCGCGTCTTCCGCTTCTACGAGGCCGAGAAGACGGAGCGCGGCTTTGTCGACTTCGAGGATCTGCTCGAGCTCGCGATCCGGCTCTTCGACGAGGACGAGCACGCCCTCGCCGAAGTTCGTGCGCGCTACCGGGCCTTCACGGTCGACGAGTACCAGGACGTCAACCTCCTGCAGCAGGCTTTGCTCGACCGCTGGCTCGGCGGCAGCGACGAGCTGTGCGCAGTTGGCGACGACTACCAGTCGATCTATGCCTTCACAGGCGCGACGCCGCGTTATCTGCTCGGGCTGCCACGGCGGTTCCCGAACGCGACCGTCATCCGTTTGGAGGCGAACTACCGGTCTTCGCCGCAAGTGCTGGCGCTGGCGAACCGGATCGTGCCTGCGCTCGGCGGCGCGGAGAAGGTGCTGCAGGCGACACGTGCCAGCGGCCCGGAACCGATCGTGCGCGCGTTCCCTACCGCGGAAGCTGAACGGGCATTCGTGCTCGAGCAGGTGCGCGAGCTGCACGCATCCGGCATCCCTCATGAGGACATGGCGGTGCTGTGCCGGACGAACGCGCGCCTGGCCGACTTCGAGGAGCCGTTTCACGAGGCGAAGATTCCTTTCCAGGGCGCCGCGCTCCTCGGTCGCGAGGCGGCACGGCAGCTGCTCAAGCGCCTGCGGAAGCTGCAGGCGACGCCGGTCGTCGCGGCGGCCGTGCGGGGTTACGCGCAGGACGCGGGCTGGGTCGAGCGGCCGCCGGAGAAGCTCGGCGAGCGGGAGGTTGTGCGTCAGGCCGACCTCGGCCGGCTCGTCAAGCTGGCGGCGGAGTTCGACGACGGTGTCCGGACGACGCGCGACTTCATCGCCGAGCTCGAGGAGCGTTTCGGCTCGACCGGGCCGGAGCGGCAGGGCGTCCACCTGCTGACGCTGCACGGAGCCAAGGGCCTCGAGTTCGACGCCGTCTTCATCCCGCGCGTCGAGGAGCGCGAGTTGCCGATCCGCCAGGCGAAGAAGCCGCACGAGGTCGCCGAGGAGCGCCGCCTCTTCTACGTCGGCATGACGCGCGCGAAGCGTCACCTGGCCGTCACGTGGAGCGGCAAGCCGAGCCGCTTCCTCGGCGAGCTCGGTATCGAGACGCGAGCGGCTCGCCCGGCCGAGCCGGACGATCCGGTGTACGCGGCGCTCAAGCGCTGGCGCCTGCAGCGCGCTACCGCAGACGACCTGCCCGCGTACGTCGTGTTCCACAACTCGACGCTGGCCGAGATCGCCGGTCGCCGTCCACGCGACCTCTCCGAGCTCGGGGTCGTTCCAGGCGTCGGCCCCGCGAAGCTCCAGCGCTACGGCGCCGACGTCCTACGCGTCGTCGCCGCGTGCGGAGAGCAGCAGGTCGAGCAGCAGCCGCGGGTCGCGGCGGACGCGGCCGCCTAAGCCGTCCACGCGCTTCTCGAGCTCCAGCGCGCGCGGGTCGGTGAGGGGCTTCAAGCGCCCTTCTCTGATCAGCTCCTCGTCCACGCCGCCGAGCCGTCCGCCGTAGGTCGTGTAGACGGGCACGCCGAGGGCTGCGGCCTCTCGGTTCATCGTTCCACCGGCGGAGACGACGACGTCGGCGAGCGCGATCAGGCTCTGCGCATCGACGGCGCGATCGGGCACGATCGTCGAGGGGAGGTCGAGGCCTCGTACGAACTTGCGCTGCTCCTCCGTACGTGGAAGGACGACGGCCTGCACCTCGTCGTGCGCGCCGAGCAAGTCGAGGGTCTGCGGAAAGAGCGGATTCGAGTGGCGGTGGTAGAGGGACACGTCGGGCGGCGGGCGCAACACGACGAGCACACGGCTGCGGTCGACGTTCAGACGTTCGAGCACACCGGGGTCGGGGTCGAAGTCCGACAGGTAGTACTCCTCCTTCAGTCCCGGATAGCGCAGCAGCTTCGGCGGTTTCACGCCGAAGCGCGCCAGGCGTTCGACGGGAATCGACTCCGGCACGACCACCTTTGTCGCCGCGCGCATGCCGAGGTGATGCTGGAGCGACGCGAACTCGTAGTCGTGCGTTGTCGCGCTCGGAATGCCGAGCCGCCGCGCGCTCAGCGTCAGCTCGTGGGAACCGTGTGCGAGCGCCAAGTCGAAGTCGCGCGGACGCCCCCAGCGCCGCAGCGCGTGCAGCCGGGAGAAGAGCGAACGTGCTTTCCCGAGTCGTGAGCGCCCGCCGTGACGACCGATCACTGTCGCCTCGAGACCGTGTAGCTCGAGCAGCTGGAGCGTCTGCGCGTAGTCGCGCGCCGTGATCTCGACCTCGTCGCCTCGCTCGCGCAGCAACCGGATCAGCGGTCGAAACACGAGCACGTGCGCCGACGCGGTCATGTCGACCCAGACCCTCAGACGCGAACCTCCACCAGCCGTCGCTCGACCTCGTCGGCCGCACGCTCGCCGGCACCTCCGTCCCAGAGGGGCGGAATCGTTCCCCGCTTCGGAGTCTGGAGCAGCGACGGAATGTCACGTAACGCTTCAGGCTCGAGGCCGAGGAGCGTGTTGGTTCCCTGCAGTGTCTCCGGACGCTCCGTGTTGTCTCGAAGCGTGAAGCAGGGCACGCCGAGCACTGTCGTCTCCTCCTGAATTCCCCCGGAATCGGTGACGACGGCCGCGGCTTCGGTCTCGAGCGAGAGGAACTGGCGGTACGGCAAAGGCTCTGTCAGCAGCACGCCTCCACCAGGGGCGCCGAGGTTCTTCCTGGTGCGCGGGTGCACGGGGAAGATGACCGGCACTGTTACCGCGACGTGTTCGAGAGCGGCCATCGTCTGCCCCAGCAAGTCGGGCGCGTCGACCAGGCTCGGGCGGTGGAGCGTGACGAGCACGTACTCGCCCGGCGTCAGGTCGAACTCCCGCCACGCCTCGAGCGCGCGAGCCGCGTCGACGTTCGCGAGCAGCGTGTCGATCATCGTGTTCCCGACGAAGGCGACGCGCTCTTGGGGAACGCCTTCTGCGGCGAGGTTGTCGTTGCCGCTCGGCAACGACGTGAGCAGCAGCCTCGACAGGTGATCGGCGATGACACGGTTTCGCTCTTCGGGCATCGTCCAGTCGTTGCTGCGCAGGCCGGACTCGATGTGGCAGAGCGGGAGATCCCGCTTCCTCGCTGCGACCGCACCCGCGAGCGTCGTGTTGACGTCGCCGGCGCCGACGACGAGGCCGGGCTCGAGCTCGCCGAAGACCCGCTCGAGCTCCGTCAACGCGCTCTCGGTCGTGTGCGCATCGAGCGCGACGTGCGGGCGCGGGAGCGGCAGTTCCGCGAAGAACACGTCTTTGAGCAGCGCGTCGTAGTGCTGTCCGGTGTGGACGAGGCGCTGCTCGACGTTGCCGCGACGCTCGAGCTCGGCGTAGACGGGCGCGACCTTCATGTAGTTCGGCCGTGCCCCGACGACATGGACGACGAGTGGACGCCCCATCAGCGCTCCGCCAGCAGCTCGGGCATCCGCACGTCGGCCGGTGTTCGCTCGACGTGCCGTTCGTGCCACAGCGTGAACGCGAGCAAGCCCCAGAGCTGCCGGCTCAGATCCTCGCGCCCGGCGACATGAGCGTCGAGCAACCGGTGCACCGCCTCGGGCCGGAAGAAACCCTGGCGCTCTAGCGCGTCCGTCGACAGCGTCTCGCGCGCGAACGGTGCGAGCTCGCCGCGCAACCAGGCCGCGGCCGGAATCGAGAAGCCGCGTTTCTTTCCGTGGACGATCTCGCGTGGCAGCAGCGGCTCGGCCGCCTTGCGCAGCAGCACCTTCTTCGAGAAGCCGCGCACCTTGTGCCTTGTCGGCAGCGCGAGCGCGAGGTTCGTCACGACGGTGTCCAGGTACGGAACGCGCGCCTCGAGTGAGTGCGCCATCGAGGCGCGGTCGGTCTTCACGAGCAGGTCATCGACGAGGTAGGTGCCGAGGTCGACGTCCTGCAGGCGCGCGAGCTCGTCGGCGCCGTCGGTCTCCGCATAGCGCTCGCACAGCAGGTCGACCGGGTCGAACGCCGACCGTTGGCCGGTCAGCTCGGCGCGCGCACCGGCGGAAAAGATCTCCTTCCAGCCGTGGTGGCGCTCGAGCGGCGGCAGGTGCGCTGCGCGGACGAACCGCTTCGCCCGGTAGTCGAAGCTCGCCTTCCTGCTCGAGGTCGGAAGAAGCTCGACGAGCGGCCGCGCGAGCCGTGCCAGGCCGCCGACCCGCGCGGCGAGGAGATCGGCGGCGTACGTGTAGTAGCCGCCGAACAGCTCGTCGCCGCCCTCGCCGGAGAGCGCGACCTTGACTTCGCTCGCGGCCAGCTCGGAGACGAGATACGTCGGCAGCGCGGACGAGTCGGCGAACGGCTCGTCGAACGCCTCGGCGAGCGCCGGCAGCAGCAAGGCCGCGTCGGGACGGAGCACGAGCTCGCGGTGGCGCGTCCCATAGCGCTCGGCAACGCGGCGCGCGTCGGCGAGCTCGTCGAAGGAGCGCTCCTCGAAGCCGATCGAGAACGTCCGCAGCGGCTCGGAGCCCTCCTCCGCCGCGAGCGCGGCCAGAAGTGCCGAGTCGACGCCTCCGGAGAGCAGCACACCGACGGGAACGTCGCTGACGAGGTGCGCCCGCACCGAGTCGCGCAGCCGCGAGCGCAGCTCCTCGACGAGCTCCGCCTCATCCTCGTCGCGCAACTCGGTGACAGGGACGGGCGCGGGGCGCGCGAATCGCTCCAGGCGCACGCGGCCGTCCTCCCAGAGCAGCAGATGACCCGCGGGCAGCTTGCGCACCTCCCGGAAGATCGTCAGCGGCGCCGGGATCGAGTTGAAGGCGAGAAACGCCTCGAGTGCGTCCAGATCGATCTCGCCGCGGGGCAGGGCACGCAGCTCCGAGGCGAAGGCCAGCTCGCCGCCCGAGTCCCGGTAGTAGAGCGGCTTGATCCCGAAGCGGTCACGCGCGAGCGTGAGCCTGCGGCGGGGCGCATCCCAGATCGCGACCGCAAACATCCCCCGCAGCCGCTCGGCGAAGCCGTCGCCGTGCTGCTCGTACAAGTGCAGCAGCACCTCGGTGTCTCCGTGCGTCCGGAAGCGGTGCCCGGCGCGCTCGAGCTCAAGTCGCAGCTCGCGGTAGTTGTAGATCTCGCCGTTCTGGACGACCTGCAGCGTCCCGTCCTCGTTCGCGATCGGCTGGTCGCCGGTTTCGAGGTCGATGATCGAGAGCCGCCGCGCAGCGAGCGCAACGGTGTCGTCGCTGAACTCGCCGGCGCTGTCCGGCCCCCGGTGGACGAGCGTCGCGCTCATGCGCGCGACGCGCTCCGGATCGGCAGAGCCGTTCGCGGAGGCGACTCCGCAGATCCCGCACATGCGCAGGAGTCTAGGCACGACGTAGGCTCGCGCCGTGGACTTCACGACCCACGACCAGCTCGTGCTGCTCGCGCTCCTCATGGGGCTCGCCGTCCTGCTGATCGCCGCCCCCGCCTTCCGGATCCCGTATCCGATCTTCCTCGTGCTGGGCGGGCTGGCGCTCGGCTTCGTGCCCGGGGTCCCGGTGCTCGAGCTTCCGCCCGACGTCGTGCTCGTCGCCGTCCTGCCGCCGCTGCTCTACCTCTCGGCCTTCGGTACGCCGCTCCGCGACCTCCGGGCCAACATCCGTACGATCGGCATCCTCGCGATCGGGCTCGTCGTGGCGACGACCGTCACGGTCGCCGTCGTCGCGCACGCGGCGATCGACGGCCTACCGTGGAGCGCCGCGTTCGTGCTCGGGGCGGTCGTCGCCCCGACAGATCCGATCGCCGCGACCGCGATCATGCGACGGCTCGGTGTGCCGAGGCGGCTCGTCTCGATCATCGAGAGCGAGAGCCTCGTCAACGACGGCACCGCCCTCGTCCTGTACCGGGTGGCGATCGTCGCGGCCGTGTCCGGCGCGTTCTCGATCGGCGACGCCTCCTGGCGATTCGCCTGGAGCGTCGTCGGCGGCATCGGGATCGGGCTCGTCGTCGGCTGGGTGATCGCCGAGGTACGGCGGCGGCTCGACAATCCGCCCGTCGAGGTGACGATCTCGTTGATGACGGGCTACGCCGCCTTCATCCCGGCGACTGCGGCCGAGGCGTCAGGGGTGCTCGCCGTCGTGACGGCCGGCGTCTATCTCGGCTGGCGCACGCCGGAGCTGACGTCGGTCCAGACACGGCTGCAGGGTTTCGCGATGTGGGAAATCCTGGCCTTTGTCCTCAATGCGCTGATCTTCGGGCTCGTCGGGCTGCAGCTCTCTCGCATCCTCGACACGTTGACCGGGCATTCCTCGGGCGAGCTCGCGCTCTACGCCATACTCGTCACGGGCACCGTCATCCTCACACGGATCCTGTGGCTGCCGTTCTTCTCGAACGTGCCGTACTGGTTCTCGAGCAGTCGCACGTCGCCGAAGCCTTTCTCGCAGACGTTCTTGCTCTCGTGGGCGGGGATGCGGGGCGCCGTGTCGCTCGCCGCGGCGCTGGCGATCCCGCTGACGATGGACGCCGGCGGGGCGTTCCCCGATCGCGACCTGCTCATCTTTCTGACGTTCTGCGTGATCCTCGGCACGCTCGTCCTGCAAGGCCTCTCACTGCCGCTGCTGATCCGCATGCTGAGGATCGAGCCGGACCGCCGGGAGGAGCGAGAGGATGCGAAGGCCCGCATCCGCGCCGCCGAGGCGGCCCTGGCGCGCCTCGACGAACTGGTCGAAGAAGACTGGGTTCGCGAGGACACGGCCGAGCGGATGCGCGGGCTGTACGGCTTCCGGCGCAACCGCTTCGCGTCGCGCTTCGACGAGGAGACCGACGGGGCGATCGAGGAGCAGTCGCTGGCCTACCAGCGGCTGCGTCGCGAATTGCTCGACGCGGAGCGTGCGGCTGTGACGCAGCTCGGGCGTGAGGGTGTGATCAGCGGCGACGTCGTCAACCGTGTTCGACGCGATCTCGATCTCGAGGACGCCCGCCTCGATATCTGAGCCCGCGCAGGAACTGCCTCAGCACGCGTAGCGCCGTCGTCGCGACGGTGCGGAGGTAGAGCCGCACGGAGCGGTCGGCGATCCACTCGAGGTCGTGCGCAAGCTTGTCTGCCATCGAGGTCTCGTAACCGCGGCGGACCTGAGCGAAGCCGGTCAGCCCGGGCCTGACGACCAGTCGCTGCCAGTACGCCGGGAGCTCGGCCGCGAGCTCCTCGAAGAAGCGCGGGCGGATCGGCCGCGGGCCGACGAGGCTCATGTCTCCGCCTAGGACGTTGAGCAGTTGCGGAATCTCGTCGAGCTGCGTCGCGCGGAGCCAGGCGCCGATGCGGGTCGTCTCGGAGCGTGTGCGCCGGACGAGCTCCTCGCCGAGGTAGTGGCCGAGGCGTTCCTCTGCGCCGCGCCGCAGCGTGCGGAACTTCCTCATCTCGAAGACGTGCCCGCCGCGGCCGACGCGCTCGCCGCGATAGAAGAGCGGCCGCCCGCTGGTCGCCAGGATCAGCAGCGCGATCGGCACGCTCAGCGCCAGCGAGAGCAGCAGGAAGATCGCCGAGAAGACGATGTCGAGCGCGCGGAGGATCGCGTCGCGCGGCCGTCCCGGGCTCGCCTCCGTGAGCTCCGAGAACCGCAGGATGAGCGAGTCGCTCGGGGTGGGAGCAGCGGCCACCTGCAGATCGTAGAGCCTCTTGCGGCGCCATAATGATCGCTTATGGACACGCGTCAGCTTGCTGCGTTCTGCGCCGTCGTCGAGCGGAAGAGCTTCTCGCAGGCCGCGGAGCGGCTCGGCGTGACGCAGCCCGCCGTCAGCCTGCAGATCCGCTCGCTCGAGCAGCGGCTCGGGCGGCAGCTGCTCGATCGCTCGGGTCGGCGCGTCGAGCCGACGGAGGCAGGGCTGCGGCTGTACGCGTCGGCGCAGCGCCTCCTTCAGCTCGAGGAGCAGCTGCTGGAGGAGCTCGAGTCCGACGACGAGGGCTCGGTCGGCGGGACGCTCGAGCTCGGCGCCTCGACCGGTCCCGGCGGCAGCGTCGTGCCCGTGCTCCTATGCGAATTTCAGGAGCGGTTTCCGGACGTGCGCATCCGCCTCTCCGTCTCCGACACGCAGACGGTTGTCGCGCAGGTCGCCGACCGCGAGCTGGAGCTCGGCATCGTCGGTGCGGGACGTCGTCATCGCGGCGTCACGTTCGAGCCGTTCTTCCGCGACGAGGTCGTGCTCGCCTGCCAGCCGAACCACGCCTTTGCCGGCAAGACGATCTCGCTCGAGCAGCTGCGCACCGAGCCGCTGATCGTCATGCAGGAGGGCGCCGGCGTCCGCCAGGTGATCGAGGACGAGCTACGCAAGGCGGGCGCGCGGTTGCGTGACCTCGACGTGCGGCTCGAGCTCGGACTGCAGGAATCGGTGCGCAGCGCCGTGCTCGCCGGCCACGGCGTGACGTTCATCTCCCGCCTGGCGGTCGAAAGCGATCTCGCCGCCGGCGCGCTCGCGACGGCCCGGGTGCAGGGCCTCGATCCGGTGCGCGAAATCTTCCTCGCGCGTGCCAGCGGCCGCAGCGAGACGCGCGCCGCACGTGCGTTCGTCGCCTTTGCGCGGGAGCACGTGCCTGCGTGATCGTCCGCTGGGGCCTGCCCGAGCTCGCAGCGGTGCTCGCGGAGCTGCAGATCGGCCGGCCGCTCCTGGTCGCGAGCGAGCGATGGGCGGACACGATCCTGGGAGTGCGTCCGGCGGCGCGCTGGACGGAGGTGCCGTCGGACCGGATCGCCGCGGCCTCCGCGCAGGCCGGCGACGGCGTCGTCGCGGTCGGCGGCGGTAGCGCGATCGACCTCGGCAAGGCGATCTCCGCCGAGGCCGACGTCCCGCTCGTGTCGGTTCCGACGACCTATGCAGGTGCGGAGTGGACGTCGTACTTCGGCATCCGCGATCCCGGGCGGAAGATGAAAGGCGGCGGCTCCGGCGCGCACCTCGGCGGCGCCGTCTACGAGCCCGAGCTGACGCTCTCGCTCCCCCGTGAGCAGACGGTCGGGACGGCCATGAACGCGCTCGCGCACTGCGCGGAGGCGCTCTACGTGCAGGGACACAATCCGCAGGCCGACGAGCACGCCCTCGCCGGCGCGGCGTTGATTGGGGAGTGGCTGCCGCGTGTCGTCGCCGCGCCGCACGATCTCCAGGTACGGACGAAGCTGCTCGAAGGAGCAATGCATGCGGGGGCTGCCCTCGGAGGCTCGATGCTCGCGCTCGGACACGCGATGGCACAGGCGCTCGGCGGCCGCTACGGCCTGCCGCACGGGGCCATGAACGCCTTGGCGCTGCCGCAAGCGCTGCGTTTCAACGAGTTGGTGGCGCCGGAGGCAGTGCGCAGATTTCGGGAAGCCATCGGCACCGACGTCGAGGAGCTTGCGAGGCTCGGCGGCTTCGAACGCCTGCGCGACTTCGGCGTCCCCGAGGAGGACCTGCCGGAGATTGCGGCGGCGACCGTGGAGAGGGCAGGCGCAAAGGCCAATCCCCGTCCGGCCTCCGCCGCCGAGATCGAGCAACTCCTGAATAACATCTACTAATCACACGGATTAGCCCTGGCGTGGTAGGGTCTCGAGGTCGTGGCGGACTCCTCTTTCGACGTGCTCGTGATCGGCAGCGGGGCTTCCGGGCTCGCCGCAGCGGTCTCGGCGCACCGCTCGGGCGCACGCGTCGCGGTCGCCGCGAAGGGCGCGCTGCAGTCCTGCAACTCCGCCAAAGCCCAGGGCGGAATCCAGGCCGCCGTCGGCGCCGACGATTCGCCCAAGCAGCACGCCGCGGACGTCTGGAAGTCGTCCCACGAGACCGCGAATCGCCGGCTCGTCGAGATCCTCACGTCGGAGGCTCCGTCCGCGATCCACTGGCTGGAGGAGCTCGGCGTCGAGTTCACACGGGAAAGCTCTTCGGGCCCCCACGGAAGTGCGAAGCACTTCCGTGGGATAAACGGCGGCTATCGCCTGGCGCGCTGCGGCGGCGCCTCGCGCAAGCGGTTGCTGCAGGTCGGCGACCGCACCGGCCACGCGATCACGACCGCGCTGCGCGACGCCGTCGAGGCCTCGGACATCCAGACCTTCCCCAAATCACCGCTCGCCGAGCTCGCACGGACCGAGAACGGCTGGCGTGCACGCTGCGGGGACCACACGATCGACGCCACGACGGTGGTCCTCGCAGCGGGCGGGCGGTGCTTCCGCGTCGCGCAGGAGCGCGGCGAGCTCTCGACCAACCATCCCGGCGCGACGGGCGAGGTGACGCAGATGGCGGTCGACCTCGGCGCCGAGCTGCGCGACTTCGACGCGCTGCAGTACCACCCGAACGGCGGTGCGTGGCCGCCGAACATGCAGGGGTACTCGATCCCGGAGACGACGCGCGCGTACGGCGCCGTCCTCCTGAACGCCGACGGCGAGGAGTTCACCGACTCGCTCGGCGCGCGCGATGCCGTCAGCCAGGCGATCTTCGACGAGGTCGAACGAGGCAAAGGCGTCGCGACACCGGACGGACGCCCCGCTGTCTACCTCGACACCACTCGCATACCGGAAGACGACGCGAACGTCTCTCTGCCGTACATGCTGCGCCGGTACCGTGCGGGCGGGATCGACCCGCTGCAGGAACGGATCCTCACCTACCCCGTCCTCCACTACCAGAACGGCGGCCTCGTCATCGACGCCGATGCGCAGACGACACTCGAGGGCCTGTACGCGTGCGGCGAGATCGCGGGCGGCACGCACGGGCGCAACCGCATGATGGGCAACTCCCTGTTGGAGTGTTGCGTGTTCGGCCGCCGAGCCGGCCGTGCAGCGGCGGAGAAAGCGAAGGCATGAGCACGGTGACGACCACCGACTTGGAAGCGGTTGTCGAGGACGCAGCGGCGTACCTGTACGTCTGGGCGCTGAAGGACATCCCGCAGGACCTGCGCGATGCGTTGGCCGATGCGGCAACGGAGGAGACGTCGGTTCCCGGGCAGCGCGTGCTGCAGACGATCCTGAAGAACGTCAAGATCGCGGACTCGGACAAGAACCTGGTCTGCCAGGACACCGGCATCGCTGTCTACACCTGCCGCGTTGGGGAGCATTTTCCCCTGCACCCAGCACGAATTTATGCCGCACTGAAGACGGGGACGGAGCGCGCGACGATCGAGCATCCGCTCCGCTCGAACGCGGTGCACACGATCACGCGCGAGAACACGGGACCGAACACGGGCTACCGCCTGCCGATCGTGCACTGGGAATTCATCCCGGAATGGGACGGTCTCGACGTCAAGTGCGTGCCGAAGGGATCGGGCAGCGAGAACATGAGCTTCCTGAAGATGTGCATCCCTGCCGACGGCGTGAAGGGGATCAAGCAGTTCGTGCTCGAGTCGATCGTCGGCGCGGGCGGCAAGCCGTGCCCGCCGGGGATCGTCGGCGTCGGCATCGGCGGCAGCGCCGACTACGCGATGTACCTCGCGAAGGAGGCGATCGCGCGGCCGGTCGGCACGCGTAACCCGGATCCGCACGTCGCGCAACTCGAGGAAGAACTGTTCGAGCTGCTGAACGAGACGGGCATTGGCCCGATGGGTCTCGGCGGCGACGTGACCGTGCTGCAGTGCCATATCGAGCACGCTGACACGCACATGACGCTCAATCCCGTCGCAGTCAACTACCAGTGCTGGGCCGCGCGGCGCGCGACCGCGCATGTGAACGCCAACGGGGAAGTGGAGTACGACCGTGAGTTCTAAGCG
>JBKPGW010000084.1:0-10591 GCA_046729555.1 Actinomycetota bacterium | reverse complement strand
TCACTCGTGATCAAGCGGCCGTCCTCGCCGAGCAGCGCAGCTGCCGAGAAGCCCGTATCTCCAGGCCCAGCGGCGAGCTCGAGGATCGTCTCGCCCTCCTGGGGCGCGAGCGAGCGCACGAGCCACTCGCGCACCGGCGCGCGGCGATCTCGTCGAGCTCGGCACGCCGGCGCTCCCAACCGCGCGCAATCGTCTGCCAGTTCGTGAGGCTCGCGCGGCGGAAGTCGTCGGCACTCATCGCGCGCGCATGCTAGTCATCCTCGCCGACTGAGCCGCCTCCGCGCGCGGGTTCGAGCTGGCTGACGGAGTGCAGGCTCCCTTCACGAGAGGGCCGCGAGGCCCCTTCTCGTTGCCCGAGAACTTCGTGACCGTCGGGGCCAGTGGCGCTGCGAGGGCGAACTGCTAGCGGCGGGCCCCGAAGACGACCTCTCGAGCTGAGAGGTGGTCTGCGCGAGATTCTCGATCCCGTTGTTCGATCGAGGAGGCTCGTGATGATCCAGCAGGGGCAGGTGTTCAAGTTGAAGTCGAAGGGCCCGGACGGGCAGCCGTTGTGGGCTTTCCGGTATCGGCTTGAGGGTCGCGGCTCGGAGCGGCCGCAGGTGGGTGGGTTCGCGACGCGGGCGGAGGCGGAGAAGGCGCTTCGCAAGGTCATCGACCGGCTCGGGCCTGGTGGTGGGCGAGCGACGATCACGCTCGCCGAGTTCGTGGACAGGTACCTGGAGATGCATCAGGCGGCGTCGGTGACGGTCGCGAAGCCGCGCTGGCTGCTCGGCAAAGCGACTCCCGCACTCGGTGAGAAGCGACTGGCGGACCTGTCCCCGCGGGACGTGTATGCGTGGCGGATGACTGTCCCGGAGGGGCACCGGTTCGAGGCGACGCAGGCGCTTCAACAGGTCCTCAACCGAGCCGTCGCTTGGGGACTCCTCGACTACAACCCGGCCAAGCTCGGCGTCCCCAACCCGCCGCGGCGCGCGAAGGAGAAGCGACCGTTCGAGACCTGGCGGCAGATCGAGGCGGTGGCCGCGCAGCTCGGACCGGTGTACGGGCCGATGGTGGTCTTCGCGGCCGCAACCGGGCTGGGCCCCTCGGAGCTCTTCGGACTTGAGCGGCGCGACGTCGACCGGCAGGCCGGCGTCGTCTACGTACGCCGCGCCTACGCCAACGGCCGCATCAAGCACACGAAGACGCGGCTGAGCACGCGGGCGGTGCCGCTGCAGGCGAAGGCGCTTGAGGCGCTCGACCGGTTGCCGGGATCGGACAACCCGATCCTGTTTCCGAACATGCGCGGCGGACGGATCGACTTCCGCATCTTCGGACGCAAGCACTGGCGGCCCGCACAGCTCAAGGCTGGGATCGAGCCGATCCGCGGCCTTTACGACCTGCGCCACACCTACGCGACCTTCGCGCTTCGCGCCGGCGTCCCGGTCTTCGCGGTCTCCCGCTTCATGGGCACGAGCATCGCGATGATCGACCGCCACTACGGCCATCTCGCCAACGACAGCCGTGACCACGCCGTCGCCCTCCTGGATGCGCTCGCGCTCGAGCGGGCGGTGGACGCTGCGTGGACGTCGACGCGAACGCGCCGAATGCCAGTCAGAAAGACGGTTTCGGGCTCTCGAGTGCATCGGCCGCGCCGTCGCGTGGACGCTCGGTGGACGCCGCGCCTCGTTTCTGTCGCCTCACCAGACGACGAAAGGAGGTGATTAGCAGGAATGAAGCGAAGCCCTCTCGCGGACTCGAACCGCGGACCCCCTCCTTACCATCGCTGCGAACGGCAAATCGTCGCAACGTACGGCAACGGTTTTCGCGTATTTCTGCGGCTTCTGAGGCGTTGCGATTTGCGACGGGTTGCCACCGGTTGCAACCACGGGGCTCCATAAAGGCTCCATCCTTTGTTGTCTCAGCTGGAGACGCGGGTCAGGCTGAGCTCGAAGGTGTTGACCATCAACCGGTTGGCGGAACGTCGCGAAGAAGAGCCCCGCTAGCGAGGTGGCGTCGCCGCCACCGGCCGATAGAGATGCTCGGGGCGGCCGGTGCTCCCGTAGCGGAGGGTCAGCTCGAGCGAGCCGGACGAGGCGAGGAACTCGAGGTAGCGGCGGGCCGTTCCGCGGCTGATTCCGGCACGGTCGGCGACCTCGGCCGCCGTCAGTTCGTCGTCGGCGTCGCCGACGACGTCGAGCACGAGCGCGAGCGTTGGAGCCGAGATGCCCTTGGGCAAGCCGCGGCCGCCCTGCGCGCGCAGGAGCGAGTAGAGCCGGTCGATCTCGACTTGGTCGGCCTCGCGGACGCGGCTCATCCGCGCGCGCAACGCTGCGTACTTCTCGAGCCGCTCCCGGAACGTGTCGAAGAAGAACGGCTTCACGAGGTAGTGGATGACGCCGCCCTGCATGGCGCGTCGCAGCGTGTCGACGTCCTTCGCCGAGGTGATCGCCATCACGTCGACGGGCGGTGCATCGGGCTCGCGCAGCGTGCGCAGTACGGCGATGCCGCTCATGTCCGGAAGGTAGATGTCGAGCAGGATCAGGTCCGGCCGGAGCTTGCGGGCGAGCTCGATTGTGTCGGCGCCGGTGTGCGCCTCGCCGACGACCTCGAAGCCGGGCACACGCTCGACGTACGATCGGTGCACGGACGCGGCCATGAAGTCGTCGTCGACGACGAGCGTGCGGATCACGTCGGGCTCAGCTCCCGCTCGCGCGGAAGGAACGCGGTGAACAGGGCGCCGCCGTCGTTCTCGACCTTGACGTATCCGCCGCGGCGGCGCACCGCCTGCCGCACGAGGGCGAGCCCGAGGCCCCGCCGCTGCGCGCCGTTCGCAGCCTTCGTGGTGAAGCCGTCGTCGAAGATCGCGTCGGCGACGGCCGGATCGATACCGGGACCAGAGTCGTGGACGCGGACGAGGATGCCGTCGCTTTCGTCGCGAATCGTCACCTCGATCCAGCCGCCGCGCATTCGGCTCGACGCCACCGATTCCAGCGCGTTGTCCACGAGGTTGCCGATGACCGAGATGAGTGTCTGCGCCTCCGTCACTTCGTCCGGCAGCCTCGTCTCGGCGCCGACGCGCAGCTCGATCCCGCGCTCGGACGCGATCGCGGCCTTGCCGAGCAGGAGGGCGACGAGCGCCGGGTCGCCGACGCTCTCGACGATCGACCCGACGAGCGCTTGGTGCACGAGCGACGAGTCGTTGATGAAGCGAATGGCTTCGTCGTAGCGCCCGAGCTCGATCAGCCCGGCGACCACGTGCAGCTTGTGTGAAAAATCGTGCTCCTGCGCGCGCAGCGCAGCGGCGAGATCGCGCGCCTCGTCGCGCTCGCGCACGAGCTCTTCCAGCTCCGTGCGGTCGCGGAGCGTGATGACGGCGCCGATGGCCTGGCCGCGCACGTCCACCGGCATGCGGTTGACGACAAGGAGGCGGTCGTTGACGAGCACGAGCTGGTCGGGTAGGTCGACGTTTCCGGCGAGCACCTCCCTCGCGTGGCCGGGAGCGATGACCGAGGCGAGGCGCTGGCCGATCGCGCTGTCGTCGAGGTCGAGCAGCCGCTTCGCCTCGTCGTTGACGAGCGTGATGCGCCCCGACTGATCGGTCGCGACGGTGCCCTCGCGGATGCCGTGCAGCATCGCCTCGCGCTGCTCGAGCAGCGCTGCGATCTCGTCCGGCTCGAGGTCGAACGTTTGCCGCTTGATCCGGCGCGCGAGCAGCACCGAGCCGACGATTCCGAGCAGCAGCCCGATCGCGGGCGGGATCAGGATGACGGGCAGATCCGCCTGAAGCTGTGCGCTGACGTTGCGCTCCAGCAGCCCGACGGAGACGAACCCGATGATGCGGCCGCCGTCCCGCAGCGGCACTTTCGCACGCACCGACTTTCCGAGGGAGCCGGTCTGCACTCCGGTGTACTCACGCCCGGAAAGGATCGGGCCGAAGTCCGTCGACACGTGCTTACCGATCTTCCACGCGTCCGGGTGCGAGTAGCGGATCCCGCGGCGGTCGGCGACGACGACGAACGACGCGCCGGTCACGTGGCGGACGCGCTCTGCCGTCCGCTGAACGAGACCCTGCGGCGACGGCGGCTTCTGCAACGCCGCCGGCAGGCCCGGCATCTGCGCGACGCTGCGCGCGATCGCCAGCGACTGGCGGCCCGACTGCTTGTCCAGCTGGTCGCGCGCGGCGATGATCGAGACGGCTAGGCCGGTACCGAGCGTGATCACGATGATCGCGAGCTGGAGGAGAAGGATCTGCCTCGACAGCCTCAGGTGCGGCCAAAAACGCCGGTCGCGGAGCCTCATTGCCCGATTGTACGACCTGCCTGTTTCACGTCCCGTGAGCGAAATGAACAAAACGCTCACAACGAAATGAATCGAAAAGAACGGTGGAAATCATTGGCAGACGCCCATTCGTCTTTCACAATCTCGCCGCTTGTGAGGGATCAAACGAGGGAGGGGAATTCAGTGAAGATTGTGAAACGCGCGCGGCTTGCGCTCGTGCTCGCGCTGACCGTCGTCGCGGCGTTGCTCGCAGCGGCCTCGGCCAGTTCGCGCCCCGACGCGGCTGCGGCCAAACCGAAGCCGAAGCCCAGCAAGTACTCGCTCGCGCAGCTGATCAAGAAGTCGCGCAGCGAGTCCGGCCTCGTCGTCTACGGCAATCCGCCGGGCGCGAACTTCAACGCGCTCGTCGCCAAGTTCAACCAGAAGTACCCGTGGATCAAGGTCACCGAGTCCGACCTCGAGGACACGACGATCTTCTCGAAGTACGCGTCCGAGGCGGCGCAGAGCGCGCGCACCGCCGATCTGCTGATCGCGAGCGCCCCGAACATGTGGGTCTACGCGAACCGGCAGCACTACGCGGCGAACTTCACGCCGAAGGGCATCACGAAGTTCCCCGGCTATGCGAAGCAGTTCAACGGGATCTTCATCATGTCGCCGGACCCGGCGATCATCGTCTACAACAAGCTGCTGCTGAGGGACAAGGTGCCGACGTCCGTCACCGACATCGCGAACGACGCCTCGACGTACAACAAGGTCACCGGCTACAGCGTCGACAACCTGTTCGGCTACACGGCGCTGTTCGGGTACGTGCAGCTGAAGGGCTGGGGCGCGCTCGACAAGATCGGCAAGAGCCGGTACGTGTCCAGCGGTAACGTTGCCGCGCAGCTGCAGGTCGTTTCGCAGGGCGGCGCGAAGGTGACGTACCTCACGTCGCCGACGGCCCGCTTCCGCATCGACAGCGACTCGCGGTTGAAGGACATCCTCGGCTGGTCGTACGCGAAGGACGCGACGCCGATCGTCCCCCGCGGAATCGCGATCACGAGGAAGGCGTCGAGCCCCGCCTCGGCGAAGCTCTTCGTCGACTACGTCTTCTCGCGTGCGGGCCAGCAGGCGATGTGCGATGCCGGCTTCACGTCGTATATGAAGGGCTTCAAGCCGAGCGGAGGATGCACGAACACTCTCGCCGACGTGTATGCGAAGGTAGGAGCGAAGCACGTGTACAACCCCGGCTTCTCGCAGAAGTTCGTGAACTCGCGGCCGGCGTTCACCCGCCGCTGGCATTCGATCTTCGGCTAGAAGCTTGACCACCACCACCACCACCACCACCACCACCACCACCGCCTCCTCCTCGTATGGGCGGTCGCTGCCGCGGCCCCGGTCGGCGCTCGTGCCGGCCGGGGCCTTGCAGCTCCTGACGTGGGCGCTCGTCGTCGTCGCGGTGGTCGGGCCGTTTCTTCCGCTGCTCTACGCGTCGTTCCGCGACCGGCCGCTGTACGAGCACGGGGGCGTCTTCAGCACCACCGGCTACCGCCAGGTGCTTGGTGACTCCGCGTTCTGGCACGCGGCGCTCAACACCCTGCAGTACGCCGTCGAGACGACGGCGCTGGCGGTGATCGGCGGCGCCGCGATCGCCATCCTCGTCGCGCGCACGGACCTGCCGGGCCGAAGGGTGCTTGGCAAGCTGATCCTGCTGCCGCTGCTCTTGCCGGCGCTCGGGATCGTGCTCGGCTGGATCGTCGTGTGGGGCCCGGGCGGCTACCTGACCGTGCTGGCCGACGAGCGGCTGCATGTCCCGACGCTCGCGATCAACACGATCCCGGGCATGGCGCTGATCGAATCGGCGCGGCTGCTGCCGATCGCGTTCCTGACCTGCGAGGCGGCGTTGGCCCGCGCGGACTCGTCGCTCGAGGACGCGGCGCGAAGCGCCGGAGCGGGTCCGGTGCGCGTGCTGCGGAGCGTCACCGTCCCGATGCTACGGCCGGCGCTGCTCAACTCCGGCACGCTCATCTTCACGCTCGCGATCGCGTCGCTGGGCATCCCGCTGCTGCTCGGCGCCCAGCGGGGCATCAACACGATCTCGACCTACCTGTACCTGAACTGGACGAACGGCGCGAACCCGGATCCGCCGCTGGTCAGCGCCGGCGCTGTGATTCTGCTCGCGATCGCGACCGTCCTGCTTCTCATCCGAAACCGGCTGCTCGGGGCGGAGGCGCGCTTCGTCTCTGTCGGCGGCCGCGCCGGGCGCAGCGCGCTGCTCCAGCTGCGTGGGTTGCGCTGGCCGTTCGCGGCCGCGATCGTGCTGTACCTCGTCCTCAGCACGCTCATTCCGGTGCTGGGCCTCGCACTGATGTCCGTCGTCGTCATCCTCACGCCGCTGGTCGCGCCGTGGAAGCTATTCACGGGCGAGCACTGGCACACGATCACCGAGGGCGTGTTCCGTCACGCGATCGAGCACAGCCTCCTCATCAGCATCGTCGGCGCGGTCATCGCGACCTGCGTCGTCGCGCTCGCGACGCTCGTTGCGCATCGCTCGCGCTTCCCGCTGCGGCGCACGCTGCCGTTCGTGCTGCTCTATCCGCGCGCGACGCCGGGCCTCATCATCGGGATCGGCTTCTTCTGGGCGTACCTGCTGACGGGTGCGCTCGGTGATTGGCTGCGGACGAGCATCTGGGGGATCATGGTGGCGTTCTGCGTACGGGACCTGCCGTTCGCGTACGTCGTGATGTATCCGACGCTCGCGCGGATCGGCGAGGAGCTCGATCGCGCCGGCCGCTCCGTCGGCGCCGGCTGGTGGCTGACGTCGCGGCGTATCGTGCTGCCGCTGCTGCGCCCGGCCATCCTGGCGGCGTTCATCCTCATGTTCGTCGAGTTGCTGAACGACTACGACCCGGCGCTCTTCCTCGTGAAGCCCGGGACGGAGGTGATCGGCACGCTCATGTTGTCCGAGTTCATCCAAGGCACGACGGGACCGGTCGCCGCGCTCGCGCTGGTGCAGGTTGTCGCGACGGTCGTCGTGCTCGGCCTCGCCGCAGGCGTACTCAAGATCCGAGTGACGGGAGACCGCGATGCCTGAGATCCACGTCGACAACCTCGTGAAGGCGTTCGGCGACCAGCGCGCGCTCGACCGCGTGAGCTTCGCCGTCGAGGAGGGGGAGCTGTTCACGCTGCTCGGCCCGAGCGGTTGCGGCAAGTCGACCACGCTGCTCTCAATCGCGGGCTTCCAGCGTCCGGACGAAGGCCGCATCGCCGTCGCGGGTAGCGCGTTTTTCGACGCCGAGCGCCGTGTCAACATCGCCGCCGAGCGGCGCAACCTCGGCATCGTGTTCCAGTCGTACGCCGTCTGGCCGCACATGACCGTGTTCGAAAACCTGGCCTTCCCGCTGAAGGTCCGGCGCCTGGCGAAGCGCGAGATCCGCACGCGCGTTGCCGAGGTGCTCGAGCTCGTCGAGATGGGACAGTTCGCCGGCCGGTATCCGCATCAGCTTTCCGGCGGACAGCAGCAGCGGGTCGCGCTCGCGCGCGCGCTCGTCTACTCCCCGGAGGTGCTGCTGCTCGACGAGCCGTTCTCCAACCTCGACGCGAAGCTTCGAGAGCGCGCACGCAGCTGGGTGAAGGAGCTGCAGCGGACGCTCGGGCTTACGACGATCTTCGTCACGCACGACCAGGACGAGGCGCTCTCGATGAGCGACCGCGTTGTCGTCATGGACCACGGTCGCGTGCAGCAGATCGGCACGCCGGAAGATGTCTACCGACGTCCAGCGAACAGGTTCGTCGCCGAATTCGTCGGCCGCGTCAACCTGATCAGGGGCGTCGTCGCGGCGCACGACGGTGCGGGACTGATCGTCGCCGTCGACGGCTCGACGCGCCGCCTAGCCGTCGTTGCCCCCAATGCCACGGCGGTGTCCGGCGACGTGACGCTGGCGCTGCGGCCGGAGGCCGTGACGCTCTTGCCGGCGGACGGCACGACGAACGGCACGAACACGTGGGAGGGAGACGTCCACGCCGTCGCGTTCCTCGGTGACCACTACGAGTACGACGTCCAAGTCGGCTCGCTGCCGCTGTCGGTGCAGAGCCGACAGCGCGTAGCCGGCGACCGCATCAAGGTCCACATCCCCGAGGACGCGCTCTCGATTCTCGCTGACGAGCCGGCCTGAGTCGGCGGCTCGCATACGCCGTCGCGGCACTGACTGCGGCTCAGGCGGCGGTCTACGTCGCCCGGCCGGTGACCTCCTCCGGCTGCTCGCGCTCGGCTCCGGCGCTCGCGCCGTCGGCCTGGTGGCGGCGGCTTTCGCCCTCGTGCCGCTGTTCGCCGCGATCCCGCTTGGTCGTTTCGCCGACCGCCGCGGCGCGCCCTTGCTGACGGCCGGCGCCGGGATGCAGGCGCTGGCATGCATTCTTCTTGCGACCGCGCGCACGCCGGTGGCCCTCGGCGCCGCGAGCGCGACGCTCGGGCTCGGCCACCTCGCGCTTGCGCTCGGCGTGCAGGAGGTGATCGCGCGCGAGTCCGCTTCCGACCGTCACGACGAGCACTTCGGCTTGCTCACCGCGGGGGTCTCGCTCGGCCAGCTCGTCGGCCCGATCCTCGGCGGCACGATCCTCGGCGCCAACGAGCACGGCGCGGGTCTCACGCACGCTACGACGCTCGCCCTCGTCGTCGCGGCCGGCATCGCCGCCGGGGCGACGCTGTGCGCGCTTCTTGCAGACCGGCGTGCACCGGCCCGCGCTGAGGCCGCTGTCGAAAGCCGCCGCGGCAGCATCCGCACCATCCTTGTCACGCCAGGCGTCCCGGCCGGCATCTTCGTGAGCATCGCGGTGCTCTCCGCGGCAGACGTCTTCACCGCATACATGCCCGTGCTCGGGGAGCAGCGCGGCATCAGTCCCGGCGTGGTCGGCGTGATTCTCGGCGTCCGCGCGGCGGCATCGATCGCGTCGCGAATCGGCATGGGGCGCATCGTCGGCCTCGTCGGCCGTGAGCGGTTGATAGCACTCGCGGCGCTCGCGTCAGCGGGGGCGTTCGCCGCGCTGAGTGTGACGGCGAGCGTGTGGTCGATCGTGATGCTCGTTGTCGTGATCGGCTTCGGCCTCGGTTTCGGGCAGCCGCTGTCGATGACGATGGTCGTGCGGCTCGTTCCGCCGTACGCACGCGCGACGGCGCTCGCCGTTCGCCTGACCGGCAACCGCCTCGGCCAGGTCGTGGCACCCGCGGCCGCCGGTGTGATCGCCGGCAGCGCGGGCACGAGGCCCGTCTTCTGGATGCTGAGCGCAACGCTCGGCGCCTCCGCCGCGACCATTCGTCGGCGCGATCGGGATGACACGGTTCCTTCGAGATCTACCGCATGATGTGGTCAGCCGAAGGGAGCACGACGACCCGTCTGCATCGGCATCGAGCGTGTCACCTGACGCGCTGACCGAAAAGCAGCGACTCGCGCGTTTTCAGAGCCCCCTTCCGGACTCGAACCGGAGACTCCCTTCCGCGCGGGTTAGGCCGTGGAGCTTCGAGATCAGAGCCGCTCGCCTACCATCGGCCGCTGTCTCGTCGGGTCCTTCCTCGCGCGCGCGTGTACATAGGGAACCGCTCGCTAGAGAATCGCTCGCGAGCCCGGCCGCGACCTGCGCGGGCCGCTGCGCAGGATCTACGATCTCCGACACGGCTTCGCGACCTTCGCGCTCTTTGCCGGCATCTCGACCTTCGACCTTTCCCGCTACATGGGCCAGCCTGACCATGATCGACTGCCACTACGGCCGTCTCGCTCGCGACGGACGCGAGCATGCGACCCGTCTGCTCGACGAGCTCAGCGCGGGGCAACGTCCACGGTGGACGCTGGTGGACGCTGCGTGGACGCCGACGACTGCTGTGTCCGCCCGCGTAGACACCGAAAACACTTTCGAGCGGAGAGGATCGACCTCTTTCCGCCGCCCCGGCTTGATCGCGGTCGTCGCGGGCTTCGGCTCAGGCGACGGCGAACCCGGCTGGGCGTGTCGTAGCGCTTAAACCCCGGAAGGTTGCCGTCAGGGTGGGAGGAGTCGGCGCCGTTTCGCCTCGGCAAGCGCTTCGAGCTGCGAGTGGCAGCCGAGCTGGAGCAGGATCGCGCGGATGTGGTTGCGAACCGTGACCTCGGTGATGCCGAGCCTGGCCGCGACCGTCTTCGCGGGCGCGCCGTCCGCGATCAGTTCGAGTACCTCTTGCTGCCGCGCCGTCAGGTGCGAGTCCGGCTCCGGCTCCGGCTGAGCGTCGGGCGTCGGCCGGAAGAGGTGGAGGCCGACCGAATCGCGATCCGCGTTCACGGCGGCGATCGTCGACATCATGACCAGCTTCCGGCCCTCGGCCGCC
>JBKPGW010000083.1:0-4418 GCA_046729555.1 Actinomycetota bacterium | reverse complement strand
CTTGGATCGTCTCCCAGCCTCGGACCAGCTACACGGCGTCAATCGCGCGTAAGAGGTAGTACGCCGCCACGAACGCGAAGAGCGGTGCATCGAGGCGGTCGAGGACGCCGCCGTGCCCGCCGAGCAGGCGGCCGGAGTCCTTCACCTGCATGTCGCGCTTGATCCCCGACTCGAACAGGTCGCCGAGCGGCCCAGCGACTGAGATCACGAGGGCGAGGAACACCGAGTTGGCGATCGAGACGAAGTCCTGCTTGTAGAGCGCCACGAAGGTGACGAATACCGTCGCGATCGTCCCGAAGATGAAGCCCTCCCATGTCTTGCCGGGCGAGAGTGCCGGCGCGAGCTTGTGGCGCCCGATCATGCGGCCCGCGAAGAACGCGCCGATGTCGCCGGCCCACACGGCCAGCAGCACGGCGAACGTCGCCAGGCGTCCGTCTTTCGGGATGTCGCGCAGAAGCAAGAGGTGCGCCAGGCCCAGGCCGATCCAGCCCGCGCCCAGAACCGTCGACGCGATCGCAACGGTCGCGGACTGACGTGTCTGCCCCACCCAGTGCAGGATGAAGGCGAGTACCAGCGTCGTCAGGAATCCGGCGACGGTCCACTCGAGGCCGCCGAGCTCTGCGCCGAACAACGTCAGCAACGCTCCCGCGTAGGCGGCGAGGATCACCGGGCGCAGTGAGCGGGTCATCAATGCGTACTCGTGCAGCGCGAGCACGACGGCGATCGCGGCGAGCGCGAACAGCCACCACCCACCTGCATAGACGAGCGCGAGCACGGCCGGGAGGCCGATCGCCGCGACGACGACGCGCGAGACGAGTGGGCTCACCGCATGCTGGCGCGTCCGGCGCCGCCAAGTCGGGCCGGCACGGCCACTAACGGCCGCCGAAGCGGCGCCTGCGGCTGGCGTAGTCGTCGAGGGCGGCGCGAAGCTGCCCCTCGCCGAAGTCCGGCCAGAGCGTGTCGACGAAAACGAGCTCCGCGTAGGCGAGCTGCCACAGGAGGAAGTTGGAGATCCGCAGCTCGCCGGACGTGCGGATGAGCAGATCGGGGTCGGGCATCTCCGGCGCGTTCAGGTACGACGCAAAGGTCTCCTCGTCGACCTCGTGGCCGCCCGCGACGGCGCGGTTGGCAGCGTCGACGATCTCCGCCCGTCCGCCGTAGTCGAAGGCGATCCACAGATTGAGCCGGCGGTTGCCCTCCGTCTCGCGCTCGAGCGCCGCCATTCGCTCCTGCAGCTGGGTGGGAGCGCGGTCGCGCCGGCCGATGAAGCGCGTGCGGACTCCTTGGCGTACGAGGTCCGGCAGCTCGCGCTCGATCGTCTCGGTGAAGATCTCCATCAGGAGCTCCACCTCTTCCGGCGGCCGGTTCCAGTTCTCGGTCGAGAAGGCGTAGACGGCGAGCGAGCCGACGCCGAGGTCGATCGAGGCCTCGACCGTGCGGCGGAGCGCCTTCGTCCCCGCGCGATGGCCCGCGGCGATCGGCAGTCCGCGCTTGCGTGCCCAGCGCGCGTTTCCGTCCATGATGACCGCGACCGCGCGTGCAACGTCCGGGAGCTCGGGCTCGCGTGCGGGGCGGGCATGCCGCAGCGTTCGGATCTTGGTTAGGAGGCTCACATGTCGCGGCTCGCGCCGCTCAGACTTCCATTATTTCGGCCTCTTTGTGCTTCAGGAGGTCGTCAATCGTCTTCGTGTGGTCGTCCGTCAGCTTCTGCACGCGGTCCTCCGCGCGGTGCTCGTCGTCGCTGCCGACTTCCTTCAGGTCCTTGAGGTGCTGCACCGCGTCTCGGCGCACGTTTCGCACCGCGACCTTGCCTTCCTCCGCGATCTTGCGGACGACCTTGACGAGCTCTTTGCGCCGTTCCTCGGTCGGCTGCGGCATCGGCAGGCGGATCAGCTTGCCGTCGTTCGAGGGCGTCAGCCCGAGGTCGGACTCCTGAATCGCCTTCTCGATCGCCTTGATCGAGCTCGGGTCGAACGGCTGGATCGTGAGCATGCGCGGCTCGGGGACATTGATGGTCGCGAGCTGCTTCAGAGGCGTCGCCTGGCCGTAGTAGTCGATCTGGACGCGGTCGAGCAGCGCAGCGGAAGCGCGGCCCGTGCGTACGGTGTTGAACTCGGTGCGAGTGTGCTCCACGCTCGCGTCCATCCGCTTCTGCGCATCCTGGATCAGCTCGTCGACGGTCGCCATCAGTTGTCCTCCTCCGCAGGCGTCGAGATGATCGTCCCGACGCGTTCGCCCGCGATCACGCGCCGGATGTTCCCGTCCGCGAGCGCGAACACGTGGATCGGAAGATTGTTGTCCATGCACAGCGACAGCGCCGTCGTGTCCATCACCTTCAGACCACGTTCGATCGCTTCGCGGTGCGTCAGCTCGGGCAGGAACTGCGCGTCGGGATCGACCCGCGGATCGTCGTCGTAGACGCCCGCCGTGCCGTGCTTCGCCATCAGGATCGCGTCGGCGTTGATCTCCAAGGCGCGCAGCGCCGCAGCCGTGTCCGTCGTGAAGAACGGATTGCCGGTTCCGGCCGCAAAGATGACGACGCGGCCCTTCTCGAGATGGCGGATCGCGCGACGCCGAATGTACGGCTCCGCCACCTCCTTCAGCTCGAGCGCGGAGAGGACCCGCGTATACGCGCCGCGGTCTTCGAGGGCGTCCTGCAGCGCGAGCGAGTTCAGCACCGTCGCGAGCATGCCGGCGTAGTCCGCGGTCGCCCGGTCCATGCCCTCCGCGGCGGCCGCCATACCGCGGTAGATGTTCCCGGCGCCGACGACGAGCGCCGTCTCGACGCCCGATGTCTGCACCTCGACGATCTCCTCGGCGACCGCGTCGATCGTCTCCCGGTCCATGCCGTACTCGCGGTCGCCCATGAGCGACTCGCCGGAGAGCTTCAGCAGGACGCGCCGGAAGACGGGGCGCAGCTCGGTCGTCGCGGTGACGGTTTCCTCGGGCTGAACGGTCATCCGGAGCTGAGCTCGAAGCGCTCGAACTCCAGCACCTCGGCGCCCTCCTCGCGGAGCGCGTCGCCAACCTTCTTCCCGGAGTCGTGGATCCACTCCTGGTCGAGCAGGACGTTCGCGCCGAAGAAGCGCTTGTTCAGCATTCCGTCGACGATCTTGTCACGCGCCTGCTCCGGCTTGGACTGGACCTCGTCCGTGCTCGCGTAGATCTCGCGCTCCTGCGCGACCGTCTCTTCCGGCACGTCGTCGCGACCGATCCAGCTCGGCTTCATCGCGGCGATGTGCATCGCGACCTTGCGCGCGAGGTCCTCCGAGCCGCCGCGCACCTGCAGCAGCACGCCGATCTTGTTGCGCGGCGGGTGTGCGTAGGCGGCGATCTTCGCGCCGTCGACGGCCTCGAAGCGGGCCGTGCCCGTGACGACGATGTTCTCGCCGAGCTTCCCCGCAAGCTGTGCGCGCTCGGCCTCGAGCTCCGCCTCGGCGCCGGGGCCGTTCGCCTCGACGACCTCGAGCACCTTCTTGGCGAAGGCGAGGAACTCGTCGTTGTTCGACACGGGCTCCGTCTCGCAACCGACGGCGACCATCGTCCCGCGCTTGGCGTCCTGCGCGAGGCGGTACCCGACCTTGCCCTCCGGCGTCTCGCGCTCCGCGCGCTTCGCAGCTCCGGCCATGCCCTTCTCGCGCAGCACGCGGACGGCCGCGTCCATGTCGCCGTTCGTCTCCTGCAGGGCGCGCTTGCAGTCCATCATCGGCGCACCGGTCCGGTCGCGTAGCTCCTTGACAAGTGCGGCTGAGATCTCAGCCATCGCTTCCAGCCTCCTGGGGCGCCGCGGCTGTCACCGTCGGGGGAACCTCCCGGTTCCCCCGAGCCCCCTCCCCCGGTCCGCTGCCGCGGACGGGCCGCTGCGCGGCCTCCGCCACCTGCTCGTCGCCAGGCGAGACCTGCTCGTAGTCGCCCTCGGGCACGGTCTCCTCCTCCGCAGGGGGCGCGCCGTTGGTGGCGGCCGGCGGCGTGAAGTCAGCGGGTGTCGCCTTCTGCTGCCCGGCTGCGATGCCGTCAGCGATCACACGGACGATCAGGTCGCAGGCGCGGATCGCGTCGTCGTTGCCGGGGATGACGTAGTCGGCCTCGTCAGGGTCGGAGTTCGTGTCGACTACGGCGATCACCGGGAGCCCGAGCCGGCGCGCTTCGCGGACTGCGAGCTGCTCCTTGCGCAGGTCGATGATGAAGACGGCGTCGGGCTGGCGCTTCATGTCGGCAACGCCACCGAGGTTCTCCTCGAGCTTCTCGAGCTCGCCGAGCATCGAGATGCGCTCCTTGGCCGGGAGCAGGTCGAGCTGGCCCTCCTCCTTCAGGCGGCGCAACTCGTGCAGACGGTCGATGCGGTCGGAGATCGTGCGCCAGTTCGTCAGCAACCCGCCGAGCCAGCGGTGGTTGACGTAGGGCATGCCGACCCGCTT
>JBKPGW010000082.1:0-3875 GCA_046729555.1 Actinomycetota bacterium | reverse complement strand
CCCGCCGACCCAGATCGCGGCCGCGGTGACGTGCACGGATTTGAAGAACGTGTACCAGGTCATGGGCGAGATTCAAGCGCCCGACTCGGACGGCCGCAATAGGCCGTTCGGCCTAAAAGAGCTTCTGCAGCTTCATCGCGGCGCCCATGTCGCCCTTGACCTTCAGCTTGCCGGTCATGTAGGCGCTGGTGGCGTTCTGCTCGCCGCTGGTGATCCTCTCGAACGTCTCCTCGGACGTCGTGATCGTGACGTCCGCCTCTTCCGCGGTCTCCGTGACCGAGACGTTGCCGTCCTGCACGTTGACCTTCCACTTGCCCGCACCTTCGATGTCGAAGAGGTACGAGTTGTTCATGCCGGCGGTCTTTGCCGGGTCGACGCGGCTCTCGAGACTGTCGAAAAACTCTTTGGCGCTCATGGCAGCAACCCTATCTCAGCAGGCTCCAGCCTCTGCCGGCTGCTGGCGGACGGCAAGAGGGCGGCGAGCGCGCTTGCGACCAGAGGCGCTGCGGCCGCGACGAAGAGCGCGGTGCGCAGGCTCGTCATGTCCGCGAGGCGCCCCAGACCGACCGCCGCGACACCACCCAGACCGACGGACAACCCGATCACGAGACCCGATGCCGTTCCGACGTGCCTCGGCATGTACTCCTGGCCCATGACCATCGTCACTCCGAACGTCCCGACGACGCAGACACCGACGAGCGCCAGCGTGATCGCGCCCGCAACTCCGCCGACGAGCACGAACACCAGCACGAGCGGGCCGGTCGCGAACACGCTCGCGAGGAGCACGGGGCGCCGGCCGAAGCGATCCGCGAGTGGTCCAAGCGCGAGCGTTCCGACACCGCCGGCGAAGAGCATCAGCGCCAGCAGATGGTTCCCATGCGACTTGGAATGGCCGAGGGAGACCTCCCACAGCGGGACGAACGTCACCAGCCCGAACCACGCGACGCTGCGGAGCGCGATCACGCCGAGGAGGAGCTTCATCGCGAACGGGTCGTCGTCGCCGACAGGTGTGCGCGCCGCGCCGGGCTCCGGAGCAAAGCTCCGCAGGTACGGCGCGCTGATCAGAAACGCCGCCGCGACGAGAACAGCGGGGAAGGCGAGGATCAGGCCGCCGCGCAGATCGAAAGCGGCGACAACTGCGGTGGTGGCGATCGGCCCGAGCGCGAAGCCGAGGTTGCCGCCGATCGAGAACCACGCCATCCCGCTCGCGCGCTTGCGACCGCTGACGAATCCGGCGAACTTCGATCCCTCCGGGTGATACGCGGCGCTGCCGACTCCCGAGATCAGCACGAGCAGGAGGACGAGCCCGTAGGTCGGGGCATCGGCGGCGAGCGCGATCCCGACTCCGGCGACGGCGACGCCCGCCGGCAGCAGCCACATCGCGCCGCGACGGTCGGACCAGAGCCCGAACAGCGGCTGGATCAGAGAGGACGACGCCTGCGAGGCCAGGATCACGGCGCCGACAGCGGTGTACGAAAGCGAGAAGCGATCCTTCAGGAAGGGAAGGAGGGCCGGCAGCGCGCCGTTCGAGAAGTCCGTCGCGAAGTGCCCACTCGAGAGCAGCGCCATCGCACGGCGGTCGATCTCGGCCCGCACGCTTGCAGGCTACCGAGGCGAGGAGTGATCGAAACTAGGCTGCGGCGGAGTGCTCAGCCGGCAGGTAGCGCTCGATCAACGCGTGCGAGAGCTCCCACTGCTTGCGGGCAAGCTTGACGCGGTTGCGCTCGAGACGAGCTGCGCCGGCGCCCTGCTCGCGGAGACGCTGGCGCTCCGCCGTGAGGGCGGAGATCTCCTCCAGCAGCACCTCGACGCTGGGCCGAGTGTGCCCGCGCCGGAAGCGAGAGGGAATGGCAGGCCGCAGAACCGTGCTCATCTTCGTTGTCATCATCGGCATGCGACGTGGAAAGTTGAGTCGCAGTTAGGCCAAGTTCGTAAAGACACCGTAAAACCCTCCTCGGGGTCGTCCGGCGCGTGGTCCGACAGACGGATGCGTGGGCAGAGCCCACGCATCCTCTAAACGGCAGCGCCAAGAGCGCTGCCTCGCTCCTCGGATACGATCGCGCCGCGATGGAAGAGGTGGAGATCGAGCTTTCTTCGCCGGGCGAGGCCGAGCCCGACGCCCTTGCACTCACCCTTCCGGAAGAAGATTCGACCCCTCGTTCGGACGACCCCGAGCTCGGCGGACGTCTCAAGCAACTTGCCAACGACGGCGAGCTAAAAGGCGACCTCGGCAAGACAACAGTCCTGCACACCGACGGCACATCGAGTGCCCGCCGTGTCGTCGTGGCGGGCATCGGGAAGCGCGCCGACGTCGACGCCGACGCGATCCGGACGGCTGCCTCGGCGGTCGCACGCCGGCTGAGGGACGTCGGCGGCACGCTCGCATGGAGGCTCGACGACTCCCTCCCCCTCTCCTTCGACGAGCAGGCGCGGGCCGTCGTCGAGGGTGCGGTCATCGGCTCGTACAGCCCCGCCCGCTGGAAGACGGACGAGAAGCCGAAGAAGCGGATCGACAAGATCGTCCTCTACGGGGGCGAGAACGGCGCGGCCGAAGCGGCGAGGCGAGCCGCGCGCGTCGGCAAGTGGGTCAACTGGGCCCGCGATCTCGCCAACTCACCGCCGAACGAGCTGACGCCGGAGGACCTCGCGGCCCGCGCCGCCGAGCTGGCCGGCGGGAGCCTCGAGGTCAGCGTGCTCGACCCGGCACAGATCGACGGGCTCGGGATGGGCGCGCTCAGTGCCGTCGGCCGCGCGAGCGCGAACGGGCCGCGCCTGATCGTGCTGCGCTACGAGCCGGCGCAGGCGAAGGGTGATGTCGTGCTCGGCCTGGTCGGCAAGGCGATCACCTTCGACGCCGGCGGGATCTCCCTGAAGCCGGCCCTGAAGATGTACGACATGAAAGGCGACATGGCCGGAGGAGCGGCGGTGATCGCCGCGACGGCCGCCGTCGCAGAGCTGGAGCTGCCGGTTCGCATCTTGACCGTCGTCGCGGCAGCGGAGAACCTCGTCAGCGGCACGTCGTTCCGGCCAGGCGACATCTTGCGCGCGGCGAACGGCAAGACCATCGAGATCACGAACACCGACGCAGAAGGCAGGCTCGTGCTCGCGGACGCGATGTGGTACGCGCGCCGCGAGGGCGCAACGCACCTCCTCGACGTCGCGACGCTGACCGGCGCAATGGAGGTAGCGCTCGGCGATCTCTACGCTGGACTGTTCGCCAACGAGGACGCGTGGCGCGACGAGATTCTCGCCGCCGCGCAGGCGAGCGGCGACCACACGTGGCCGTTCCCAATGCACCGCCGCTACCGCCGCTACGTCGACTCCGCGTACGCCGACCTGAAGAACTCGTCCGAGCTGCGGCAAGGCTCACCGGTGCTCGCCGCCGAGTTCCTGCGCGAGTTCGCGGGCGACGGGCCGTGGGCGCACATCGACATGGCCGGGCCCGGATTCCTCGAGCGCTCGCGGGGGGACTACTACACGCAGCGCGGCGGCACCGGCTACGGCGTCCGCCTGATCGTCGAGCTCGCCCAGCGTCTCAGCGTTTGAACTTCGACCTCGACCAGGAGCACGAGCTCGTCCGCTTGACGGTGCGCGAGTTCGCGCAGGACCGGGTCGCACCGGACGCCGAGGAGCTCGACCGGGAGAGCCGCTTCCCCTACGACCTCGTCGCCGGCATGGCCGAGCTGGGCCTGATGGGGATGACGATTCCGGAGGAGTACGGCGGCGCCGGCGCGGACACGGTCGCGTATGCGATCGCGGTCGAGGAGCTGACGCGGGTCGACTCGTCGGTCGCGATCACGATGGCCGCGCACCACTCCCTTGGAACATTGCCGATCTTCCTGTTCGGCAACGAGGAGCAGAAGCAGCAGTGGCTG
>JBKPGW010000081.1:0-10973 GCA_046729555.1 Actinomycetota bacterium | reverse complement strand
GGTGTGAGCAGCGCGAGTCCTCGATGCGGGCGCTCGCGCTTGTAGTTTTGACACCCCACAGGCCAACTGGTTCGACAAACGCGTGAGACGCGCCGAGTAGGTGCCGGCGTGCGTGTGCGAGCTTGGGCATTCTGTCCGGATGGCGGAGAGTCGGGCAAGCGCGGGAGGTTCGCGCGCGACCCATGCGCAACGACTGAGAAGCCGGGATGGCTACTTCGCGCCGGAGAGCGTGATCAGGAGAGTCGGCAACACGCCAGTCGTCCCGTTCTTGGGGGGCGGACCGGCGGTGCTCCTGCAGGTCGCCCATCCGCTCGTCGCCGCCGGCGTCTTCGAGCACTCCGACGTTCGACGCGATCTCTGGCGGCGCCTCGTCCAGACGCTACGCGCGCTCTACCTGATCGCCTTCGGGACGAAAGAGGAAGCCGAGCGGGCGGCCGAAGCGGTGCAGGCGGTGCACGCCCATGTGCACGGCGCCACGCGGACGCAACTCGGTCGCTTCCCGCCGGGAACGCGGTACTCCGCCCGCGATCCCGACCTGATGCTTTGGGTTCACGCGACGCTCGTCCAGGCGTCGCTGGCGGCTTACGAGCGGTTCGTCCAACCGCTGTCGCGCGAAGATCAGGAGCGCTACTACCAGGAGATGGCGCTGGTTGCCCGTCTGTTCGGGACACCCGCGTCCGTGATCCCCCGCTCGCTCGCCGATTTTCGCGAGTACTTCGCCGCCCAGATCAGCGGGGAGACGATCGCGGTCACCGCGCCAGCGAAGGAGGTAGCGGCGGTGATCCTGGAGGCGCGCGTACCCGCGCCCATGCGCGTGTTTGTGCCCGCGCACCGATTGTCGACGGCCGGCCTGCTGCCGCCGCGGCTCCGCGGCCACTACGGACTGCGCTGGAGCGCGTTCCACGAACTCGCCCTACCGCTGGCCGCACGCTCGATGAGGATTACAGCAACGCCGGTCCTTGCCGTTGCCTCACGACTGACACCTCCGACCGGGCGACTCGCAGCCTGAGCGTCCTCGAGGCGACCACGTCTAACGCTGCATGTGTGGGCGTCGGATCCCGCACAGCCCGCTCGGCTCAGCTGGGCGGGGACACGATCAGCTGTCGCGTTCTAGCGGAAAGGCGACAGAGATTCCGGTGCCGTGCCGCTGTCGGACGACGTTTCGACGTTTCGCGGCGAGGGGTGCGTGGCGCGCGGTCGGTGCTGGCCCGTGGGACCGAGGTTTCACTATTTGGCGACGACCGACTCCGTGGCAGCGCCAACCGGTCGTCGCCTCGGTCGCGACCGCGGCCAGCTTGCCCTGCAACGCGATCGCCCAGTTATTGAGCTCCTCACGCGTCGCCGCAAACCGGCGCTTGACAGTCTCGCCGGTGTCCAGGTCCAACACCGCCGCGTGAAAGATGCGCTTGTGGATGTCGATCGCTGCGTACAACATCGCCCCGGGGCTCCCTTCTCGTTCGACGATAGGCCGCGACGGTAACGCGGTCCCTGGAGGCCCCCTCATAACATCCAGTCTCATCGGCTGTTCGAGTCGTGAATGGCGACGGCGTGACGACGGTTCGAGCCCGGCTGGCCGGGCGGAACTTGTCAGTGCGCAAACCACTCCTGGTTCACAGCGCCGGCGCTCGTCTTGAGCTGAGCTCTGGAAGCGGATCGCGTGGATGCCTAACCTTTGGGCGTGTCCGTTTGCCCAGCGTGCGGCCAAGAGAACGCCGAGGGCTTTCGCTACTGCGGCGTCTGCGGGGTAGAGCTCACGCAGGCCCTGCCTCCACGGGCCGAGGTCCGAAAGACCGTGACGGTCGTCTTCTCCGACATCACCGGCTCTACCTCTCTTGGTGAGCGGCTCGACGCCGAAGCGCTCCGGCGCGTGATGAGCCGCTACTTCGACGAGATGGAGAGCGTCGTCGAGCGCCATGGTGGAACGGTCGAGAAGTTCATCGGCGATGCGCTGATGGCGGTTTTCGGCATCCCGCAGCTGCACGAGGACGACGCGTTGCGGGCGGTGCGGGCCGCGATGGAGATGCGTGAACGGCTCCCAGCGCTGAACGACGAGCTCGAGCGGGATCGCGGCGTAAGGCTCTCGATCCGCACGGGCGTCAACACGGGTGAGGTCGTCGCGGGTGACGCTTCGGCTGGGCAGAAGCTCGTGACCGGCGACGCGGTGAATGTCGCCGCACGCCTGGAGCAGGCGGCCGGGCCCGGGGAAGTCCTGATCGGTCCCGACACACGTAGCCTCGTGCGTGAAGCGGTCCGCGTCGAAGCGGTGGCGCCGCTCCGGTTGAAGGGGAAGACGGAGCGGGTATCGGCCTGGAGGCTCGAGGAGGTCCTGCCGGACGCGCCTGCGGTGGAGCGTCACCTTGACGCGCCGTTCGTTGGCCGCGCGCACGAGCTGGCGGAGCTCGAGCACGCGCTCGAGCGAGCCGTCGACAGGCGGACATGCGAGCTCTTCACGATTGTGGGGCCGCCGGGGATCGGAAAGTCGCGGCTGGCCCGCGAGCTCGTCACCCGTGTCGGCGACCGTGCGCGGCTCGTCCTCGGCCGCTGCCTCCCCTACGGAGAAGGCATCACGTACTGGCCGCTCGCCGAGATTGCTCGTCAGGTTGGCGGCGACGATCCGAGCGAGCAGGTCGCGGCGCTTCTCCAGGACGACCGCGATGCCGAGCTCGTTGCCGCGCGAATCAGCGGTGCCATCGGGGTGTGCGATGTAGCCGGAACTCCCGAGGAAATCTCCTGGGCGTTTCGGAGACTGTTTGAGGCGCTCTCCCGCGAGCGGCCGCTGATCATCTGCGTCGATGACATCCAGTGGGCCGAGCCCACGCTGCTCGACCTGCTCGAGTACCTCGTGACGTTCGCGAGCGACGCGCCAATCCTTCTCCTCTGTCTCGCCCGGCCCGACCTGTTCGACGCCCGCCCGTCGTGGTCAAACCCGCGGCCAAATTCGACACTGGTCACGGTTGCCCCGCTCTCTGAGAACGATTCCTCGGTGCTGATCGAGCGCCTCGCCCACAAGCGCGCTCTGCCGAAAGACGAGCGCGCCCGTATTGTCGAGGCGGCGGAAGGTAACCCGCTCTTCGTCGAACAGCTGCTCGCGATGCACGCGGAAAGCGGCAACGGAAAGCTGGTGATCCCGCCGACGATTCAGGCGCTGCTGGCAGCGCGGATCGACCGCCTCGAGCCCGAGGAGCGGGCCGTGATCGAACGTGCCTCGGTCGAGGGACGCATGTTCCACCGGGGCGCGGTCGCCGACCTGCTGTCGGAGACGGCACGTGCGCGGGTGGGCGGCCATCTGATGACGCTCGTTCGCAAGGAATTCATTCGCCCGGACCGCACCTTGTTCCCGGGGGACGACGGCTTCCGGTTCGGACACATCTTGATTCGCGACGCCGCGTACCGGTCGATGCCGAAGGAGCTGCGCGCGGAACTGCACGAGCGCTTCGTTCGGTGGCTCGAGACACGCGTCGCGGAAAGCGTGCGTGAATACGACGAGATCCTCGGCTACCACTTGGAGCAGGCGTACCGCTACCGGGCCGAGCTGGGACCAGTCGACAAGCGTGCGCGAGGGGTGGGAGAGCGGGCGGCGGAGAGGCTGGCCGCGGCTGGCCACAGGGCACTTGCACGTGCGGACATGCCTGCCGCTGCCAATCTTCTCGACCGGGCGGCGGCGCTGTTACCGGCTGACGACCTCCGCCGGCTCGAGTGGGCGGTCGATTTGTCGGGGTCGTTGATCGAGGTGGGCGCGCTGGCGCAAGCCGAAGCAATGCTGAACGAGGCAACCGAGGCGGCACAGGCCGCCGGTGACCGGCGCCTGGAATCCCGCGCCTCCGTGCAGCGGGCGTTTCTGCGCATCCACACCGATCCGGAGGAATCGACGGACGAAGCGCGGCGCGAGGCGGAGCGCGCCGTCTCGGTCTTCGAGGAGCTGGGTGACGAGCTCGAGCTCGCGCGTGCGTGGCAGCTTGCTTCGCACGTCGAGTGGTTCTGGGGCGCGATGGCGACGAGCGACGCGATGAACGAGCGCGCGCTCGTCCACGCCCGTCGCGCCGGCGATGCCCGCGAGGAGGCAAGGATCCTGCGCTGGCTCGCCTCGTCCGCGCTCTGGGGACCGGTGCCCGTGGCGGAGGGAATTCGCCGCTGCGAGGACATCCTCGAGCGCACCACGGGCGACAGCCTCGTCCAAGCGAACTGCCACATCCGACTCGCCGGCCTCGAAGGGATGCGAGGCAGGTTCGGCGATGCGCGGGCGCGGGTCGCGCAAGCGCGTGCGATCTTGAACGAGTTCGGCCTGACGTACTTTCTTGCCCACAGTCGCGACGTCGCGGCGCTGGTCGAAAGGCTGGCCGGCAATCCGGTTGGTGCAGAGGCCGAGCTACGAGCGAGCTACGAGGAGCTGCGGGACACGGGCGAGAGGACGTTCCTTGCGGAGAACACGGCGCAGCTCGCGCAGGAGCTGTACGCGCAGGCAAAGTACGAGGAAGCGGAGCGCTTCGTCCGGGTCAGTGAAGACGCGAGTTCGGGTCGCGGCCAGAAGGCGTATTGGGGACCTGTGCGTGCGAAGCTCCTCGCGCGGCGAGGTGACACGGAGGCTGCCGAGACGCTCGCTCGAGAATCTGTCGCGATCTGGGGTGAACGCGATGTCCTGCTGTGGCACGGCTATGCACTCATCGACTTGGCCGAGGTTCTCCGGTTACTCGGCCGTGCCCAGGAGGCAATGCCGGTCGTCGAGGAGGCCGTGGAACTCTTCGAGCGCAAAGGAATCATTCCCGCAGCCGAGACGGCTCGAGCGCTGCTCGCGGAGACCGGGTCCGTGTAGGTCCCCGAGCAACCGCCTTGTGCCGCGGACGGTTCGAGCAACGTACCGATTCCCGCGCTGCCAAGCTCAGTGGGCCGAACCGAGTATTACGCGAACCGCTCGGATGGCGAGGTGATTGCATCCTCGCTTGCGCTTTGAAGGCGCCGTCAGCTACCGCCCGTACCGTTTCGGCGTGCCGCAGGACGAGCTGAACCCCAACTGGGAGCGAGCTCGGCGGGAAGAGCCACTTCAGCCCATCGACCCGCTTCCGTAACATGCACACCATGGAACAGCTCTTTGACGTCACCGCCGTCGAGGTCATCGGCGACCATCGTCTGCGTCTGACCTTTGAGGATGGGACTGTTGGCGACGTCGACTTTTCCGGCCGTGAGTGGCGCGGTGTGTTCGAGCCGCTCCGCGACCCGTCGTATTTCGCCCGCGTCGAAGTTGACCCGGAGGCGGGGACGATCGGGTGGCCCGACGGCCTCGACATGGCTCCCGAGCCGCTGTACGCCGAGGCCAGTCGCCATCCCATCCGTACAGCGCGCGCCGCCGGCTAACGCCCGGCCGTCGCGACCGGTTCGCACAATGCCTCGTACGCTCTCGCGTGCGAGAAACCGCTGCACACTCGGCGAAACGGAGATGGGCCGAGCCGGGTATTGCGCGAACCGTGCTGAGGTCGAAGTCGTTGCGCCGCTTATCGCAATCTGGCCGCGTGCGTTTAGGAGCCGGTGACGTCTGTCCAGACGCAAGCGTCACGATCTCGGCGTCGGTGAGCCGCCGCCGCGCGTTGCCCGGCCGCCGCGGCAACAGCTCGTCAGCCGTGCAGTAGACACTGATACAGAGCAGGTCGAGGTCGGCGTCCATCGTGGGCTCCTATCCGACGGTGACAAGACACCGCCGACTTCGACCTGCGCCCCTTGGTCCCTAGCCACGACCGAAGCCGTGGCATCAATCATCTAGCGCCCGACCGCTTTGTTGCCCGGTTCGACATCCGTCGGACTACACACCTACTACACAGGCCCTGGCAGGCGGTAGCCGGTCTCCTTCTCGTTCACCTTCGGCCCGTAGATCCCGTCGATCGGCCCGAGGTACAACCCGTGGGCGCGAAGCGCGACCTGAAGGCCCGCCACCTGTGGTCGCGCCGCAACAGATGATGCTGTCGCCCCCGCGACCATCCAGACGACCGCAAGCAGGCAGGGCCAGCGCCACAAGGTCTTGGCTGCTTCGACGCCGGGTGACCGACCCTCGCGAGGCCCCGCGCGCTTGAAAAGGCCGATCGACCACCTAGACTGGTTTGGATGCGGATTTGCCCGAGTTGCGGGGAGGAAAATCCCGCGAAATTCCGCGTCTGCGGCTTCTGCGCGACGCCGCTCACCGCCCCGGCGCCGCCCCAGGAGGTCCGGAAGCTCGTCACGATTCTCTTCTGCGACCTGAAGGGCTCGACAAGCCTCGGCGAGAGGCTCGATTCGGAGTCGCTGCGCGAGACGATGTCGCGCTACTTCGACGCCATGAGCGCCGAGATCACGCGTCACGGCGGTCTGATCGAGAAGTTCATCGGCGACGCGGTGATGGCGGTCTTCGGCCTCCCGCGCGTCCACGAAGACGATGCGCTGCGGGCGGTTCGCGCCGCGCGGGGGATGCAGGAGGCACTCGCCGGGCTGAACGACGGGCTCGAGCGGACGTACGGCGTGACGCTCGCGAACCGCATCGGCGTCAACACCGGAGAGGTCGTCGCCGGCGACCCGACGACGGGTCAGCGCCTCGTCACGGGCGATCCCGTCAACACGGCCGCGCGCCTAGAGCAGGCTGCGAGTGCGTGCGAGGTTCTGCTCGGCGAGCTGACGTACCGACTCGTCCGGGAGCACGTCGAGGTCGAGGCGGTCGAACCGCTCGAGTTGAAAGGGAAGGCCGAACGTGTTCCGGCCTTTCGGCTCGTCGCGGTGCACGACCGGCCTGTGGAAGTGGCGGAACGGCAGCCGCTCGTGGGGCGCGAGCACGAAAAGGCGCGCGTCGCCGGCGCGGTCCGGACGGCAATCGAGGCGCGTTCGTGTGGGAGCCTCTTGATCACCGGCGACGCAGGCGTCGGGAAGTCGCGGCTCGTCGAGTACGTCTGCGCAGCCGCCGCCCAGCACGCGCTCGTCCTCCGTGGCCGCTGCCTCTCCTACGGCGACGGCATCACCTTCTGGCCATTGGTGGAGGCGCTCCGCGAGGCGTCGGGGGTCGAGGAGTCTGACAGTCTGGCGGCCGCGCGCACGAAGCTCGCCGATCTGCTCGGACCGGGACACGAGGAGGTGTTCGAACGGCTCGCGTCCGCCGTCGGGCTCTCCGAGCGTCAGTACGCGCTTCCGGAGGTGCAGTGGGCGGCGCGGAAGCTGATCGAGACCCTTTCCCGGCGCCGCCCGCTCGTGCTCGTGCTGGAAGATCTCCACTGGGCGGAGCCGGCGCTCCTCGACCTCGTCGACCACGTCGCCGCGACCGCGGAGGACGCTCCCGCCCTCCTGCTCTGCATCGCGCGGCCCGAGCTCTTCGAGGCCAGGCCGGCATGGGAGCAGCTCGAGCACCTGGCGCTGACGCCGCTCTCGGCTGCCGCGAGCGCGCAGATCGTCGACAACCTGCTCGGCGACACCGGCATCGCCGACGATGCGCGATCGAACATCGTCGAGGCCGCAGACGGCAACCCGCTCTTCGTCGAGCAACTGCTGTCGATGATGATCGACGAAGGCCTCCTGCTCCTCGAGGACGGAGTGTGGCGCACCGGCGACCTCCAGCCGGACTGGGTGCCGCCGTCGATCAACGCGCTCCTGACCGCGCGGCTCGACGGCCTCGAGCGCGAGCAGCGCGCGGTCATCGACCCGGCGTCGGTGATCGGCCACTACTTCCAGCAGCCGGCCCTCGAGGAGCTGGTGGACGACTTCGTCCGCGATCAGGTCGGAACCCGCCTCGGCGAGCTCGAGCGGAAGCAGTTTGTCCGGCTCGCCGCCGACACCCTCCACCGCTTTCACCACGTCCTCATCCGCGATAGCGTCTACGACGGCCTGCTGAAGCGCGCCCGCGCGACGCTGCACGAACGCTTCGTTCAGTGGGCCGATCGTGTCAACGGCGATCGCGCGACGGAGTTCGAGGAGATCTCTGGTTACCACCTCGAACAGGCCCACCGCTACCTGGTCGAGCTCGGGCTCACCGACGAGCACGCGCTCGCGATCGGCGCCGAGGCGTCGAGACGGCTGGCATCGGCGGGTCGCCGGGCTTTCGTCCGCGGCGATATGAACGCGGCCGCGAACCTGCTGCTGCGGGCGACGTCCCCGCTGCCTCCCCAGGCGCCGGCACGGCTCGCAATCTTCCCCGACCTCGGCGAGGCCCTGATTCAGCTCGGAAGATTCGAAGAGGCGACCAGCCTGCTCGAGGACGCGGTCGCCACGGCCGAGCTCGTCGGCGAGCGCACTCTGGCCGCGAATGCGCGGCTCGTCGGGCTGCTCGTGCGTCTCCTCACCGGCGAGACGGACGGGTGGAGCGAGCAGGCGACGGCGATCGCCAACGACGCGATCGCTCGCTGCGAAGAGGAGGACGATCACGTGGGCGTCGCACGCGCCTGGCGGGTCCTGGCGTGGAACAGCTTGACCGCCTGCCGCTACGGGGCCGCGGCTGAAGCGCTCACGAACGCGATCGAGCACGCCCGTCGGGCGGGAGACGTCCGTCAGGAGCGGCGGGCCTCGGTCCAGTATGCCCAGGCGATCGCGTGGGGACCCAGCTCGGTCGAAGCCGGAATCGCGCGGTGCGAGGAGATCGCGACGCGCGTTGAGGGAGACCGCCAGGCCGAGGCGGTGATCGTGTGCGTGCGTGGCCAACTCGAGGCGATGCGCGGGAATTTCGATCGCGCCCGCAAGCTCTATCGTTCCGCGCTCGCAACCTTCGAAGAGCTCGGGCTGCCCGTCGACGCGGCCACGGTGTCTCTCTCGTCCGGGAGCGTGGAGCTCCTCGCCGGAGATCCCGTCGCTGCCGAACGCGAGCTGCGACGGGGCTACGACTACTTCTCCCGCCTCGGCGAGCGCTACCTGCTTTCGTCGGTGGCGGGTCTACTCGCGGAGGCGCTCGGCGCGCAGGGTCGGCTCGAAGAGGCCGAGGCGCTGTCCCTCGAGACAGAAGACCTTGCCGCCCACGACGACATCGACCCGCAGACTCTTTGGCGATTGGCCCGCGCGACCGCGCTCTCAGCGCGCGGCGAGCTCGACGAAGCCGAGGCCCTCGCGCGCGAGGCAGTCGAACTGCTCTCCTCGACGGACTACGTCGTCAACCAGGTCCGCGCGCTCGCGTGCCTGGCCCGGATTCTCCTGCTCGACGGAGCCGGCGCAGAGGGACGCGACCTACTCGCCCGGGCACACGAACTGGCGTTGGCGAAGGGCAGCTCGGTCATGGTCGAGCGACTGGGCGAGCTCGACGCCGAACCGGCGCCTGCTCGCCCCATCGCTTCTTGATCAGCCCGGCGTTAGTTCCAGCCGGTGTTCCCGTTCTCGAGTCCCTCCCCATCCGCTTGCAGGACCTTCGGGTTCGTGAGTTGCGTCAGGTGGTTCCAGCAGAGCGGGTAGGCCGGGGTCGGGTGGCCGCCGACGATGCTCGCGCAGCTCACGACCTGCTGCGGGACCCCGTTGTCGTCGACGTGGACGATCCCGTGGAGCTGAAAGCCCGGCGGGTACTGCGCGCTCATCGTCCACCCGTACGGGTGTGACGTGGTCCCGTCGTAGAACGGGTTACCGGGGAACGGGACCCCCGGCGCCGACTCGGCGAATTTGGCGGCAGGAATCGTCAGCGTCGTGCAGCTGAGCAGCCCGGCGACGCAAGGATCGGACGGGGTCCCGAGGTGGTCTTGGATGCCGACGGCGGCGCCGAAGGCGGAATTGAGCAGGTCAGACGGTGTCGTCAGGCTGAAGTTCTGGGGGTGGCCCGAGCTCAGCGGCTCGACCGTCGAGGCGGTTTCGTGGCCACGAAGGTACGCGTTGTCGATCGTGACGTCCGAGACGAGATCCGTCTTCAGAGTGCTGGAGGCGAGCGATGTCCCCTTGTTGCCCTGCTTCTTGCCACCGACCGTCTGCGCCGCCACCGAGAGCGATGCGGTGGTGGACACTTGCTTGATGTCCGTCGACGTCGGCGCGATGAACCGGAAGAACGCCTCGAACGTATCGCCCGGCGTCAACGTTCCGGTCGGCAGGGGACAGACCATCTGCTTGTTGTCACTGGGATTTGCGGCGCACGTCACCGTGGCGCCGTTGAACATCGCGGCAGCGGTGTCGAACGTCGCCGAGTCGCTCGTGACAACAACCGACGATGTTTGAGGTGTGCTGTTGGTGCCAGTGTTCTGCACGAACAGGTGAAAGCCGATCCCGCGGCCGTACGACACCTTCGGAATCTCGTTGATGCTGCTCGTACCGATCAGCGGCTCGAACTGAAAGGTGATTCCCGGCGCTGTGTGACCTGTGCCCGCCCCGCCGGCGAGCGCGCCGATAATGACGAGTAAGAGCGCCGCAGCCGAGCGGCGCGAAATCCTCAAGCCCTGCACAGTTGGTCCTCCCTCTCTCCCGGTAGCAGGCCGCATGCCCCTTGCGCAAACGATGTAAGCACAGCGGCGCCCGGCCCTCAAGGCACTTGGACCCCGGCTCCGCGTAAGAACCGACCCGAGAGCGGATGATGGGACTCGAACCCACGACCTTCTGCATGGCAAATGCTCGCGACCGTTCGAGCCCGTTCGCGTCCGTTCGCTTAAACCCAGCTGTTTGCAGCACTACGGGTCGGGCGAGCGGGTTCGCTGGCGTTCGAGCGAACGCCGAGTGCAGCCATTGCAGCCATTGTGATCGTTCGCACGTTCAGGGCTGACTGCTGCGGCGTATCCGCGCCGTGCGTTCAAAGAGATTTTCCTGCCGGGCGACGAGGCCCGCACAGGCAACGAAATAACCTCCGGTCAGGTTCCCGCACTCGGAACGAGGGCCCAGCCGAAGGAGACCCTGAGCGGGTCTCCTTCGTCGTCTGCAACGGCTCAGCGCTCCGTGAGCGCGTAGTAGACGGTTGCGCCGCCGGTCGTCGAGCCCGTGCTCTGGTAGCCGGGCGGCACGGCGTCGCCCGCGGGAATCGCGCGCAGGTGTATGACGAACGCGTTCGTCTGGCATTGGCCGACGAGCGGAAACTCCCCGTT
>JBKPGW010000080.1:0-2744 GCA_046729555.1 Actinomycetota bacterium | reverse complement strand
GTCACGGATCGACAGCAAGACGGCTCCGTGTCGCCGTTCGGCTCAACTGCGACAACCCGAACGCGAAATCGGCCACTTGGTCAGGTGGGACGGAGGAACGGACGCGCAACCGCGCAACCGCGCGTTAGGTGCGGCACGCATCGCTCCCGAGCCGTGCTCGGAAGCTAGCAGGCGGGCCGAGGCGGTAGGTCGCGGCGCCGAAGCTCACCCGGTCGCCGGCTCGTACCTCGACTTCGTCCACCACCCCGGCAGCCGTTGACGCACGTGCCGTTGGACGACCGAAGGTCACGGAGCCACCATGTTCCATCGCGGTAGCGCAAGCTCGCGTGTCGGCGCGAGACCGTCGGGTCAGTAAGAACGCAGTCGCAGTCGCGCGAGCGTCCGAGCATGACAGTGCCATTGATGGGCAGGGCAAAGCGTGGCGTCCTCGGCTCGCGCCACGCATCTTCAACCAGCGCCGTCAAGCGCGACAAACAACAAACCGCCGCAGACAAGGCTCGTGCAAGAGCAGAGCGCTCGGGAAGGTCAACGACGAGCTCGTCGAGTTGCGCCCGGCTCGTTGCGGCGTAGACCTCTTCGACCCGCGCAGCGAACGTGTCGCAGCGAACGTGTGGAGTGACAGGCGCTCGTCCTCGCAGCTCTCCCGAAGCCTGCGGATAATAAGCTCGCGCTTCGACCGCCGAGGGACGTTGTCGCACAGATGTGGCGGTGTCCAGAGTCAGCAAGCACATCTTCCCACTGCCCCAGGATGCGTCCACAATCGCCGAGTCGCGGCGCCGGAGACCGAAAGCTGCTAGCCGGTCCGCCACGATCCGGGGGTCAACGGAATTGCTCGAGTCGTTCGCTGCAGCGCGCCCCCGGGGGCCGAGGTCCGCTGTCGCAGTTCCGCCAAAACGCGACAGCGACCCACCGTCGGCTTGCAGGTGGAGGTCACGCGGAAGCGCTCGCGTTTCTGGATCGGGCGTGGGTGTGCGAAGCCGTCAGTCTTGCCCTTCGGCGAGCAGCGGGATTGCGATGCCGCGGCGCGCGAAACCTCGGGGGGTGCGCGCGAACTTCTCGTCCATCTTCCAGACCGCGTGCGACGGGTCTTTTGAAATGAAACGTCGTCGAACCAGACGGGGGCAGTGAGATGCTGCGCGACGAGTTCGATCCGTAGGTAGGCGGCCCTTGCAGGGGCGCGTGCGGTTACCTCGAGGCGGCTCCATACAGTCGACGCCGGCTGCAGTGGTCGAGAGGAACTCCGGCGGATCAGATGGTTGTGGCGGTCGAACCACTCAATCACGACGAGAGCCTTACCCTGCTCGTCGGAACTCCGCGCCCAGGCATGAACTGAGACATGCTGACCGGCCCGTGCCGCTCCGTTTGGAGGGGTGATCGAGAGCGATGCGGTCGCGCCCGCCGCTGTCGGTGTCAGACGCGCGGACGCGACTCCGCTTCTCGCGACGGTCGCGTCATCGGCGAACGCGACGTCAGAGCCTGCCATTGACCATCGTGCTGGAACGAGGTTGCCGTCCTCGGCCGCCACCATCTCCTCGAAGCTGCTGTTGAAGGCGATCGGCGGTCGTCCGCAGAAGGTGTCGCGGACGACGCGCGCCGCGGGCTTCTCGGACCCGTCGGTCCGAAACAGGCCGTAATGGAACTCTGCATCAGGCGTCTTCGCGCGCCCGTCAGGAAGGGCGGAAGGGAGGAAGTCGTTCAGCGTCCAGACGCCGGGGGCGGGAAGGGCGTTCGCGTGTGCGGCCCAGCCTACGGAGGCGAGAAAATGCGCCTGCGCGGCCTCTTGCCCTTGTGGGGTCCGCGGTACGCGTCCGTATCCGCTGAGCGACGTCGTGGTCGGATAGCCGGTCTCACCGACCCAGAGTGGGGTGGGCGAGGCAACCGTCTTCGCGCGGCTCAACACGCTGGTGGCGACCTCGCCGCCACCGCCGAAGTAGTGGATGTCAAAGAAGTCCGGACGGACAGAGCGAAGTCCTCGCTTCAAGGCGGCGAGTCGCCGGACGGGATCCCTGCCGGTCACCGACAGCGTCACCGGCGTGCGACCGCGCATGAGGGCACGGAGGAACGGAATCATCCTGCGCGCCCAGGACATCGTCTGACGCTTCACGACGATCTCGTTTCGCAGCTCAACGACCGCCACGCGAGGATCGCCGCTGTACGGCGACAGCAGCTCTTGCGCCCAGGTTCGAGATCCGCGCAAATCGGACCACTCGTACCACCAGTCGAAGAGCGTCAGCTGAACGTGGAGGCGCGCATCTGCCGCGAGCGAAACGAACTCGCGCAACCGCGAGGCATACGTCGGTGAAGGATGGGGATACCCGAACAGGCCCGGCTGAACGACGGCTCGCACGGTGTTGGCGTGCAGCGAAGCAACGCGCTCCAGGTCGGCCGCGACGACCTCTGGGCGCCAGTCCGCCCACATCTTGCTCCAAGCGGCGTCGGCCGGGTAGTAGCTGACGACCCTCAACTCGCGCGGGGCCCGGATCCAAGCGAGAGGGCTCTTCATCGCGTGCCCGAATGAGCTCGTGGCAGTACCACCGACGACGCAGGCAACTGCGAGGAGGGGAACCAGCCGACCATGCCCGTTAGCCACCACAGAGCGAGAGTGTCGCGCTTTCAGCCGACTCCATAAGTCGCAAAGACAAAACGCGGGGCGTCTCGCCTCGTCGGCAACCACCCCTTGAGGGAGCGACGCCAGGGGCCAGGCCAGAAAAAGGAGAAGGACGGCCGCGGACGGGACCGTCCTT
>JBKPGW010000079.1:0-10107 GCA_046729555.1 Actinomycetota bacterium | reverse complement strand
GCACTCGCGGCCGTCGCGACCGACAACGCTGGGCATCCGTCCAGCGTCATCCGTAACGTCGACGTCGACCGCACCGCGCCGGACACGACCATCGTCGGCAAGCCGGCCGACCCGTCGAACGCAGCGAGCCCGACCTTCACGTTCAGCTCCTCGGAGCCGGGCTCGAGCTTCGAGTGCCGGATCGATGGCGGTGCCTTCGCGCCCTGCACGAGCCCGCACAGCGTCAGCGGCCTGACCGACAACGCGCACACCTTCGACGTCCGCGCGACCGACCCGGCTGGCAACACGGACGCGTCGCCGGACACGTGGACATGGCACCGCGACACGAGCAACCCCAGCGGCACGCTCGACAACCCCGGCGCCAACATCCGCCAGACGGTGACGCTCACCTCGACGGAGAGCGACCCGCCGGCCAGCGGCTATGCGTCGGGCCTCGCCTCCGTCGACTACGAGTACTCGGCCGACGGCTCGAGCTGGGCTTCGATCGGGACGCTTTCCTCGGCACCGTACGACTCGATCCTGTGGAACACGACGGGCGTCGCCGACGGCGTCTACCAGCTGCGCATGGTCGTCCACGACGTTGCAGGCAACAGCGCGGCCTCCGCGGCGGTCACGAACGTTCGGATCGACAACACGCCGCCGACGACGAGCCAGGACGACCCCGGCCCGTATCTGCGCGCGACGAAGACGCTGACCGGTTCCGCGGCCGACTCCGGCTCGGGGATCGACCACGTCGACTTCCAGCAGGCGCCAACGGGCGGCGGCGTCTGGACGACGATCGCGACGGACTCGACCCCGGGTGACGGCTTCCAAGGGAGCTTCGACACGACGAGCGTCTCCGACGGCCACTACGACTTCCGCACAGTCGCGTTCGACGTCGCCGGGATCCAGGCCGCCGCGACGCCGGTCACCGACCGCCTCGTCGACAACACACCGCCGAGCGCGACGCTGAACGACCCGGGCGCGTACCTGCGCGGCGCCGTCAGCCTCAGCTCCAGCACGAGCGATCCGGGCGGGGCGAACGCCTCCGGCGTCGTCGGCGTCGCGTACGAGTACTCGACCAACGGCGGCGCGACCTGGCAGCCGACCGGCTCGACCTTCGACTCGACCTCCGTCGCGGACGGGAACGTCGACCTGCACGTGATCGCCACCGACGCCGCGGGCAACACGACGACCTCGGCGACGGTGACGAAGCTCGTCGACAACACGAAGCCGAGCACGAGCGACGACGCGCCGAGCGGCTGGCACGCGAGCCCGGTCACGGTCACGCTGACGCCGTCCGACGCGGGCTCGGGCGTCAACGTCACCGAGTACACCGTCGACGGCAACCCGACCTACACCGTCGGCACCAGTGTGGTCATCCCCGCACCGGCCGACGGCTCCAACGACGGCGCACACACGATCGCCTACTTCTCGGTCGACAACGCGGGGAACATCGAGACGGTCAAGAGCGCCACAGTGCTGATCGACGCGACGCCGCCCGTCTGCCCGTCCTGCTCGGCCGCCGACTATCTGCGCGGCACCGTCACGCTCAGCGCGACCCCGGATCCGGATGGCTCGGGCATCAAGTCGGTCGCCTTCGAGTACACCGACGCGGGCGGCTCCACGTGGACGACGGTCGGCACCGACACCACCGGTCCGGCGCCGTACACGGCGGACTGGGACACGACGGCGGTGCCGGACGGCCACTACGACCTGCGCATCCTCATCACCGACAACGCGGACAACGTCACCAGCGCCGACCTGCCGGAGAAGGTCGTAGACAACACGGCGCCCGATGTCGCAACCGTCGGCGCGCCGACCGAGGGCCAGATCGTCACCGGCACGGTCGGGATCGCGGCGTCGGCTTCAGACGTCACGTCCCCGGTCGCGTCCGTCGAGTTCTTCGTGCGCGGCTCCTCGGTCGGCACCGACACGACCGCGCCGTTCGGCTGGAGCTGGAACACGGCGAGCGGGCCCGACGGCGCCGCCACGATCCAGATCGTCGTCACCGACATGGCCGGCAACTCGACGACCTCCGCCGTCCGCAACGTCACCGTCGACAACCTCTCGCCCACGCCGACGCTTGCCGATCCGGGCCAGAACCTCAGCGGCACCGTCTCGCTGTCTGCCTCGTCCGACGCAGACACGATCCAGGTCGACTTCGAGCGGCGGCCGGCCGGCGGCGGCGCCTGGACGACGATCGCCAGCGACTCGACGCTGCCGTGGGGCACGTCGCTCGACACGACGACGCTCGCCGACGGTCTCTACGACTTCCGCGCGGTTGCGAGGGACGGCACCGGCCACACCGGCACGAGCCCGATCCGCGCGAACATCCGCATCGACAACACCGCGCCGGCCGGCTCGCTGACGGCGCCCACCGCCGGGTCGACCGTCGGTGGGACCAGCGTCACGCTGAGTGCATCCGTCTCGGACGCGGGCTCGGGAGTGGCGTCGTTGAGCTACGAGCTGCGCCCGACCGGCGGCGGCTCGTTCAGCCAGATCGCCTCCTCCTCGAGCGCGCCGTTCGACGCGACCTGGGACGCGACCACCGTCTCGACCGGCAGCTACGACATGCGCCCGGTGATCACCGATCGCGCCGGTAACACGTTCACCGGTGCGGTGGTCACGTTCAACGTGGACGTGACGGCGCCGACGGTGACGCTGACGAGTCCCGGTTCGACGATCTTCGGGACGGTCACGCTGAGCGCGACGGTCAGCGGGACCGCCGCGACGAATGTCGTCTTCGCTGCGACGCCTGCGGGCGGCGCGACGTGGACGTCGCTCGGCACGGACACGTCCTCCCCGTGGAGCCTCGCCTACGACACGACGAAGCTGGCGGACGGCCTCTACGACCTGCGCGCGACGGTCACGGACAACCTCGGCAACTCGTCGCAGGACGTCGTGTCCGGCGTGCGCGTGGACAACACCGCCCCGCATGTGGTCTCCTCGTCCCCGGCCGACGGCTCGACCGTCGGCGCGGCGAGCGCGATCTCGCTCGTGACGAGCGAGCCGGCGACGCCGGTCGGCGTCACGCTCGACGGCGCCGCGACGGTGGCGCCGGTCGTGAGCGGAACGAGCATCGACTACAACACGGGCGCGCTCGGTGTCGGCCCGCACACGCTTGCCGGCGAGCTGCAGGATCCGAGCGGCAAGCGGGCGCCGTTCCGCCTCCACTTCACGGTCTACTCGTCCGGCGCGGCACCGTACGTCGAGAGGAACACGTCTTCGTCAGATCCGACGACGGTCACGGCTGCAGACGGGTTCGCGTCCGCGACGATGCCCGCCGGCGCGTGGTCGACGTCCGGCAACGACTGGATCGTCCTGCGCATCGCGCCGACCGCCGCGCCGAGCGGCCTCGCCAACGGCTTCGGCCCGGGTCCCGAGGCGCTGGACGTCACGGCCTGGTGGGCGCTCTCCGGCATGCAGCTGCACGAGCTGGCGCAGCCGGTCGAGATCGTCATTCACTCGACCGAGCGTGGCCTCGTGCCTGCGACGTGGGACGGCACCGCCTGGCGCGTCATCCACCGTGTGCCGACGGCCGGCACGCTCCCGTCCGGCTGGGACGACGGTTTCTTCACCGATGCGAGCGGCTTCCACGTCCTGACCAAGCATCTGTCGCTGTTCGCGCTGCTGCACGACCTCCAGGCACCGCAGGCGCCGCAGAACGTGCGCGGCTACGTCGGCCCGACGGGCCTGACGATCCGGTGGCTGCCCGGCACCGACAACAGCGGCACCTACGACTTCGTGACCGTGTTCTCCGACTCGAGCGATGCGGGCCACTACGGGCCGGACTTCACAGCGGCGACGGTCGCCGGCTGGACGCCGGGTGACACTCGCATCATCCGGGTGCAGGAGACCGACCTCGCCGGCAACCAGAGCGAGCTGACGCAGCCGCTGGTGCCGGTGCCGTCGCTGATCGGAATGACGCCGGATCAGGCCGAGGCTGCGCTGGCCGCGCGCGGCCTGAGCGTCGGCTCGCTCACCGTGGGCGGGACGGGCAACCCCGGAACGGTGACGGGGCCGGACGGCCTCGTACTGGCCGGGCAAGGCTCTGCGATCGACCTGACCGTTGCGCCCGGCGGCGCCTCGACGAGCCTCGTGTTCAAGGTCGTGACGGCGCCGAAGTTCAAGCCGTCGGTGCGGAAGAAGATCGCAGCGCGGGTAACGGTGACGCGCGCGGCGCGCGTGACAGCGCAGCTGTCCAGCCCGCGCGGCGTGAAGCTCTACACGTGGCGCTTCTCGGTGCGCGCCGGCCGCACGATCGTGAAGCTGCGGATTCCGCGCCAGGTGCGGCGTCCGGGCATCTACAAGCTGCCCTGGAGCGCACGGGCCGGGCGCGAGACGGTCTCACGCACGGTGAAGATCCGCGTGATCGGCTCGGTGGTCCCTGTGCAGAAGGTCGAGATCGTACTGGCCGGGACTGCGGCACAAGAGGTCAGGGGCAAGCTCGGCAAGCAGAAGCCGAAGATCGTCACCGGAGTCGAGCCGGCGTTCGACGCAGCGGCGGACCGCACCTGCGACGTCCGGGTGATCGTTGTCGACGTCGACGAGCTCGGCCTCGGAGTCGTGCGCGACCTGCACACGGTGTTCCCGTCGGTGAAGATCGTCGCCCTTGCGGCCGGACCGAAGACGATGGCGGCGGCGCTGAAGGCCGGCGCGACTGTCGTCCTGCCGCGCTCGACGCCGCCCGCGACGCTCGCCAAGGTCATCCAGCGGCTCGCGAAGCGACGCTAGAGGGGTCTGACCCCCGCAGGGAGTCTGACCTCAGCCTTCGAACCGGTCACAACAGCTCGAACCGCTGGGGTCAGACCCCTTCGGGGTCAGACCCCCCAGGCCGCCAGAGCGGTTCGTCGCGGCCCGCGTCGGCGTTCGCCCAGCGCGCCGCGATGAAGAGGAAGTCGGACAGCCGATTCAGGTAGGCGAGTACGAGCGGGTTGATGCCGGTCTCGCCGTCGGCGGTCAGCGCATCGCGCTCGGCGCGGCGGCACATCGTGCGGGCGACGTGGAGGCGGGCGGCCGCGGGAGTGCCGCCGGGCAGGACGAAGCTCTTGAGCATCGGGAGGTCGGCGTTGAAGTCGTCGCAGAGTCGCTCGAGCCGGTCGACGTGCGCCTCCTCGACGCGCAGCCGGTCGCCGATGCCGAAGGGGACGGACAGGTCGGCGCCCACGTCGAACAGGTCGTTCTGGATGCGGTCGAGTGGGTCGCGGAGCAATGCGGGCAAGTCCCGGTCGGCCAGCACGACACCGAGCGCTGCGTTCAGCTCGTCGACGGTGCCGAACGCGCCGATCCGGCAGTCGAGCTTGGGGACGCGCGAGCCGTCGCCGAGGGACGTCTCGCCCTTGTCGCCGGCGCGCGTGTAGATGCGCGTCAGGCGGACGGGCTCGTCGCGCTTACGACTTGACGGCAAGCGTCCGCTCCGACAGGCCGAGAATCGAACGCGCGATCACGAGGCGCTGGATCTCGCTCGTGCCCTCGTAGATCTCCGTGATCTTCGCGTCGCGGTAGTAGCGCTCGACCGGGAACTCCTTTGTGTACCCGTAGCCGCCGAGCACTTGGATCGCCTCGGCCGTCTGGCGGCGCGCCATCTCGGACGCGAACAGCTTCGCCTTCGCGCCCTCCTCGGTGTGCTTCCGCCCTTGCTGCTTCAGCCAAGCCGCGCGATAGACGAGCAGGCGTGCGGCGTCGATCTCCATCGACATGTTCGCGAGCTTGTGCTGGATCGCCTGGAAGTCGCCGATGCGATGCCCGAACGCGCGTCGCTCGAGCGCATACTCGCGCGCAACCTCGTACGCGGCTTGTGCGATCCCGAGCGCCTGCGCGGCGATGCCGATGCGCCCGCCGTCGAGCGTCGTCATCGCGACGCGGAAGCCGCGGTTCTCCTCGTGCAGCAGCCGGTCGCGTTCGACGTGCGCGCCCTCGACGACGATGTCGTTCGTCACGGAGGAGTTCAGCCCGAGCTTCTCCTCGTCGCGCGTGATGCGCACGTGGTCGGCGTCGAGGATGAAGGCGCTCACTCCCCGTGCGCCGGCCGTCTGCTGGTCGGTACGGGCGAAGAGTAGGAACGTCCCCGAGTAGCGGCCGTTCGTGATCCACTGCTTCGCCCCGGTGATCGTCCAGCCGCCCTCGGGCGCCGGCTCGGCCTTCGTGCGGATCGCGCCGGCGTCGGAGCCGGCCTCGGCCTCGGTCAGCGCGAAAGCGCCGAGATGCTCGCCGCGTGCGAGCGGCGGAACGAACCGTGACTTCTGCTCATCGGTGCCGTAGGTGAGGAGCGGCAGCGTCACGGCGCTCGTGTGCACCGCAACCGTCACGCCGACGCCGGCATCCGCCCGAGAGAGCTCCTCGAGCACAATGATGTAGGAGAGGAAGTCCGCGCCGGCGCCGCCGTACTCCTCGGGCACGCAGGCTCCCATCAGTCCGAGCTCGGCGAGCTTGGCGAAGAGCTCGCGCGGGAAGTAATGCTCGCGATCCCATTGCGCCGCGTTGGGCTCGATCTCCGCGCGGGCGAAATCGCGCGTCAATGCCTGGATTTCGCGCTGGTCCTGGGTTAGGTCGAAGTCCACCCTCGGGCGACAGGGTACGCCTCGCCCGGTTAGGCCGCGGTCAGCTCCCGGCGGATTTCCTTGAGGTTCTCCTCCGCCGAGACGAAGGCGTCGACGACATCCGGGTCGAACTGGCGCTTGCGCTGGTCGAGGATCTCCGTCCGGGCGGCCTGCCAGCTCATCGCTCGCCGATAGGGGCGATGGCTCGTCATCGCGTCGAGCGAGTCGGCAACGGCGAAGATGCGAGCGCCCAACGGGATCCCGTCGCCGGAGAGGCGGTCCGGGTACCCGCGACCGTCCCAGCGTTCGTGATGCGAGCGGACGATCTTCAGCCCTTCGCCCTTCAGGAACGCGACGCCCGAGAGCATCGCCTCGCCTAAAACCGTGTGCGTCTGCATCCGCCGCCGTTCGGCCGGACTGAGCGGTCCGGGCTTCTGCAGGATCCCATCGGGGATCCCGATCTTGCCGACGTCGTGCAGGAGGAATCCGTACGGCGTGCTCGGGTCGTGCACGAGGCCGTACTCGCCCACCGCCTTGGCGAGCGCCATCGCGTAGTTCTCGACGCGCTGGGAGTGGGCGCGCGTGCCGGTGTCCTTCGACTCGAGCGCACTCGCGAGCGCGGAGACCGTCTCCATGTAGGCGCTCTGCAACAGCTCGCGTTGCCCGCGCTCGAGCTCGAGCAGGTGGCGCAGGTCGCGCGCGTACAGGAGCAGCTCTTCTTGCGGCCCGGCACCACGCTTCTTCGACGCGCGGAACGGCACGCCGTAGAGGCCGCCGGCGAGCCGCTCGGCGACGGCGAGCAGCTCGAGTGGGCTGAACGGCTTGCGTACGAAGGCGTCGGCGCCGGCGCGTTTCGCAGCGGCGCTCGTTCCGCCCGACGACCCCGTCAGAAGGATGATCGGGATCTCGCTCGTCGCCGGATCGTTCTTCAACTCGGCGCAAAACTCGAGCCCCGTCGTGCCCGGCATGTTCACGTCGAGCACGATCACGTCCGGGCGCGTCGCGCGAATTCGCCTGCGCGCCGCGTCGGCACTATCAGCCTCGGTTACTGCGACGTCTGCGACCTCGAACGTCGTCCTCAGCAACGTTCGGAGCGCGGGATCATCGTCGACCAGCAGGATCCGCAAGACGCGAAACCTCCCTTTCCCGTACCTGAACCCGTTTGTCGGCAGCACGGGCATTGGACTTGAGTGCTGCTAATGAAGACCCCGCGCGCAGCGAAAACCTGCAAACACGCGGATTTTATGCGTTCTTACGAATATTCGTAGAAACCGCCACCGGATTTCCGGCCGAGCTTGCCCGCCGCGACCCGCTCGCGTAGGAGCGGACAGGGCGCGTAGCGGTCGTCGCCGAGCCCTTCCTGCAGCACCTCCATGATCGCGACGCACGTGTCGAGGCCGATCAGGTCGGCCAGTGCGAGCGGTCCCATCGGGTGCGCGAAGCCGAGCTTGGCGATCGTGTCGATCGCCTCTGCCTCGGCGACGCCGTCGTGCAATGCCCACGCCGCTTCGTTGATGAACGGCATCAGGATCCGGTTCGAGACGAAGCCCGGGAAGTCGTTCGCAACGGCCGGCGTCTTGCCGAGCTCGCGGGCGAGCTGCGTGATCGCATCGGCTGTCTCGTCGGACGTGTCGCGCGCGCGGATGATCTCGACGAGCTTCAGGACCGGGACGGGGTTGAAGAAGTGCATCCCGATCACCTTCTCCGGTCGGTCCGTGGCCGCCGCGAGTGTCGCGATCGGGATCGACGAGGTGTTGGAGGCAAGCACGGCCGCCGGCGGCAGCACCTCGTCGGCGCGATGGAAGAGCTGTTCCTTGACGTCGGCGTCCTCGACGACCGCTTCGATCATCAACGCCGCCGGCACGACGTCCTCAACGACGGTAATCCGGCGGAGCACCTCGTCGGCCGGCGGGCCGCCTTTTTCCTCCAGCTTCGCAAGGCTCTTCTCCATCGTCTCGAGCGCCCTGTCGGTCGCGCCCGGCTGGGCGTCGTAGAGCGACACATGGCGGCCGGATGCGGCGACGACCTGCGCGATCCCGCCGCCCATTTGCCCCGCGCCGACGACGAGGACGTCTTCGAACGTCATCTGAGCGAGCCTACTGCGAACTGCTGGGGTCAGACCCCTCCGGGGTCAGACCCCGACCAAGCGAAGGCGGACTGATGCGGAACAGAACAACCGCCGAGCGCCAATGCGTGTAGCGGCGTACCTCTGATCGAGTCGCTAGACCTCGATCAGCAAGGCGTCGCCCTGGCCGCCGCCTGAGCAGATCGCCGCGAGGCCGAGGCCGCCGCCGTTGCGGCGGAGCTCGTAGATCATCGTCGACAGGATCCGTCCGCCCGATGCGCCGATCGGATGGCCGAGCGCAACCGCGCCACCGTTGACGTTCACCTTCTCCGGATCGACGTCCAGCATCTTCGCCGAGTTGAGCACGACCGACGAGAACGCTTCGTTCAGCTCGACGCGCTCGACGTCGCCGATCTTCTTGCCCGCCTTCGCGAGCGCACGCTCGCCTGCCTTGGCCGGCGTGCGCGCGAGATACGCGATCTCGTCCGCGACGTAGGCCTGCGACACGATCGTCGCCAGCACCTCGAGCCCACGCTTGCGCGCGAACTCCTCGCTCGTCACGACCAGCGCCGACGCCCCGTCGTTCACGCCAGGTGCGTTCCCCGCCGTCGTCGTCCCTTCCGGATCGAAGACCGGCTTCAGCCTCGACAGCTTCTCGTAGGACGTGTCGCGCCGCGGGCCCTCGTCGACCGCGAACTCGCCGACCGGCACGATCTCCTCCCGGAACCTGCCCTCGTCGATCGCCTTCACGGCACGCTCGTGAGAGCGCAGCGCCCACCGGTCCTGGTCCTCGCGCGAGATACCAAGCTCGCGAGACACGAACGACGCCTGCTCGACCATGTGCCGCTTGTCGAACGTCGACGTCAGCCCGTCGTGAATCATCAGGTCGATCAGCGTCCCGTCGCCCAGCCGGTAGCCGAAGCGCGCCTTCTTCAACGCGTACGGCGCGTTCGACATCGACTCCATGCCGCCGGTGACGATCACCTGGTGGTCACCGGCGCGGATCATCTGATCCGCCATCTCGACCGCACGGATCGAAGACGCGCACACCTTGTTGATCGTGTCGGAGCCGATCTCGATCGGCAGCCCCGCACCGATCGAGGCCTGCCGCGCCGGCGCCTGCCCGGCGCCGCCCTGCAGCACCTGCCCCATGATCACGTACTCGGCCTCGTCGTTCTCGACACCGGCGCGGTCGAGCGCCTCGCGGATCACGACCGCGCCGAGCTCGGTCGCTTCCTTGTCCGCGAGCGAGCCGCCGAGCTTTCCGAACGGCGTCCGGACGGCGCTGACGATGACGGAACGAGCCACAACTTGACGGTACCAACCGGCATCCGTACTCTGAGACGAGCGATGACTCCTGCCACTCGCACCTTCTGGGCTTGGCGCTGCGAGCGGGGCGGGAGCCTGCGCCGGCGCTGAGCTAGGCCAGAGACAACCCGTTCCGCTCGATCCAGACCTTCCAGCCGGAAGGTCTTTTTGCGTACCCGTCCATTCCCCGGAGGACTCGTCATGACCATCGCA